>NZ_QRHS01000026.1:0-37624 GCF_003470905.1 Roseburia sp. AM23-20
CCCCTGTATGAGGCAGGTTACCCACGCGTTACTCACCCGTCCGCCACTCAGTCACAAAATCTTCATTCCGAAGAAATCAAATAAAGTGCTTCGTTCGACTTGCATGTGTTAAGCACGCCGCCAGCGTTCATCCTGAGCCAGGATCAAACTCTCATGTTTAAAAGTTTTCATCCTGCCAGTCAAATCTGGCTTCCAATAAACCGGATAAATCTCCGATTTATCCCGCTCAATTTTATTGAGCGTATTTACTGTTTTAAGGTTGTTTCTTTATAGAAACGTTCGTGTGTTGTTATTCACAACACCCTGAAATTCATTGAATCTTTCAAGGTTATTTCACTGTTCAGTTATCAAGGTTCTTTGTTTTGTTGTCGTTCTCGGCGACAGCTTGTTTATTATATCTTATCAAGACTGGTTTGTCAAGAACTTTTTTCTTTTTGAAAGAAGTTTTTCTTTCAAACAGCTTGTCTATATTAACTCATCATCAAGTATTTGTCAACACTTTTTTAAAATTAATTATTCAAGCAAGCGGAGAAGGAGGGATTTGAACCCTCGCGCCGCTATTAACGACCTGCACCCTTTCCAGGGGTGTCCCTTCGGCCAGCTTGGGTACTTCTCCGAATAGTATTACATATTAACTTGTACCGATATTCATCAGTAAGCGGAGAGGATGGGATTCGAACCCATGCGCCCTTTCGGACAAACGGTTTTCAAGACCGCCTCGTTATGACCACTTCGATACCTCTCCGTATTTGTTTCGCACGAATCAGTGCAAGAAAGATAATACCATCAACTTTTGCTTCTGTCAACAATTATTTTAACTTTTTTTCATTTTTTTCATCCTGCGGATTTTCAAAAGCATGTTTTAAGTACATTTCAGCAATCAGCATATCCTCCGGTGTCGTAATTTTTATATTACTGTAGCTTCCCTCGATCAGCTTGACCGGCTGATTTGTCATCCGCTCTACCACCATTGCATCATCCGTGATAGCTGAATCCTCATTTGCAAGCATTTTGTGGTATGCCTCATATATGAGTGGATATGAAAAACTCTGTGGTGTCTGTATCTGCCATACTTTTGAGCGTTCCGGCGTCATACTGGCATAGCCGTCTTCATCTGCTATTTTGATCGTGTCTTTTACCGGCATTCCTGCCACACACGCATGGTATTCCTTTACTGCTTCCATAGAACGGCAGATGATATCATAAGTAACCAATGGTCTTGCCCCATCATGGATCAGCACGTAGTCTGCTCCATCTGCCGCGCAAAGTCCTGCGTACACGGAATGATAACGCTCGGCTCCTCCCGGCACGATTGCTTTCACTTTACTGATATGATATTTTTCAATGATTTCCCGCTGGCAATATGTTTCCTCATCCGCACCTGTGACAAGAACGATATCTGTGACATCACTTTCTTCAAATGCTTTTAATGCATAATAAAGAACCGGATTTCCTGCCAGTTCAAGGTATTGCTTATGAATATGACTGTGCATTCTTTTTCCGGTTCCACCAGCAAGAACGATTGCTGTAAACTTTTCCATTAGCGTTCTCCAAGTTTTAAATTCGGAACAGCGTTAAGATCTAATCCATCCCTCTGTCCATGTATAAAATCATAATAAGCAGCAACACCGATCATTGCCGCATTATCTGTGCAGAAAATCGGTGACGGATGATAAAACTGTACTCCTTTTTTCTCACATGCCTCCCGCATTCCTTCACGTAGAACTCCATTTGAGGCTACTCCACCCGCAATAGCAAACTTATCCATCTTAAATTCATCAATTGCTTTCATCGCATTTCCGATCAGAACATCTGTCACTGCTTTCTGGAAGGAGGCCGCAACGTCTGCCTGCACGATAGGGATCCCTTTCATCTGACAACCATTGAGATAATTTAACACTGCTGATTTCAGACCGCTGAAGCTGAAATCATATGGACCATCTGCGATTTTTGCACGTGGGAACTCCATCGCATGCGGATTTCCCTCATGTGACACTTTTTCAATCTTAGGTCCTCCCGGATAACCGAGTCCGATCGCTCTTGCAACTTTATCAAACGCCTCTCCGGCCGCATCATCCCTTGTTCGTCCTAATATCTCATATTTTCCATAATCCAAAACCTTTACAAGATGTGTATGTCCCCCGGATACAACAAGACACAAAAATGGTGGTTCCAGATCTTTATTTTCGATGTAATTTGCACTGATATGCCCTTCGATATGATGTACTCCGACCAGCGGAATATTTTTTGCATAACTGATTGCCTTTGCCTCTGCAACCCCGACTAACAACGCTCCTACAAGTCCCGGTCCATATGTAACACCGATCGCATCAATGTCATCTAATGTCATATCAGCGTCACTAAGAGCCTGCTCAATGACCTGATTAATCTTTTCAATATGTTTACGCGAAGCAATCTCCGGCACGACACCACCATACAATGTATGAAGCGCAATCTGTGATGAGATCACATTGGATCTTACATCCCTGCCGTTTACCACAACTGCTGCTGCAGTTTCATCACATGAACTTTCTATTGCAAGAATTTTTATCTCCCTGTCACTCATCTTCCGTATCTCCTTCGGTCTGATAAAATACTAAAATCTTCCATTTTCCATCATTGTCTTTTCTAAGTACATAGGTCTGATTTGTACGTGTAAAACTTTTATTTTCGTCCACAAAATAAGATGCCGTCACATAAGCACAGTCATCCCCATCAATCTTCTGATATTTCACCTCATCGCTGCCGCATACTGATGAGGACTCTATTTTTTTCGACTTATCATGATAGTCTTCAATATCTGCTTTCAGGCTTTTAAAGTAATCATCCCTGGAATTATTTTCAAGCAGCTCGTCATCCATCAGAAGCCTTGCCTGATCTCCGAGTTGATATAACTCATCATCTGTGTACTCCTCATCATAAAAACAGGTGATGATACGATTGTAAAATTTCACAACCTCTCTTGGTGTTTCCGGATAATTTTTTTCAAGATTTTTAGTGATCACTTTCTGTACTTCTGTAAGGTTATCACTATTTTCCGCTGAATTGACTTTTTTCGTTGTAGCATACCAGAAAAGTCCGATAATAACCACAACACAGACAACTGCAAAAATGATTTTCTGTCCATTTTTTTTCATATGAATCCCCCTCTCAATCTTCCTCAAACATCAGCTCCACGCTCTTTCCATCTTTTCCGAGAAATGCGTTAGGAAAAATCTCTCTTACCCGCGGCATATAATCTTCCGCATGCACAAGTGACGGTGAAAAATGTGTCAGCCACATCTCTGTTGCCTCTGCTTTCTTTGCCACTTCTGCCGCTTCATAAAATGTCATATGCTTGTATTGTTTTGCTTTCGCGATTTTTTCTTTTTCTGCATACATTCCCTCACAGATCAGAAGATCTGATTTTTTTGCAGAAGCAACCAATGATTCTGTCGGTCTTGTATCGGTACAATACGTTACTTTGATTCCTTTTCGCGCTGCACCAAGCACCATGTCCGGGGTATAATGCGCCCCATCTTCTGTGGTGATCTCTTCCCCTTTTTGAAGTCTGTTCCAGTATTTCTGCGGAATCTCATGCTCTTTTGCACGCTCCACAGAGAATCTTCCGGCACGTCTGATCTCCACCGTATACCCATAACAGATAATATTATGGTTAACACGGAATGCATGGATATGATATCCGTTTATTTCTATATCGGCTTCCGGTTCTGTTATTTCAATATATCGTATTTCAAACGGCAGTTCCGGTGCGATCGTTCTAAGTGCCCCGACCACGCGTTCTAATCCCTTTGGTCCTATCATAGTAAGAGGCTCTGTCCGCTCTGCATTTCCCATAGAAAGGAGTAATCCCGGCAATCCACTGATATGATCCGCATGATAATGCGTAAAACATATCACATCGATCGGTTTAAATGTCCATCCTTTTTCTTTGATCGCGATCTGGGTTCCCTCCCCACAATCAATGAGTAAACTGCTTCCATTATAACGCATCAATGACGCTGTCAGCCACCGGTGCGGCAATGGCATCATCCCTGCAGTTCCCAAAAGACATACGTCTAACATACAATCCTCCTTGTTTTGCGGAGCAAAATCCGAGCCCATTGGCGAGGAGAGGATTTTACTCCTTGTTTTGCGGAGCAAAATGCAGGTTATACAAATTCCGTTACCTGTTCTTCCTCCGGCGGTATCACAAATTTTCCCACCATTTTTTCATAACAGGACTCACAGATATCCATTCTGTGTATCCGTCCATCCTTTTTATCAGAAAAATATCCCCATTCCTTCTCCACAGTAAGAAATGAAGTATGGTCTTTTTCAGATAACATACAAATCACTTTTCCACAACAGTTACAGTAAATTTTCTGATCTTTTCTGCTCATTTTTTTAAGCCTTCCCATTCTGTGATACAGGCAGACATTTTCTATGAATGCCCGGCATGCTGTAACATTCATGTACAGTACACTAGATATCTATATTATATAAGCAATATCATACCTTATGTAGTGGGAATTACTGGCTGCCGGTCACAATTACTGGCCATATATCATAATATAGGCATCCTCTTTCGGAAGTTCATAAAACCCTTTCCTCACACCATGATTCACAAACCCATTGCGCTCATACAGGCGGATCGCACTGTCGTTCGAGCAGCGGACTTCAAGTACAATTTTGCCAACTGAACGGCTCTCAGCCTCTTTTTTCGCTTCCGCAAGCAGCATGCCGCCAATTCCCCTGCACCGCATTTCCGGTGCAACCGCTACATTGGTAATTTCTCCTTCATCAATTGAAAGATACATTCCAATATAACCAAGGATCTTATTATTTTCCTCTGCGACAAGAAAAACCGTATTCGGCAGACTTAATGAATCCACAAATCCCTGATAGCTCCAAGGCTGTGAAAAAATGGCTCTTTCCAGTTCGCTTACCTGTTCTGCATCTTTTACCTGCATGGCTCTGACTGTGATCATGCTAATCCGCCCTCTTTTCGTTCCCGCTCCGCCTGGGACAATCTTAAATATTCCGGCTTATGCTCTGCAGCGGTCGTGGCTTTTCCCTCAGAAAAATATTTCATGCCAAGCGCTGCAACGGCTCCTGCTCTCTGTTTATTGACATGTGCAGGAGCAAACGTATACGGCACATTGCAGTTTTCTGCAATATATTCTTTGAATACCGGCACTCCGTCCCCTAAAAATGTGACCGGCTGTTCAAACTCATTTACAATCGAAATAATTTCATCTATCCCAACTGCACACTGTTCTTTCAACACTTCCATCTCATTGCCTTCAAAAGAGTACAAACCTGTGTAAGTCTGATTTCTTCTGGCATCCATAAGCGGACACACAAGTCCTGCATGTCCGACCAGATTATAGGCAAGCGCATCAACAGTCGGCACATTGACGATCGGCTTATCTAATGCAAGTCCGAGCCCTTTTGCAGTTGCCGAGCCGATCCGAAGACCGGTAAATGATCCAGGGCCACCTGCGATCGCGATCGCATCGATCGTATTCAAATCCAGTTCTATCATTTTTGCCACTTCATCTAACATTGGCAGAAGTGTCTGTGAATGTGTTTTTTTATAATTGACAGTATACTCTCCAAGCATGTTATCATCACATACGATAGCCACGCTTGCCACAAGTCCTGAACTGTCTAATCCCAAAATCTTCATTGTAAGCTCCATTCCCGCATGAATAAACTATTTTAGCAGCCCTCATGCTCTTTTATGGTAATTTTCCGGTAATCAAAACCTTTTTCCAGATTCTTTTCAATCGTCACATCATATCGTTTATCCGGAAGGATTTCTTCGATCAGGTTTGCCCACTCGATCATGCACAAACCCTCCCCGTAAAAATAATCCTCGTAGCCGATCTCATCCATTTCCTCGATATCACCGATCCGGTATACATCAAAATGGTAAAATGGTATTCTGCCTTCTTCATACACCTGTACGATCGTAAATGTCGGACTTGATACCGGTTCTGTAATCCCAAGTCCGTCTGCGATTCCCTGTGTAAAGACAGTCTTTCCAACGCCAAGATCTCCCACTAGTGTATACACATCTCCCGGTTCTGCCGTCTCCCCGATCTTCTTTCCAAGCGCATGTGTCTCTGCTGCGGAAAATGTCTCATAAACGGTTTCTTTCATCATTCCGTCCTCCATTTACTTCAACTTTACCCTGTACTTCGGCAGCTTATCCTTTGCAAGGTCTGCAAGACTGCGATATTTCTCCCCTAACTGCTGCCTGGGTATCACATAAGCATTTATGCGGTTACTGTAGACCAGCACATTATTTTTCGTAGACACCATTTTATAAATCTGATCCCACAAAAGCTTCGCGTCTGCATCCCCCTGTTTTACAGTTATTCCTTCTTCATCCACGCAGTAATGCAGGCTGTTCTTCAACACCTCAGATGCTGCAATACGCTGTTTTGAGCGAAGATAAAGTGTGACCGGCATATAAAATAAGATCAGCACTCCAAGCAAACTGCCAAGAACTGCATAGGACAACCCGCGTTCACTATATTTCGTACCTGCCGCAATAAAGCAGATCACTGCTGCGATCACGGAAATCCATCCGGATGCACCGGTATAGGTCTGGTACATGTTAAAACGAAACATATCCTTTGCGGTCAATGTTATATCAAATTCCAATCTCATCGTCAATCCCCCGCCATTTTAGAATCAGCTTAGTATAACATTTTTTGAAAAAAAAGAAAAGACGCATTTCCTGCGTCTTTTCTCCTGAAAAACAAAGTTGCTGTTTTACCGATACCGGCAAATACCGAAATCAGCTTCACTGCTTATGACTGTCTTCCTTTTAAAATCGGAGAAATGTGTTTGTAAGTCACAAATGTAATGACTACGGAAAACATTCCTTTGACAAAGGTAAACGGCATGTTAAAGCAGATCAGGCACTGTAAAATGCTCTTCATTGACGGAGCGATCAGCTGATATGCTCCGAGTACTGCCTCCTGCGGCATGAAGTTGTAATATACCGGATATACAAGGAAGTAGTTAGAAACTACACTGAAAGCTCCCATGATCACTGCTCCAAGTACGGAACCGATGAGTGCGGTCGTTCTTGTCTTTTTGTGTTTGTAAAGAAGTCCTGCCGGCAGTACAAATGCCACACCAAGAATAAAGTTTGAAAGTTCCCCTACGCCACCCGTAGATGTAATGAACAGATGAAGAACATTCTTAACCAGACAGATGATCACGCCACAGAGCGGTCCCATGGCAAATGATCCGATCAGTGCCGGAAGTTCTGAGAGATCCATCTTGATAAATGACGGCATAAACGGCACGGAAAAATCCAGAAACATCAGGATATATGCCACTGCTGAGAGCATTGCTGTCACCGTCAGATATCTCACATTGACTCTTTTTACGGTTACTGTTTTGTTTGTTGCATCCATTTCACTCGTCTCCTTTTCTCTTTCGGAAAATATACGAGGGATCGTAAGCGTGTTTACATAATAAAACCCCGGATGTACAAATCATCCGGGGTTTTATTGTAACAGAAACGTCTTTGCCGACGTCTTATCATTCACATGCTTATCTTCTCTCATCCAGACTATACTGTCGGTTCCGGAATCTCACCGGATCAGCTGCCTTAGCAGGTCACGGACTTTGTAAATGAATCTGATCCTATAAGATCAGCACTCTCTACATCACCGTCGGTCGGGAATCTGCAAATCTTACTGCATCACCCTGCCCCGAAGAATTAATATTATTTTTTTCGTGTTCTATTGTATGCATCTTTTGCGTATCTGTCAACCATTAATTTTCATGGTCAGTGCAATACGCTGTTTTTTCAGATCAACATCCAGTACTTTGACCTCAACAATATCACCGACACTTACCACCTCAAGTGGATGTTTGATAAAGCGGTCACACATCTGTGAAATATGTACCAGACCATCCTGATGTACTCCGATATCCACAAATGCACCAAAATCAATGACATTCCGGACTGTTCCTTTCAGGATCATTCCAGGTTTTAAATCTTTCATGTCAAGCACATCACTGCGCAGGATCGGTTTTGGCATATCCTCTCTTGGATCACGCGCCGGTTTTTCAAGTTCTTTTACGATATCCTGCAGTGTGATCTCGCCTACCCCAAGCTCTTCCGCCAGTTTTTTATAATCGGATATTTTCCCTGAAATGCCGTCTAATCTGCGTTCTTTCACATCATCTGTCGTATATCCGAGACGCTCTAACAGTGTCTTTGCTGCTGCATAACTTTCCGGGTGCACACCTGTTGCATCCAGCGGATTTTTTCCATCGTTGATGCGCAGGAAACCTGCACACTGCTCATATGCTTTTGGTCCTAATTTTGCAACTTTCAAAAGCTGGTTTCTCGCCTCAAAACGGCCATTTTCTTCACGGTATGCAACAATATTTTTTGCAACTGCCTTGCTGATGCCGGAAATATATTCAAGCAATGATGCCGACGCAGTGTTTAAATCAACACCGACTCTGTTTACGCAATCCTCTACAACTCCACCGAGTGCTTCACTTAGTTTTTTCTGGTTCATGTCATGCTGATACTGACCTACACCGATGGATTTCGGATCGATTTTTACAAGCTCCGCCAAAGGATCCTGCAGACGGCGTGCCATGGATGCTGCGCTTCGCTGTCCAACATCAAACTGCGGAAACTCCTCCGTTGCAAGTTTACTTGCAGAATAGACAGATGCCCCTGCCTCGTTGACGATGATGTACTGCACTTTCACCGGTATCTCTTTTAATAACTCTACAATGACCTGCTCGGACTCGCGGGATGCTGTACCGTTTCCAAGCGAGATCAGCGTAATATGATATTTTGAGATCAGCTTCTTTAAAACTGCTTTTGCTTCTTCTACCTTATTCTGTGGTGCGGTCGGATAAATGACTGTGGTATCAAGCACTTTTCCGGTCTGATCCACCACGGCAAGTTTACAGCCGGTACGGAATGCCGGATCCCAGCCAAGCACAACCTGTCCTGCAATTGGAGGCTGCATCAAAAGCTGCTCTAAGTTCTTGCCAAATACTTTGATTGCCCCGTCCTCTGCCTTTTCGGTCAGGTCACTGCGGATCTCACGCTCAATGGCTGGCGCGATCAGACGGTCATAGGCATCTTCTATCACTTCTTTTAATACCGGAGTTGTCTGTGGATTGTCACGCACGATCACCTTTTTTTCAAGGTATCGCAAAATATCCTCGACCGGTGCCTCAATCTTTACTGTTAAAAATTTTTCATTTTCTCCACGATTTAATGCTAAAATACGGTGCCCTGCAAGTTTTGCTACCGGCTCATCAAATTCATAGTACATCTCGTAAACAGACTCTGCCTCAGGATCTTTCGCAGCAGAAACCAAACATCCTTTTTTAACAGTCAGATCACGGATACGGCTTCGGTAATCTGCCTCGTCTGAAATACTTTCTGCAATGATATCTTTTGCTCCTGCGATCGCATCTGAGGCACTCATCACTTCTTTTTCCGGATCAACAAATTTTTCTGCTTCTTCCTCTAAAGATGTATTTAACATCTGCAGGGTAATGATACTGGCAAGCGGCTCTAACCCTTTTTCTTTCGCGATCGTTGCTCTGGTGCGGCGTTTTGGTTTATAAGGACGATACAGATCTTCCACCACGACCATCGTCTCTGCCGCTAATATCTGTGCTTTTAACTCATCGGTCAGTTTTCCCTGTTCCTCGATGCTTGCAAGAACCGTCTCTTTACGTTCTTCGAGATTTCTTAAATAAGTCAGTCTCTCATATAAGTTACGAAGTACCTCATCATTGAGTGCTCCGGTTGCCTCCTTACGGTAACGGGCGATAAATGGAATTGTATTTCCCTCGTCGATCAGCTTTACAGCTGCTTCAGTCTGATTTTTACTGATTCCGAGTTCTTCGGAAATCTTTGCAATAATATCCATAGCTGCTCCTTTTTCTTTCACCGGTCTCCATTTTTTCTCCGGCACAGTATATCTATTATAGCGAAATATCCACATGGATTCAAGGTGGCGTTGTTTTTTTCCACATTGCATGATACACTATTGTTAGTATTTGCAAGAATGGAGATTTTTATGGATCATCAATTTTACAGACCAATGCCAGACCGGCGTTCAAAACATATGGAAAATCTTTCCTTTATCATGGGCATCATTGCACTATCAACATTTTGTCTGGTTTATCCTGCACTGATCTGCGGGGCACTCGGCATTGTATTTGCACTGCTCTCACGCGGCGGTGAGACAACTTTTAGCAGCCGTGCCAAACTTGGACTTGCTTTAAGCAGCGTAGCACTTGGTATCATTATTCTGCTGTTAATCTATTCCGTCGTATTCGCCAACGTTTATTATGGCGGCATTGAAAATATGATGCGGGAGAGCTGCAAGTCTTTAGGAATTGATTATAATATGCTGTTTCCGCAGAATTGAGTTCTGATATTTTAAATAAATAGCGGCTTTAAATTTTATAAAAGATTTATACCCCAGAAAAACCGAACCAAATTTTTTATCGCACAGTTAACAATAAGAATCGCAAGTCCGATCCAGAGATACCGGTCTTTATAGTGCATTGCAACTGATAGTTTATGCTGTGAGAGCCGCTCAATTGTCTGGCTGATCAGAAACCATCCACATAATACCGCTGCGTATAACACAAACGGATGCTCAAAAAATGATATCAGAAAATGTCCCTGAAAGAGGGCACGTACCGCTCTGGTTCCTCCGCAGCCCGGACAGTAATAGCCGGTTACGGCGTGGAACAGGCATGGGTAGAGATAGTTTTCAATACGAAAGCCAGTTATTTGAGAAATGAGCAGATACATGCAGCAGATGGCTGCGCTGCTCAGACCAAGAATATATAAAATGTCATCTATTTTTTTCTGTTCATAAGTGTTTCTTTTTTCCATTCTCCACATTATATCAGAAATCCGTATCTATACAACCCCCTGCCACCTATGCTATAATTTATTCTAATCGCAGCAGAACTGCTGTATGATCTAAAAGGAGTTATTCACTGAATGAAACGCACATCAAAAGAACTCAAACGTATTGCACGTGATATTTTAAATGACAGATACCGTATTCCTATGGCAGCTTTTGTTGCCACAACACTGATCGCAACTGTGATCGAATCTCCTTTTTCCTTTTCCATGGGCGATAATCCGACAAATATGCAGCTTGTGATCTCACTGATCGCAGAACTTCTCATATCCGTTGTCAGTTTTGTATTAGGATGTGGTGTAGCAAAAGTCCATCTGTCCATGACACGCGGAAATGATTTCAGACTTCGTGATATTTTTGATCCATTCAAAAGAAATACCGACCGCTTTTTTATCGCAGGATTTATATTTTTGCTGATGATCTTTGTCTCCATGCTTCCTGTGATCGGCAGTTTTACTTATGCAGTAATCGTAGATTTTTCACTTACTTCTATTGTGATCACAATAGTAACCGGTATTCTTTCCCTGATCTTAAGCTGCTATTTTATGCTTACCTATCATTTTATCGGATATATTACGCTCGATCATCCTAAGTTAAAATGCCGTGAGGTATTCAAAGAATGCAGACTTCTCATGCACGGCAACCGTATGCGTCTGCTTTATATTATGCTCAGTTTTATCGGATATGGGTTATTAATTCTCTGCTCGTTTGGCATCGCATCCCTCTGGGTTGTTCCTTACCAGACAGAAACACTCGTTATTTTTTATCTGGACTGTACCGGAGAATTGAACCGGATTCCAGTCCGCAGTTATACAAATACTGATACAACCCAATTTTGATTCCACAACGCACTTTCCATCGAAGGTGCGTTTCTTATGGGATAAAACCGCAAAACAAAGGAGGAAAATCTTCTGCTCCTGCATAGGCAGTCGCATTTTGCTCCGCAAAACAAAGGAGGATTTTATGAATCAATCTAATCAGAACAATGAACCCATTCGCGATGCCTCAGTTCTTGGCATGCCAAAGATGCTGCTGCTCGGTCTGCAGCACATGTTCGCCATGTTCGGCGCAACCATTCTTGTCCCGATCTTAGTCAACAGTTACTTCGGGGAAGATGTACTGCATGTACAGGTCACTTTGATCTGCGCCGGTATCGGCACCTTATTTTTCCACTTCTGCACCAAATTTAAAGTTCCGGCTTTTCTTGGTTCTTCTTTTGCATTTTTAGGTGGATATGCAACGATCGCTTCCATGGATTCCGGTGTGTTTGCCGATATGTCAAATGCTGACAAACTGTCCTATGCCTGCGGCGGAGTTGTCGTTGCCGGACTTTTATATCTGATCCTTGCACTGATCATCAAACTTGCCGGCGTCAAAAAAGTCATGCGTTTCCTGCCACCGGTCGTTACCGGTCCGATCATTATCTGCATCGGTTTAAGCCTTGCCGGCTCTGCTGTAAATAACGCATCCAAAAACTGGCTTTTAGCACTGATCGCACTTGCAGTCATTATCATTTTTAATATCTGGGGAAAAGGAATGTTTAAGATCATCCCGATCCTGATGGGTGTTATCATTTCCTACTGTGCAGCTCTTATCTTTAACGCACTTGGCATGACAAATGCGGATGGCTCTGCAATTCTCGATTTTACAAATATTGCGGCAGCTTCCTGGGTTGGTGTTCCTGCATTTTCCATCTGCAGATTCAATATCTCTGCCATCCTTGTGATGGCTCCGATTGCTCTTGCAACCATGATGGAACACATCGGAGATATCTCCGCAATCTCTGCAACTGTAGATCAGAATTTTATCGAAGATCCGGGGCTGCACCGCACATTGATCGGAGATGGTCTTGCAACTGCACTCTCGGCATTCTTTGGTGGTCCTGCCAACACGACCTACGGTGAAAATACCGGTGTTCTTGAATTGAGCCGGGTTCACGATCCGAAAGTCATCCGTCTCGCAGCATGCTATGCGATCATATTAAGTTTCATTCCAAAAATGGCTGAGGTGATCGGTTCCATGCCATCTGCGATCATCGGTGGTGTCAGCTTTATGCTCTACGGCATGATCTCAGCGATCGGTGTCCGGAATGTAGTAGAAAACCACGTTGATTTTACAAAATCAAGAAACCTTATCATCGCAGGTGTCATCTTTGTATGTGGTCTTGGTTTTTCGGACGGTCTTACTTTTACCGTTGCCGGAACTTCCATCACACTCACATCCTTAGCGATCGCTGCGATCGCAGGTATTCTTTTAAATGCGATCCTGCCAGGTAATGATTATCATTTTGGCAAAGATCCAAAGATCGATGCAAACCGCGGTCTTGATATGATCCCGAATCTGCATGAAGATACAAGCTATGCAGATGACGAGGAGTAAATAATCAGTTGTAATAAATAAAAATGCGGTATCTGCAAACACACGGATACCGCATTTTTCTTTCTTATGATTTTCACCTGTTACATTTTTTATCTGCTAAATATAATGAATCTTAATCACGCCAAAATTCGCCGCTCCGCGCAGATACAGTGCCGCAACACTGCTTCCTTCACTGTGTCCTATCGCTTCCACTGCTCCGAAAGAATGTCTCAGTTCATTCTGTACTTTCCATTCTTTTGGAATATAAAGATTGGTCTCTCCAAAATTGTTTTCCACCTCAATTGATGCAGCATCCCCTGCGATCATTGCATTATCAAAATAAACACTCATGCTTCCGAAATTGTTTTCAAGCCGCGCATCACAGAAATGATCCGAATTGATATAACGAATCGCAGAACCAAAATTATTTTCACAGCGGATATGCTCTCCGCTGCACTGTTCACTGTCTGATGCACCTGTTTTTTCATCCCAGTTTATCGTTTTTTCCCAGGAATTTTTCTTTCTCCGGACATCTTTAAAAATCATCGAAAGTCCAATGCTTAAAAGCAATGCTGCACCAAGTATCGTCCAGTTTGTCAGATTCAGTCTTTCCAGGCCAAGAGGTTTTCTGTAAATAATACAGATAAATGCAATTGCAAACGTCATGGAATAAAAGTTTACTTCTCTTATTCCATCCACGAACAGCCAGACAAACATGATCGTCATAAAAATACCGGGTAAACCAACACCGATTTCAATCCCGGTACTGCTGGTCACTAAATATACCGCTGCAAGAAATACAAAAAACAGTCCCCATGCAATATTTTTCTTTTTCATTGACATAACCTTCTTTCTTCTAATTTTCTGATCAATGGTTTGTAATAATACCTTGACACATATACTTTTTTGTGTGTATTCTCAAATGCCACAACGCTCGACGCCGTCAGATTCCGGTTGATGGAAAAAATATGGGTGGTATTTAAGATTGTCGACTTTGACACTCTCATAAAAAATCCAGGAAGAATTTCCTCAAGTTCATACAGTTTGTATCTTGCCTCATACAGATCATTCCCCGTATGTGCCACCACTCCACTGTCTGCCGTCTCAAAAAACAATATGTCGTTCATCGGCAGATAATACTCGGTATTTCCTTTGTATAGAACCATCTTCTGAACTGCACCAGCCGCTTCACTGACTGCTTTTTGTATGGCTGCGATCTGTTCTGTCATACCACGGCAGCGGATGATGACTTCTTCCTCTGCCACCTGCTCATCCATTTCGATTTTGATTTTCATACTAATCTCCATTCTTGCGCTGCTTTTAAGCGCATCACAAGTTTGTGCGAAGCACAAATCTTGCGTATGAAAAATCTTTAATTTTTCATATCATTCTCCAGTACTGTACTGCTTTTCATCTGCAACCCATTTTTGTACTTAAAGCAAACCGGTTTTCTTTCTTACTGACAAGATCATTATAAAAAACGAACCACCTGATGTAAATGTTTTTACACCAAGTGGTTCGTTTTCCTATGGTAAGTGGTAATTATTTTACATGATACGGTTCATTGCAGAAAGTGCTCTGACTGCTGTCTGCAGGTAAGGATTTTCTGTCTCATAGAATTTTCCTTCGTCTGCCTTTTCTGCAAATGCAGGATCTAACGGAATCTTTCCAAATACCGGAAGTGTCAGCTCTGCTGCAACATCCTCAATATGGCTCTCACCGAATAATTTGATCTCCCTGCCACAGTCCGGGCATTTTAAATAACTGAAATTCTCGATCAGTCCCAGTACCGGAACATGCATCATTTCTGCCATATTGTATGCCTTTTTGACAATCATCTGCACCAGTTCCTGCGGTGAGGTAACGATCACAATACCATCGACCGGAAGTGACTGGAATACCGTAAGCGGCACATCACCAGTTCCTGGCGGCATATCAACAAATAAGTAATCAATATCTCCCCAGACAGTCTCATTCCAGAACTGTTTTACCACACCTGCGATCACAGGTCCTCTCCAGATGACCGGGTCTTCCTCATTATCCAAAAGCAGATTGACGGACATTACTTTGATACCGTTTTCTGCTTCAAGCGGGATCATTCCCTCCTCTGTACCTACAACCTGACCATGTACACCGAGCATTTTCGGAATGGATGGTCCTGTGATATCCGCATCCATGATGCCAACTTTATAGCCGGCCTGTTTCATTGCACATGCAAGTGATGCCGTCACAAACGATTTGCCGACTCCACCTTTTCCGCTGACAACTCCGATTACTTTTTTTACATTGGATGATGGATTCATCGGTTCTTTTGCGATTCCGTTTCCACCTTTTGCTTTGCTCGGACAGCCTTCACAGCTCTCCCTGCTACAGCTTGATGCGCTGCTGCAACTACTATTTTCTGCCATGTCTCATACACTCCTTTTTATCTTCATTCCTGCAGATATTTTATTCTGCCCAATCTTATCTTTCTGATTCCTGTGCCCGCTTTTTAAATATCTCCTGCAATGACTCCGTATAAGGTGCCCGTGCGATTCCGTATTCCGTCACAATTCCAGCGATCAGTTCATGATCTGTCACATCAAATGCCGGATTAAACACCTTTACATCCTTTGGTGCCATGCGCTCTTTGTACCACATCTCAGTCACTTCCTCTGCCGGACGCTGCTCGATATTAATATCGGCTCCTGTCTTTGTATTAAGGTCGATCGTTGAAGTCGGTGCACAGATATAAACCGGTACATTATAATATTTTGCTACTGCTGCAACCACGGATGTTCCGATCTTGTTTGCCGTATCACCGTTCGCTGCCACGCGGTCGCAGCCGACGAATACTGCATTGACCCATCCATTTTTCATAACCGTTGCAGACATATTATCACAGATCAGGGTAACATCCACTCCGGAGGACTGTAATTCAAATGCCGTCAGTCTTGCCCCTTGTAACAGTGGTCTTGTCTCATCTGCAAACACTTTAAAATGATAGCCCTTTTCTTCCCCAAGATAGATCGGTGCTGTTGCCGTGCCATACTTGCTGGTTGCAAGCTGTCCGGCATTACAGTGGGTTAAAATGCCATCTCCCGGTTTTACCAGTGTCAGACCATATTCGCCGATCTTTCTGCAGACACGGATATCCTCCTGCCAGATCTCTATTGCCTCTTCTTTTAAATATTCTTTGATTCTCGCCACATTCTCATCGGCATGCGCTTCTAAAACGCCCTGCATCCGGTTAAGCGCCCAGCTTAAATTAACCGCTGTCGGTCTTGCAGATTCTAAATACTCTTTCTGTTTTATAAACTCATCATGAAAAGTATCATAATCTGCCGCGCCGCTCTGTTTTGCCAGAAGATAGATTCCAAATGCCGCTGCAACCCCGATCGCCGGAGCTCCCCTTACCTTAAGCAGGTAAATGGCATCCCAGATCTCTTCCGCTGTCTTTAAAGCGATCAGCTCTATCTTTCCCGGAAGTTTCGTCTGATCGATGATAATAATTGCATTATTTTCATCATCTAAGCGCACCGTATCATAATTCATGATATTGTCATTTTCTTTGCACTGCTGCATCTTCGTGACCTGTGCCTTTCTTCTTTTTTTCCACTTCTTTTTATTATACACGCTAAAGAAACAATTTTAAAGTCTAACGCCGGTACTTTTTAAGAAACAAAAACGAAGGGGACATTATCTGCCCCCTCCTTTTAATGCTCTTTTCTTTTCATACATTTTAACATCTGCACGGGATCTCGCCGCTTCGAAATCCATATCCTTCTCTGCATCAAATCCGGCAAAACCATAAGCAATCTGTATCTTTGGAATCGTATGGCTCTGATTAAACTCCTGCTGTTCCAATTCAAGTTCTTTCAGTCTTTCTTCCAGATCAAAACCACCCCTGTTTTGAATGACAACGCAGAACTCATCACCACCAATGCGGTAACATCTTCCATGGCTGCCAAATACACGCGAAATGATCTCAGCAGCATTTTTGATATAAGAATCACCCATCGCATGCCCCATCGTATCATTGCAGTGTTTTAAATTATTCAGGTCAAATGTCACGATCAGTGTTCCATCTGCCTGTTGTTTTTCTTTTACCCATTCATCATAAGAATTACGGTTATACAGACCGGTCAGCACACCAAATCTTCCAATGATATCTGTCTTAATCCCAGGATTCCTGTCAGTTGAAGCAGCATCTGAATAACAAAATTAAGATATGCCATGACACAGATCGTCTCTGAAATCCATCTGTCTTTTATTTTCCAGAAACACTTCATAAACTGAACAAACGGCGGTATCATCAACATCAGTGAAACTGCCGAAACAAATGCACATGCCGTCCGGCTTGGAATCAGGATCGTTGCCATCTTTGTTTCATTAAAAGACCATATCCCCGTCAATAACGCAAAGACACCAAAATATGAAATATCACGTTCGATTGGAACTCTTTTATGCGCCATCAGCCAGTATCCGATTAAAACAACACCCACCATAATTTCGAGCAGGCTGACAATAACCTCGGCTCCTGAACTGTATAACAAATATTTATACATCCGTCCGGTATCCCCGGCATAAAAATCAATCTTTTTCTGACGGACCTGCGGATATGCTGCCCGGACGATCACAGTAAGTTGTTCTGTCTCTGACGGTACATCCACAAAATTCCATATCACTCCCGGCGAATTGCCAAAAACCGAGTGTAACTGTTCCACCGAATAGATCAGCTTGTCATCCGCATATACCCAGACAGCCATATGCGATGTAAAAAAACGCACACAATGCCCTGTATCACTTATTTCCTGCGTAGAAAATACAATACGCATTCGATATCCTGTTTTTTATCTTATTCTTCAAATCATGTCCTCTTTATGTACTGCTTTTTCCACAAAAAAATCTTGAAAAAATAGAAGGCCTGCTCTTTTTTTCTTCTTCTTTTTTGGGAAATCTTTCTTCTTCTGAATAATCCGGTACCCAGTCAACGAAAAAAAATCTGTCATCTACATCTGTTCTGCCATTAAAATGCCTGCACATGTCTTTAATGACTTCCATCATCGCATCTGCCATTTTCTCTGCATCCTGTGCCATGCGGTCACAAAATTCCATTCCACGGTCCGGTCCTTCTTCCCCCCAGATACAGTCATCTCCAAGCACTCTTAATTTATTCAGACGATCCCTCTGATCCTTGACAGTGCTGAAAAAACGGCTCACTAAAACATTATGCTCTTCTTTGTCGGTATAACATAAAAACTCTTCTAACAGTGTACCTTCCGAAAATCCGATCTCATAATAATCATTATAAAAGCGGCATATCCGCTCTGCCGTTTTACGGAACAAAATCCCGCTCTGCTGTGGTTCCTTCCAGTAGTGCTTTTCTGCTTCCACAAGCTCTTTGTAAATTTCATCGTACGCAGTCTTGATTTTCGGATCTTTTATCTCGCATTCCATCATAAAGTCAAAATTCATTTCTGTCTTCCTCCGCAAAGCTCACTCCAGATCACATTCTTTAAACGTCTTGTCAATGATGTCGTTCCCGCATCCTTAAGCTGCATGGTAAGCAGCATCGTAAGACCGTCTTTTGGGCTGTTGCAGAAATATGCCCCAAGCCATCCATCCCAGCCATATTCTCCTATTGAAGTAAACAGCGGGGATTTTCCAGGATCTTTCTGGATTCTCAATAAATTGGCATAGGTATATCCGCGAATCCCCTCCCAGCACTGATCTAATACTTCCTGCTGCCAAGGCATTAATGATCCATTTGTCATATATCGTACTGTCTGCGTTTTTAATATCTGTTTTCCCTGATAAGAGCCATCCTGCATTAACATTGACGCAAACTTCGCATAATCATCTAACGTTGAAACCAGTCCTGCGCCACCCGATTCAAATGCCGGTTCCTGTTTCATTGCATTCATGATGCCAAGATGATCTTCCGTATAAAGTTTTAGTCCATCTTCCGTCCTCTGGTACACTTTTGCAAGACGGTTCTGTTTCTCCTGCGGCACATAAAATGCAGTGTCTTTCATGCCAAGCGGCTCAAAAAATTCTTCTTTTAAAAATTCTCCAAAAGACTTTCCACTGATCACTTCAATGACTGCTCCAAGTACATCCGCAGATGTACCATACTGAAAACTTTCTCCAGGCTGGAACTGAAGCGGTATCAGACCAAGACGGTTTGCAATCTCCTGCGTAGTCAGCGCATCTTCCAGATATAAATGTTCTTTGATCCGGTCAAAAAGTTTTTCCGTCTCCATGGAACAGACGCTCGTGATATCTCCACCATACATCAGACCTGATGTCATATTGAGCAGATCACAGATTCTGACCGGTTTCTCCGCCGAAACCAGTTTTCCTCCTTCTGCAACGATCGCATTGTGAAATCCCGGCAGAAATTCTTCCACAAAAGCTCCCGGATCAAGAAGCCCCCGCTCCATTAAAAGCATGGCAGCAGCAGATGTAACCGGTTTTGACATGGAATAAAGCCGTACTATGGTATCACGTTCATATTTTCTGCCTGCTTTAATGTCTGCATGTCCGCCTGCTGCAAATGCCTTTTCCTTTCCATCCTGTATGACCAGAATATTCGCTCCGGCAATCTCCTTTTTTTCTACTGATTTTTCAATCAGTTGTTCCAGTTTCTGACTTAATTCCATTGAAGTTTCCCCATTTCCACACATACTGCTGTAAAAAATCCGATAAATCATATCGTGCTGTTAACGCACTGACAACCGCTGCCATTCACACATACTGTATACACATCAGATCAATATTTCCCTTAACACTTTCTCATCTGCAGTGACAGATCCCTGAATCATTGCCGCACTTCCGCCACCTCGTGCACCGGTTTTTTCGCGGAGCAGGGCGGCAATCTCCCTGCAGTCCTTTGTTTTACTTCCGATGATAAAATTATAACCACCGTCTTCTTTTTCCACAAAAATACCGCAGATCCCGTCATGTGCTTCCACAAGCCCATTGATGGCATTACGCATGACCGGTGTATCAAGATCTGTCTCAAACAAAAGTACATTTTCCTGTTCTGCTGGAATCTCTTTGATCTTCTGATCAATGAGTTTCTGCTTTGCCTGTGCCAGTTTGTATTTCAGATCCTGGTTGGACTGTTTTAATTTTTCCACAAGCTGTGGAAGCAGCTCCTGATTCGCAGAAAGTGTACCGGAAATTGCTGAAATGATCTGTGATTTTTTCTGTTCCTCCTCTAAGGCACGAAAACCGCTTAAAATACTGATTCTGACACCACCTTTATAATTAGAAAGGCTCTGTACATTGAGTGTTCCGATCTCACCTGTACGCTTTACATGCGGTGCACAGCAGGCACAGACGTCCACGCCGGGGATCGTCACGATACGCACCTGTCCCTCGATCTCGATCTTACTGCGGTAATCAAGTGCTGCAAGTTCTTCTTTTGCCGGATAAGTAATTTCCACAGGGAGATTTTTTACGATCACATCATTGACTGCCGTCTCTATCTCTTTGACCTCATCTGCGGTCAGGACACCATTAAAATCCATTGTAACTATATTGTCGCTTAAATGAAATCCGACATTGTCATATCCAAATCTGCTGTGTACGATCCCGGAAAATATATGCTCACCGGAATGCTGCTGCATATTGTTAAAACGATGTGTCCAGTCAATCTTTCCATGTACATTTTCATCAACAGCAAGCGGTTCTTTTAAACTGTGTGTGACCACATCTTTTTTGATCTGTACATCAGTCACCTCTATGCCGTTTATCGTTCCTTTATCAGGACTCTGACCGCCTTCTTCCGGGAAGAAAAGTGTCCTGTCCAATACAACATGGTAACCACTCTCATCTTTATCATGATATGCCTCACAGGATAAAACTTTTGCATCGAACTCTACTGCATATGCATCCTGATCGTATAATTTTTCTGTCATATTCTTCCTCTTTTCTACTACAATACTGGTGTAAAATCCTCGGTGTCTCCGCAGAAAAGTCCGCCTAAAGAAGCCACGATCTTTTGCATTGCATTCTTTGCGATATCAAATTCTTCCGGTTTTATGGTAACAAGAAATACACACTCACATCCATGTTCTTTCGCAAATGCCGCTGTGATCTCATCTTTTGCCGGAATCTCTGTCTGTTCAATATCAAGCGTTGCTCCATCACTTAATCCTACTTCCAATACACCAGCATCCTCCCAGATCTCTACCTCATAAGATGCTGTTATTGTATCATCATTTGCATTTGTAAGCACATCAAAAATATGACGTACTGTCACATTTTCAGGTGCAAAATATAACCAATCGCCCGGCATATGATTGTTTTCTTTTTTGCTTTTCTTTGGTTTGCTCTGCTGTTTCATCGGATTTTCCTCCGTTTTCTTACTCTGCGCTTCGGGTAAACAGTAACATTCTGTACTTTAGTATAGCATAATCTGACATTTTTTCTACTGACATTTCTATATTTTTCTTATATAATTATAGATAATAAATATCATATATCCGGGAGCGGGCACTCCCCTTATATGAAACGTACAGGAGGCACACAGTATGGAAACATCAAACGTTTATTTTACATCTTTTAAAGCAACAGAGCATGAAAATCTGCTCCAGAAATTACACCGTCTTATGAAAACAGCCGGTTTTGAAACGATCGATTTTACTGACAAATACGCAGCGATCAAAATACATTTCGGTGAATATGGCAATCTTGCATTTCTTCGTCCGAATTATGCCAGAGTCGTTGCCGATTATGTCAAGGAACTAGGTGGAAAACCTTTCCTCACTGACTGCAATACTTTATATGTCGGCAGCCGTAAAAATGCCTTAGACCATCTTGAGACAGCTTATGTCAATGGATTTTCCCCTTACCAGACCGGATGCCATGTCATCATCGGTGACGGCTTAAAAGGTACGGATGAGACGATCGTTCCGATCGACGGTGAATATGTCAAAGAAGCAAAGATCGGACATGCCATCATGGATGCAGATGTTTTTATTTCCCTGACGCATTTCAAAGGTCACGAGATGGCAGGTTTTGGCGGTGCACTCAAAAACATCGGCATGGGATGTGGTTCAAGAGCCGGAAAAATGGAGCAGCACTGCGATGGCAAACCAAGTGTAGACCAGTCCTTATGTGTCGGATGTGGTGCCTGCAGCCGGATCTGTGCGCACGGTGCACCACAGTTTAAAGATCATAAAGCATCGATCGATCATGATAAATGTGTCGGATGCGGGCGCTGCTTAGCTGTATGTCCGAAGGATGCGATCGCTGCTGATTACAATGATTCCATCGCCATGCTCAACTATAAGATGGCAGAATACAGTTTAGCTGTCTGCAAAGACCGTCCGTGTTTCCATGTTTCACTGATCTGCGACGTTTCACCCAATTGTGACTGTCATGCAGAAAACGATATTCCGATCATTCCAAATGTCGGTATGTTAGCATCTTTCGATCCGGTCGCACTTGACGTTGCCTGTGCTGATCTGTGCAACCAGATGACTCCGGTGGAAAACAGTGTCCTTGGTGAAAATATAAAAGTTCATGGCAATGAGGAAGATCACGATCATTTCCATATGACACATCCGGATACGGAGTGGAGAAGCTGCATTTCTCATGCAGTGAAGATCGGACTGGGACGTGACCAGTATAAGCTGATTACGCTTTAGTGCATTTGAAATTGATATTCAGCCTAATGACCTGCCAGAATTTTTATCTGCCACATTGCATTACACGAATCATTTCACAGACTGCCAAACCAATAATACGAAATATTTTAAATTTTTCCATAATCACCACAATTTGTTTATTTCGACAGTTTTGAAATGAACACCATAAAAATTTACGTACCGCCAAGGGTGTAAAATGAGTTCCCCGGCGAAGGGTGGTTCACAACTTAGCGGCTGGCAAATTGCATCAAGCCAGGATTCGTTTTGTGACTTTGGGAGAAAATTAGACAATCTTAGTCTGCCTGTTCACGATACAGTGTTGTGTTGCCACGGATGGCAGCACAAGTCTTAATGCCCCTGGACGGGGCGTTTAAGACGCACACGTCACTCCGAGAAACACTAAATCAGGCTGACTTAGCTTGCCTTATTTTCGGACAACGAAACAAAACAGTCCCGGCTTGATGCAATTTGCCACTCACAAAACTGCGCCCCTTCGCCGGGGAACTCAAATCACACCCGAACCATCATTTATCACGTAGCTCCCATCATATTTAACCCAATCACATCATAATACCCGAAAAAAGCTACCGCAATTTATGCGATAGCTTTTTTCATCATATCATAAATCAAACTTATACTTCTGACTCTTTTGCATTATCCAACGCGATCAGTTTGGAAATGATCTCCTCACAGATCTGCGTGACATTTTTTCCATCAGTGGCAACTGTAATATCTGCAACAGCCTCATAACGGTCTTTTCGTTTGTCCATCAGGCTGCTGATAAACTCAACATTCATGTTATTGTTCAGGATCGGGCGTTCATCACTGTCTTTGACACGCTCATAGATCGTCTCAGGTTTTGCAGTCAGAAGTACGACACGTCCATTCTTTTTCATGTGATCGGTATTCTCTTCTCTCATGACAACACCACCACCGCAGGAAACGATCGTCTGTTTTCTCTTCTGCATTTCGATTAAAGTATTACTCTCTAAGTTACGGAAATATGCCTCACCGTATTCATCAAAGATCTCAGAAATGGACATACCCTGTTTTTCTACGATCATCTGATCCATCTCCACACGATCCATTTCAAGTTTATCTTTCAGCTCACCGGCGATCGTACTCTTTCCTGCTCCCATGAATCCGATCAGGAAAATATTGTAATCAAACAGGCTCTTTGCCTGGATACGGCGGCTGTTTTTCATGATATATTTGAAAATATCAAGGATCTCTTCCTCGAACTCATTGTCACCGAGTTTGTTCTTTAATGCATCGGTCTGTTTCTTCTCCTGTTCCGGCTGTAAGATTGGAATACCGGTTGCTTTCTTATAAGAAATAATTTCCTGTATATATGACATTCGAACTGCAAGCTGTTCGATGATGATATCATCACATTCTCCAATTTTCTCACGGATTGCTTCTATCTTATCCATTATAATTTACCTGCACTTTCCTCTTTATTCTATAAAAAGCATTATAACAAGATACCTTTCATTCCGCAAGCAAAATATTTTAACACTTTAAAGTATTTATGTTTTAAAGTGGATGATATCATTTTTTACAGCTTTTTATTCAACCACATCTTTCATATCACCAAGATATGCATCAATCAGATCTTCAGAAACATTGTTTTCAATCGACTCATACACAGGTTTACAAAGTTCCCGGATCTGGCTATACATCTCATCACTCAGTGAAATGATCTTTGTACCGCTCTCTTCAATTGTCTGGATACGGGATGCGATACGCTCATCCGACTGCTCTCTGGCATATTCTTTTGCCGTCTCCGCAGCTTCCCGGATAATCTCCTGCTGTTCATCTGTTAAACCTTCAAAAAACTCATCACTGACGATCAGTGAGATCAGGTGTGGCAGATGGTTTGTCTCAACAACATAGTCCTGCTGTTCATACAACTTATTAGAAACAATAACCTCGTATGGATTTTCCTGCGCATCAATGGTTCCCTGCTGTAACCCGATATAAACCTCTGAAAATGTCATCGGTGTCGGACTTGCACCAAGCGCTTTCCAGTAAGCCATATGATAGGAGTTTTCCATGGTACGGATCTTCTGTCCCTTAAAATCAGAAATAGACTGTACATTACGGTTTGTCGTCATGACACGGAATCCCTGATCGGCATATCCCAAAAGAACATATCCTGCATCTCCATATACCTGCTGCATCATGGAAAGGAAGTCAGGGTTATCCACATGTTCCCGCACTTCATCGATGGTTTCAAACACTGCCGGCATATCAAATACTGCAACATCCGGCATAAAAGTTACCTGCGGTGCCGTGTTCTGTACCACAAAAGGAATATCCCCTTCTTTACAGGATTCTAATAATTCCCTGTCTCCGCCAAGTACACTGTTTGGATAAACAGAAATCAGCATAGTTCCATCACTTAAGCGTTCCACTTCCTCAGCAAATTTCTCCGCATAGATCTGTGTGACTGTATCCTCCGGACTCGAACTTCCAAGCGGCCATGCATACCGTTGTACTCTCACCTGATCCTGTGCGTCTTTATTTCCGCAGCCGCTCATCAAAAGTACCGCACCTGCAAGCACTCCGCACACTATTTTTTTCTTATAATTTTTCAATTATTTGCCCTCCTTTTAAAGCAGACAAAGACTGATTGCCGGAATAAATGCGATCAAAAGCAGTGCAAGCAGGAAATATCCGATCATTGGCATTGCTTTTTTTGCGATCTGCATCATCGGCACATTCGTAAGCGAACTTGCCACAAACAGATTGACACCGACCGGAGGTGTAACAAATCCAACTGCAAGGTTTACGATCATCATGACACCAAAGTGGATCGGATTCATTCCAACATGCTGCACGATCGGCAGTAAGATCGGGCTTAAGATCAGAATCGCCGGAGTCGTATCCATGACCATACCAACGATCAAGAGTACCACATTGATCACAAGAAGCAGTACGATCTCATTTGAAAAATGTGTCATGATCCATGCGCTGACATCCTGCGGAACCTGCATCAGCGTAAGTACACGCGAAAATGCCGTCGATGTTGCAAGGATAAATAAGATCGGTGCATAGGTCTTCATCGCCTCCACCATAATGCCCCAGATCTGTTTTACTTTAATGGACTTATAAATAAACAGACTGACAAATAAAGAATAAAATACAGAAATGACAGCCGCCTCTGTCGGTGATGCCACACCGGTATAAATACAGCCAAGTACGATCACCGGACTGAGCAGTGCCCAGATGCTCTCTTTTAAAATATTGAAGAAACCTTTTTCTTTGAGCTGATTCATTTTTGCCTGGATCTTTTCTCTGTCTTCTCCATGATGGCGGCAGTAATAATATGCATAAAAGATCAGCAGTGCACTGATCATCATTCCAGGTACGATTCCTGCTAAAAACAGATCACTGACTGATTCACCCGTCGCCATCGCATACATGATAAATGGAATACTCGGCGGGATGATAACTCCCAGACCGCCTGCCACAGCAACGATCGCCGTGGAAAAATCTTTCTCATAACCAAGCTCGATCAGAAGCGGGATCGTCATACTGCCGACTGCCGCAACCGTCGCCGGGGCTGATCCTGAGATTGCACCATAAAACAGACAGGTAATAATCACTGCACATGGAATCCCCGCTCTTTTATTTCCAAGGAAATATACAAATACATCAAATAATTTTTCTGAAATCTTGCCGTGTGCCATGAGGATTCCCGCAAGCACAAACATCGGCACTGCAAGTAACGGGAAACTGTCAATTCCTCCGACCATGGAACGGATGACATATCCGGCACTTGCCGTAAAAGAAGCATCAAATGCTCCCGGCAGTACAGCTACAATTCCAAGTGAAATAGAGATCGGAATTGCAATGATAAGACATATGGCAAAAATAATAAAAACAACAACTGCTGACATCTATTTCTCCTTTCCCACTGCAGAATGTGAATCATCTGTATTTACATGATCCGGCTGTTCCGGAGCCTCAATCACTGCTTCCTCGATCACGGACGCGATATTACCCTCTTCTAATGGCTTCTTTTCTTTTCCAAGCAAAATACGCCACTCACCAAACCAGCGCTGCACGATACGGAATGCGGTCAGAATAAAGCAGAAAAACGGAGCCGACTGTACATAATACATTGGCAGTCCACATGCCGGGCTGACCTGTCCACTCTCGATAGTTGCCTTTAAATACAGGAAGGAGAACGGTATCAGATAAACAAAAAAAACAAATTCCACGGTCAGATTTGTGATTTTAAAAATAGTTTTTCCACGTTTTGGGAACATTTTGATAAACTGATCCACCTTGATAGAAATGCATTTTCTGGTACAGAGACTCACACTTAAAAATGCAGACCATATAAACAGATATCTTGTGATCTCCTCTGACCACGAAAGCGATACTCCAAGAATATATCTGGAAAATACCTGACATCCCATGATCAGCGTCATAGCCGCTAACATGAGAACCATCAGAATTTCTTCAAGACTTTCGTCTATGACATGAATAAATTTTTTCATGCAGCCTTTTCTCCTTCCTTCGTATAACTTCTCTTTATCAATATACAAAATCATTCATTTGTAATAAACGATTTTATACTTATTATTATATCTTATCAGATTTCTCTGTTTTTTCTAATGCAATTCTAACAAAAACCGGATGTCAAAAAACTCCATTCGACATCCGGTTTTGTTTTCTTATGAGAATTGTCTCGGTACGGGACATCCATTTTTATGGCTATTCTTACATACTCTCATGAATCAGATTTAAAATTGTATTTAAGTCTGCTGCATTCATCTGGCCCGGTGCAGATGCTTTTCCAACTGCTCCAAAAGTCAGTGCAGAACCGAATACTTCACCACAGAGACGGCTGATCAGACCAGTTCCTGCCATAGACATGGTGATGATCGGTCTGTCTGCATATTCAGATACCATCTCTTCTGTTGCTGCAAGAAGTGTTAAAACATCTTTTTTATTCTGCGGCATTACTGCGATCTTCGGAATATCTGCGTCTAAATCCTGCATTTTGCGGAGACGTCCTACGATATCATCTTTATCCGGTGTCTTGTCAAAGTCATGATTGGAAGCAACAACTGCCACACCAGCTTCATGTGCAGCTTTAATGATCTCTTTCACATAAGAATCACCTGTGAAAGCCTCCACATCAACCAGATCAACCAGCCCTGTTGCTGCTGCTTTTTTATTTAATTCTACATAAACATCTGGCTCGATCGCTTTCTCGCCACCCTCTTTAGAGGTACGGAAAGTGAACAGGATCGGTGTATTGCCAAGTGCCGGACGAAGATCTTTTAATACGTCCTCGACCTGTGCAAAATCAAACACACCGTCAAACCAGTCAACACGCCACTCAACAACATCCATTTTTACATCTGCAAAAGATTTTGCTGCTGCAAGAATCTCTTCTTTTGTTTTACCAACAATCGGTACACAGATCTTCGGCACGCCTTCACCGATTCTGACACCGCGGACTTCTACATAGTTGCTCATATGAATCCTCCATTCCTGTGTGTAAAAATCTCTTATATGATTCTTCACACGAATCTTTTTTAATTATCTGCTTTTGCCTGCACAACCATACTTGTATAACGAAGATTTACAAATAATCCAAGTAATACACCTACTGCTGTTAATACGATATTCATAACCATAACCTGTGAAGGCTGCATCTTTGATGCTGCTGTCAGGATCGTATAATTACACAGTGAGGAAGCGATCATAACAAGTGCCGTTACCGTTCCCTTGATTTTCGGGAAAAGCATGTTGCAGACTGATGTAGCGATCTGAAGCAGTCCGCCTGCGCCTGCCCAGCCGATCAGGAATGCACCTGCGATCATAAGAGGCTGGCTCTTTCCAACTAATACAACAATTAATGTAGCAAGACAGATTACCGGATAGATCACGATAAATCTGACATCTTTAATTTTTCTTGTTAATATTGCTGTTACGATAAGTGCAAGCATTGTTCCTGCGGAATAGTAAGTCTGCATGATGGAAGGATCTGTCCAGCCCACATTCTCTTTTGCAAAGTTCTGCGCACAGTTTAACCAGAGCTGGAATGTACCGGTACAGGTAAAACCGATCAGGATCATTGCAACAGACTCGATGGAAAAATGTGTATGTTTTAAGCTGGCGATCAGTCCTTCTTTTTCTCCCGCTGCCTTCTGATCCGCATCCGGAAGCGGAAAAAGCATTACTAATACTAATAATACAATATAAATGATACCACATCCAAAGAATAATGTGTTATAAGATGTAAGACCTGCTGCTGTTGTTGCTACCGTTACGCCAAGTACGAATGGCAGGATCATCTGTGCGATTGCAATGAAAAATTTAATTCCCATCGTTGCAACACCCGGTGCTTTATAAATGATCTCACCTACAGCCGGGTAAATTCCGGTATCAAGGAAAGAGTTGGCAACACCTCCGATGATGGCACAGATATATGCGATCTGATATCCACCATTTGTTCCTGCATTAAATGCAAGCGCAAGACCGATCAGATATACTGCATAAGAACCGCTTCCGATTGCAGTAGAGATACGACGTCCTAACTTATCAGAAAGAGGACCTGCAAATGGAAGTGCGATCAGTCTTCCCAGTCCAAGTGCGGCAGAAATAGCTGTGATCGCCATAGCTTCCACACCCCAGGATGCAGCAAGAGCTTCCTTGATCACTGCCTGTCCTAAAATAGAACATCCGACACCATGGATAAAATAATTTAAATAAAGAATCAGTGCGCTCGGTAAATATTTTTTATTCATTGATTTTCTCCTCAATTTGAGTTGTGATGCAGCGGCATTTTTTCATACCGCCGCATGTGACTGGGGGATTTTATTCGTATTTGATGTTTAATACTTCTTTCATATGCTCGATCGGCATATCTTTTCCAGTCCAGAGTTTAAATGCTGCTGCTCCCTGGAATAACATCATGCCAAGACCGTTCATTGTCTTACATCCAACTTCTTTTGCCATGGAACGCATCTTTGTCTCAAGCGGAGAATAAGGTACGTCTACAACGATCAGTTCCGGACGGAAGAAAGATTTATCAGGAACAACGGACATTCCCTCTAACGGTTTCATACCAACACCTGTTCCGTTTACGAAGATGTAAGAATCTGCCATCTCTTCTCTTAATTTCTCTTTGTCGTCTAAATCATAAAGAGTAGCTTTGCAGTTTGTTCTCTCATTGATCTTTTTCACAGTTGCCTCTGCGTTCTCCCAGAATTTATCATGAATGTTGAAGATAGAGATTTCTTTTACGCCATCTAATGCAGCCTGGATCTCGATTGCTGTTGCAGCTCCGCCGGCACCTGCGATGGTCATTTTCTTTCCGATCACGTCGATGTCGTTGTCTTTTAATGCCTGCATAAATCCGATACCATCTGTGATATGTCCTGTTAATACACCGTTGTCATTAACGATCGTATTTACAGCTCCGCAAAGCTCTGCAGCCGGTGATAATTTATCAAGATACTGACCAACAACTGTTTTGTTTGGCATAGATACGTTAGAACCAACCATCTTTAATGCGCGAAGACCTTTGATCGCATCCTCTAAGGTACTGTTGTCAACCTCGAATGCAAGGTAAGCATAGTCAAGTCCTAAATATGCAAATGCCTCATTGTGCATTGCCGGTGAACTGGAATGTCTGATTGGGTAAGCCATTAATCCGATAAGCTCTGTGTGACCTGTGATTCTCTCTGCCATAGTAGTGTTCTCCTTTTTCTTTTTTGTTTGATTTTCTTATTTAGTTTCATGTTTTTAACATTACCTGCCCGCTTTGTTAAAAACTTAACAACCTCTGATGTAATTATTATACAACGCTTTTTTCAATACATCCAATGCCAATTTCATGCTTTTTTAATAGTTTTAATGTACTAATCATGATATAATGTGTACAAAAACAATGGTTTTATTTTGTAATCCATAGATATTATCTATCATTTATAAGGAGATCTATACATGACACTTAATCAATTGAGTTATTTTTACCAAGCAGCCGTCCTTCAGCACTTCAACCAGGCAGCAGAAAAAATGAATATTTCAGAACCAAGTTTAAGCCGTTCCATTGCTGCTTTAGAAAATGAACTTGGTGTCACACTTTTTGAAAAACGCGGGCGAAATGTCACGCTCACAAAAGCCGGGGAGATTTTTTTAGAGCATGTCACGCAGATTTTAGATGATGTTACACGCGCCTCAAATAAAATGCAGCAGATTGCAACAAACGGTGGACATATTGATATTGCTTATGTTTCCCCGCTTGCCCGTGAATTTATTCCAAATACGGTACGCGCTTTTCTTTCCTTAGAGCAGAATAAAAATATTACGTTTCATTTTTTTCAGGATATTACTTCCATGAATATAGAAGGTCTGAAGAAAGGTTCTTATGATCTGATCTTTGGTTCCTACTCTGCGAATGAACCAAATATTGAGTTTATACCTATTATAAAGCAGGACCTTGTGGCAATCCTTCCCATAGGACATCCTCTCGGTAAAAAAGCTGAAATTGAAGCCGGGGATTTCGAAAAATACCCGGTGCTTGGATACGCAAGACATTCCGGTCTTGGCAAATACACACGTAACTTTTTTAATGACCACGGAGTGATCCCGAATTTTATCTGCGAGTCTCCGGATGAAAACGGAATTGCCTCACTTGTGGCAAAAAACTTTGGGATTGCTCTCGTTGCCGATGTTGATACGATTCACAGGGATGATATCTGCATCAGACCGCTCATTTCACAGGAAACTTTTTCACACACGGTATATATGGGATATATGCGGGGAAAATATCAACTGCCGGCTGTGCAGAGGTTTATCCAGTTTGTACGGAAATCATACCATTGATAATGCAGCTGTCAGCTTGCCCGAAACTCATTCCATTGATAATGCGGCTGTCAGCTTGCCCGAAACTCATTCCATTGATAATGCGGCTGTCAGCTTACGCGAAACTCATTGCAGGCTGTGAATATTGTGAGGCGGGAACCCATTTAACGAAGGCACGCTTACGCTGCCTGTCGCTCGCAGCGGTACTAAGCGACCAGAATACGGTCGCTAAGTACCGGCGGCTCCAGAGCACCTTCTTATAAATGGGTTCCCGCCTCACAACTGACTTTACTGTATCGGTGAGTTTCGCTTCACTCTGTTTTCTGTATCGATGAGTTTCGCTTCACTCTGTTTTCTGTATTGATGAGTTTCGCTTCACTCTGTTTTCTGTATCGGTGAGTTTCGCTTCACTCTGTTTTCTGTATTGGTGAGTTTCGCTTCACTCTGTCTCCTGCGTGACAAACTGGATAAAGGATTTCGCTACGGGGGAGAGGTAGCGTTTTTTCATGGTGGCAAGGTAGACATGGCGTTCGTATTCCGGGTTTGTGATGGTCAGGGTTTTGACGTCGAGGGTTTTTAAGATTGGAATATCCGGCATGACTGCAATGCCAAATCCCTGGGCGACAAGTCCTGCCATGCTGCCGTCTTCCTCTATTTCAAAGGCGATCTTTGGAAATACGCTGATCTGTTCATACATCTGGTCGATCACCGGGCGCAGTCCGCTTCCTTTCTGGAAATAGATCTGTGGATAATCTACGGTATCTTTTAAATCCACCGTGTCGTACATGGCAAGCGGGTGGTTTTTCGGTACGGCAAGCACTAACTTCTGATCGCCGATCTGCCGGAATTCGATATCCGGCTCCCCGTCCTGATAAGAGGAAAATACCATATCATACCTGTCATTTTTCAGTCCCTCTAAAATATCTCCTGTCGTTCCGACAATAAAATGAAACTCAATATGGTAATCCGGGTAAGCATCTAAGAATCTCCGCACCATTTTCGGTACAAATGTACTGCCTAAAGTATAAATATAAGCAAGATGTATCATACCTTCTTTGCTTCCATTTAATTCTTTTGTCCGCTGCACCCCCTCCTTTAATACTTTTAAGGATTCTTCCACATATGGAAGAAAAATCTTTCCATAACGTGTCAGAACAACATTTCTGCCTTTTTTTTCAAACAATCTCGTTCCCAGTTCCTGCTCTAACTGTGCGATCGCATGACTTAATGATGGCTGTGTAATCGATAAGATCTGCGCCGCCCTTGTATAATGTTCTTCCTTTGCCAATGTCTTAAAATACTGTAACTGACTTAAATTCATGAATCCATCCCCCGGTTTCTTCCGAATTGTTTCAATATTATAAGAATAACAATCTTACCGCGCAGAATCAATAGAGAAAATCTATCATTTTCCCCGAAAAAACGAATTGGATTTTTTTAATATTTCGGGGTACATTAATCACAGAAAGAGCACACAGACTTTTTCATTGTTAAAAAAGTAACTATCTAAAACACAATTATCTGCCCGCTCAATACTGCACGCCTACCGCGCCACGTTTTCTGACATTCTAAAAGCTATGCTGCAGTTTTCACCATCCAACAATCTCAACCACACAATTTATTCATTTAAATGCAAAGGAGATTTTATCATGAAAAGCAAATACCCTCATATTTTTGAACCAATGACCATCCGTCGTATGACCGTAAAAAACAGAATCGTTATGACACCAATGGGAACAAACTATGGTGAGCAGAACGGAGAAATGAGTTTCCTTCATATTAATTACTATGAGCAGCGTGCAAAAGGCGGTACTGGTCTTTTGATCGTGGAAAACGCAAGTGTTGATTCCCCTCAGGGTTCTAACGGTACTACACAGCTTCGTATCGATTTAGACAACTATATCCCGCGTCTTTTCAAATTATGTGAAAACGTACACAAACACGGTGCATGCATCGCTATCCAGTTAAACCATGCAGGTGCTTCTGCAATGTCTTCCCGTATCGGAATGCAGCCGGTTTCTGCTTCTGATGTACCTTCTAAAGCAGGCGGAGAGATTCCTCGTCCATTAGAGAAAGACGAGATCATGCATATTGTAAAAAAATACGGTGAAGCTGCAAAACGTGCACAGATCTGTGGATTCGATGCAGTTGAGATCCATGCAGGACACTCTTACCTGATCAGCCAGTTCCTTTCTCCTACTACCAATAAGAGAACAGACGAATTTGGCGGTTCTCCGGAAAACCGTGCAAGATTTGCCAAACTGGTTATCGAGGAAGTTCGTAAACAGGTCGGACCTTTCTTCCCGATCTTCGTTCGTATCAGTGCTGACGAGATGGTAGAAGGTGGAAATACTTTAGAGGATACCTTAGAGTATTTACAGTACTTTGAAAAAGAAGTCGATGTATTTGACGTTTCCTGTGGTCTGAATGGTTCCATCCAGTACCAGATCGATGCAAACTATTTACCGGACGGATGGCGTTCTTACATGGCAAAAGCTGTAAAAGAAAAATATGGCAAACCATGTATGACCGTTGGTAACATCCGTGATCCGAAAGTTGCTGAGGATATCTTAGCAAAAGGTGATGCTGATTTCATCGGAATGGGTCGTGGACTGATCGCAGATCCGGAATGGGTAAACAAAGTTGAGTTTGGAAAAGAATGTGATATCCGTAAATGTATTTCCTGTAATATCGGATGTGCAGGACATCGTATCGGATTAAATCAGCCGATCCGTTGTACTGTAAACCCGGCAGTCAACTCAGGCGAAGATTACATGAAGCATAAGATCAACAAACCTTGCAACGTCGTAGTCATCGGTGGCGGTACCGCAGGTTTAGAGGCAGCCTGCACTGCAGCCGAAGTCGGATGTACCACTTTCTTAATCGAGAAAAAAGCAGAGCTTGGCGGACTTGCTTCTGTAATCTCCAAGATTCCGGACAAGAAACGTTTAGCTGACTTCCCGAACTATATGATTCACCGTGCAAGCAAACTTCACAACTTATTCATCTTCAAAAATACAAGTGCTACACCAGAATTAGTAAAGAGCTTGAACCCGGATATCATCGTAAATGCAACAGGTTCTGTACCTACATTACCACCGATCACCGGTCTGCATGACCTTGTTGACAAAGATAACAGCAACGTTGCTACTGTATTAAAGATGATCGACCGCATCAATGAATATCCTGAAAAAATGGATGGCAAAAAAGTTGCGATCATCGGTGGTGGTGCCGTAGGTCTTGACGTAATGGAATTCTTTACCGAGCGCGGTTCTGATGTAACCATGGTAGAGATGCTTCCAATGATCGGAAATGGTCTTGATCCGGTTACAAAATGCGATACCAACGCTAAGATGGCAAAATACAATGTAAAACAAATGACAAATACTGCACTGCAGGAAGTTCAGAACGATCGCTTTATCGTTAAAAACCCACAGGGTGAGATCGAAGAAATTCCATTTGATTATGGATTCATCTGCCTTGGTATGAGAGCAAACAACCCGATCTTAGATCAGTTGGAGGAGACTTTCGCTGATACTAACGTAGAGATCGTAAATATCGGTGACAGTAAACGTGCAAGAAGAATCATTGAAGGTACTGAAGAAGGACGTAATATCTTAAATGTACTTGCAAAACATGATTATCTGTAATCCCAGAGAGTATTTTAATTCATAGGATATAATTTCCTATAAAATAGTAATCGTAAGCAAAATACCGCTCATCATAAAAACAGCCTGGAATTTCAAAATCCCAGACTGTTTTTTTATATATTCTTTCATCCAATATCCAGTTTTGCTCTGAATACATCACAATTTTATATATGCCTTCTTCTTTCCATCCAATATTCTTCAGATTTTAGCTGAAGAATAACTTCTTCACATCATCGACCGGCATATCCTGTCCGGTGTAAAGTTTGAATGCAGCAACCCCCTGCCACAATAACATTCCTTTTCCACCAACACAGGTGCATCCTGCTTCTTTTGCTTCCCGAAGGAGCTTTGTCTCTTCCGGATTATATACAGCATCTGCAACAACAAGTCCCGGACGGAATGCAGACAGATCTTTTACAACGCTCTGGTCATCCATCGGTTTCATTCCAACGATCGTGGCATTTGCAAAAATATCACTTGACTGGATCTCCTCTGTCATTTTTGCGGTATCTGCAATATCATATACATTTACCACACACTCCGGCACTGCTTTTTTGATCTTCTCTGCAGTCTGCAGTGTTCTCTCAAAAAATGCATCCTTGATATTGAAAATAGAGATTTCTCTCGCACCATCTAAGGCACACTGTACCTGAATCGCTGTTGCGGCACCACCACCTCCGGCTACCGTGATCTTTTTGCCTTTGATCTCGATACCGTGATCTCTTAAATTATGTACAAAACCTTCGCCGTCTGTGATATGACCGGTCAGTTTTCCGTTATCATTGACGATCGTATTGACCGCACCAATGATCTGTGCTGCCGGTGACAATTCATCCATGTATTTTGCAGCCTCAACCTTATCCGGCATGGTAACATTGCAGCCACGCATATTGAAAGTCTTCATTGCAGCGATTGCATCCTTTACTTTATCTTCCTTTATATCAAAAGCCACATAAGCATAATCTAATCCCAGCTTCTCAAAGCTGTAATTGTACATCGCCGGTGATCCTGAATGACCAACCGGTGAACCGATCAATGCTAAAAGACCTGTGTGGCCTGAAATACGCTTTTCCATGTTTAAAATCCTCCTTGTTTTCCGAAGGAAAATGTGACTGTCTTTACAGGAGCAGAGGATTTTCCTCCTTGTTTTCTTACGCAAAATTATTTTAGTAACATGATATCCTCTTTTTCTGATAATATCAAGTACTTTTTTTATTTAAAGCATTAAAGTACTGAATAAAATGCAATTTGACAGAACCGGATGTATTTCTTAAAATAATTTGTGTACCTTTTTCCCAACAAATGATGGTTTGTGGGTGATATGCGTCGCCCGTCCAAATGGTGTGTCGCAGGTCTGTGAGCGGCATCTTGCGCAAAGCCGAATTAATTTTGGTTCCGTTGTCCGAAAATAAGAAAAGCTAGGTCTGCCTGATTTAGGTTATGGCGGAGTGACGTGACCGGCGTTCAACGAGCCATCCTTGGCTCGTGAAGCCTTGTTCTGCCATCCGTGGCAGAACATCACTGTGTAACTACAGGCAGACCAAGTTTTTCTAATTTTCTCCCAAAGTCACAAAATTAGCTTCGACTTTGCGCAAGATGCCAGCCGTCAGGTTATGAACACCATTTGGGTGGGCGGTTCATCTCGAAACTGGGGGCGTAGGTGCGAATTTTTGATATTCGCTTGAATGAAAATATGCTTAAAATGCTAATGTGCTGTATCATTAATATTCATCCTAAGGAATTGCTAGAATTTTTATCTGCTGCATTGCATAATACGGATTACTTGGCAAATTGCCAGACCAAATAACACAGAATATTTTTTCAAATTTGTATGGCAATAAACATGGGCATAGTGGAATACATTGAAATTTTTTCCAACGTTATCAAACAAATAATAAACTATTGAATATAGTTATTTGGAAATATTTTTTTAATCAGATTCAGACACAAAACACTAAAAATTTACGTCCCTCAAGGTTGTAAAATGAGTTTCCCGGCGAAGGGTGGTTCACAACCTTGCGGCTGGCAAATCGCATCAAGCCGGGATTCGTTTTGTGACTTTGGGAGAAAATTAGGCAATCTTAGTCTGCCTGTTCGTAACACAGTGTTGTGCTGCCACGGACGGTAGCACAAGTCTTAATGCCCCCGGACGGGGCGTTTAAGACGCACACGTCACTCCGAGAAACATTAAATCAGGCTGACT
>NZ_QRHS01000026.1:37634-60253 GCF_003470905.1 Roseburia sp. AM23-20
GAACCAGGCAGCCTTAGATTGTCTTATTTTCGGACAACGGAAACAAAACAGTCCCGGCTTGATGCAATTTGCCAATCGTAACCCCCCGGAACCACCCTTCACCGGGGAACTCAACTCACACCCAAACCAGCATTTGGCGAGCAGCTCATCAGATGATTTCAGAAAAGAAGGTTTTTATTTTAATGTAAATGTGCTAAAATGATGTTTAATACAAAATATTTTGCCGCATAAAGAAAGCATTTATGGCATAAAGTGAGGACACAGATGGAAACAAAAAGACAGGATAACGAGACAAATATAGAGGAAAAACAGAAAAGTTCGGGTGCAGCACGGGAAATCCTAAGCTGGGTTCTGACTTTCGCATTAGCAATCGGAGCGGCATTTCTGATCAAAAATTATCTGATCATCAATGCGGATGTGCCGACAGGATCAATGGAAAATACGATCATGCCGGGAGACCGTCTGATCGGAAACCGTCTGGCATTTTTAAAGAGCACACCGGAGCGCGGGGATGTTGTGATCTTCCATTATCCGGATGACGAGGAAGAACTTTATGTAAAAAGGGTCATTGGACTGCCGGGAGAGGAAGTCCGCATCGAGGACGGAAAGATTTATATTGATGGAGATGAGACACCGCTTGAGGAAGATTATTTAAAAGAAGAATGGACAGTGGCGACGGGACCATATTTATTTGAAGTGCCGGATGACTGCTATCTGGTTCTTGGAGATAACCGTAATGATTCCTGGGATGCGCGTTACTGGGATAATAAATATGTAAGCATTGATAAGATACTCGGTAAGGGTGAAGTCATTTACTGGCCGCTGCAGGATATCAGAAAAATTAAGTAGAAAATTTATAAAAAAGAGTTTGACAGACAGAAGGTAAACATCAGGTGCAGGGGGGGCAGACATGATAACATTTCTTTCAAAGTTTTTTATCAGGGAAAAAGAGGATAAAGCGAAAATCAGGCAGGAGTACGGAATGCTTTGTGGTATGGTGGGGATTTTTTTAAACATCCTGCTTTTCTGTGGTAAATTTTTGGCAGGGACGATCAGCCGCTCGATCGCTGTAACTGCAGATGCATTTAACAACCTGTCTGATGCAGGATCTTCGGCAGTCACACTGATCGGATTTAAGTTAGCCGGGGCAAAACCGGACCCGGAGCATCCGTTCGGACATGGACGGATTGAATATGTGTCGGGACTGGTCGTTGCGGCAGCTATCCTTCTGATGGCATATGAGCTGATCCGTGATTCGCTGGTAAAGATCATTCATCCGGAAGAAACCGAGTTTTCCGTAATGGTGGTTGTGATCCTTATTGTTTCGATTCTCGTAAAATTGTATATGTATCTTTATAACAGCGGGGTGGCAAAAAAGATTGATTCTGCGGCAATGAAGGCAACAGCAACCGACAGCCTGAGTGATACCTGTGCAACGGCAGTGGTACTTGCAGCAACTTTGATCGGACATTTTACAGGGCTTTATGTGGACGGCTATTGTGGTGCGCTGGTGGGTGTATTTATCTTGTGTGCAGGCATTGGTGCAGCAAAAGATACGTTAAATCCACTTTTGGGACAGCCACCGGAAGAGGAATTTGTACAGAAAATTGATCAGATCGTAATGGCACATGAGGAGATATGCGGGATTCATGATCTGATCGTGCATGATTATGGTCCTGGAAGACAGATGGTGTCGCTGCATGCGGAAGTTCCGGCAGAGGGAAATATCTTAGAGATACATGATATTATTGATAATGTTGAAAATGAATTAAAAGAAAAGTTAGGCTGTGATGCGACGATACATATGGATCCGATCGTGACATCAGATGAACATGTCAGTGAGATGAAAGCTGCAGTGACATCCATTATCAAGGGAATCGATGAGCAGATCAATATGCATGATTTCCGTGTTGTGACGGGGCTTACACATACGAATATTATTTTTGATGTTCTGATACCATATAAATTTCATATACAGGATGACGAGCTGGTTGCACGCATTACATCACAGGTGAGAGATCGTCTTGGAAATAACTATTATGTCATTATAAAAGTCGATCATTCTTATGTATAAAAGAGCAGGGTAATTCAGGTTTTTACAAAGGAGAAGCGTATGCAGACACAAAACAGGGAACTGATCCTTTTGGTAGATGATGATCCGGGTAATCTGAAAAGAGCACAGACAATTCTTGGGGAAGAATTTCGAATTTCTGCGACTACATCCGGGAAAATGGCATTATCACTTCTTTCAAAAGTGACGCCGGATCTGATCCTTCTGGATGTAAATATGCCGGAAATGAACGGATTTGAAACACTGACAAAGATTCGCGAACTTGAAAATGGAGCTGCGATACCGGTTGTGTTTCTGACCGGTGATAATGATGCGGAGACAGAGACAAAATGTTTTGAAGCAGGGGCGATGGATTTTGTCGGAAAACCATTCGTCTCACAGGTATTAGTAAGCCGTGTGAAACGGATTCTGGAGAATAAACAGTATCAGAATCATTTAGAAGATATGGTTGCATCACAGGTTGCCCAGATCACGCGCATGCAGGATGAGGTGATCACCGGTATCGCAAACCTGATCGAAAGCCGTGACAACAGCACAGGACTTCATGTAAAAAATACGCAGAACTATGTGCGGATTCTGACGAGGGCGCTGCGTGAGGGGGGACTTTATGCAGATATACTTGATTATAATTATGAACTCAATACGGTAAAAGCATCGGTACTTCATGACATTGGAAAAATTAAGACGCCGGATGCAATCCTTTTAAAACCGGGAAGACTTACTGACGAGGAGTTTGCTGTCATGAAAAGGCATACCGTAGATGGCTGTGAGATCATTGACGGGATCATAGGAACTGTGGAACATGAGGAATATGTGGATATTGCCAGAAAAATAGCAAGACACCATCACGAAAGATGGGATGGTACAGGATATCCGGATGGATTAGCCGGGGAGGAGATTCCGTTATGTGCAAGGATCATGGCGCTTGCAGATGTTTTTGATGCACTTTATCAGGAACGGTGTTACAAAAAAGCAATCCGTCCCGCATCGAAAGTATTTGAAATAATAAAGGAAAACAGCGGTTCCCAGTTTGATCCGAACCTTGCAGAAATTTTTTGTGAATTACAGCAGGAAATTACGGATGTCAGTGAATGAGGGGAAACGTTATGAAAAGAGAAATCAGGAAAGACAGAGCGGGACTGATCCCGTACATACTTTATACCATATATACGGTTTATATGGTAATGGCAGCAGTTTACTTAAAATGGCCTAGCTGGGTAGCTGCAGTGGTAGTCTGCGGACTTTTGGCAAGCATCGGGCTTCGGATTCTGTTAGGACGATCCGCAAAACTGGCAAAATTATTTTGTTCGGTAATGATCTGGATGAACATTATTTTATATACAGTTTTTACGGATGGATCGTCTCTTACCATGGCAACGGTTGCGGCAAGTGTCGTGATGTTGTCTCTTTTTGATCTGATCGAGATTAATTATATTTCGTTGGCAGCAACGCTTCTTTTGTTTGGTCTTGATACATTCCTGTTAGATAAAGTTAATTATGATAATCCGGTACGGGAAATGGAATTTTTTATGCAGTTTCTTGCGATCATCATCCTCGAACTCATGGAAAATAAACAGTTAAAGAACCGTATACAGCATGAAATCGAACTTGACGAGGCAATGCGTGAACTTGAAGAAGCGGAACATGCAAAAGATGATTTTATGGCAAATATTTCACATGAGATCCGCACACCGTTAAATTCGATCATCGGAATCGGCTCAGAGTTACTGGATGCGAAAGTGGATGATACGACCAAAGAGCAGTTATATGATATTACGGTCGCAGGCAGGAATCTGATGTCCTTAGTGTCTGATATTCTGGATTTCTCAGAACTTGAAAATGATACTATGGAGCTTGTGGAGGAGCCTTATAATATCACATCTGTGATCAATGATGTGGTAAATATGGCACATGTGTGGAATAAAGAAAAGAATCTTGAGATCATTGTGGATTGCGAGGCAGATATCCCGAATAATCTGCTTGGGGACAGTCAGAAGATCTACCGTATTATTTTAAATCTGATCAACAATGCGATCAAGTTTACGGATGCCGGAGGTGTCATTTTGTTTGTTGGCGCCCGCAAGGAACCATATGGTATCAATCTCATGGTGAAGGTAAAAGACACCGGAATCGGCATGAGTGAGAAAAATATAGATGCACTGGAAAATACATACAATCAGGTAGATACAACACGCGACAGACGAGCCGGAGGTGTTGGTTTAGGACTTGCGATCTCACGCAAAATGATCGCAAAGATGAATGGACATATGCATATCGAGAGTGTTCCTGATGTGGGGACAACCGTTTCCATTATCATACCGCAGAGAGTACTGACGGATATGCCGCTTGTATCTGTACGTGATGCAGGGGATAAAAAGATCGTTTTTTATATGAATCTCGAAAGATATCGCTTTGGGCAGCTTCGTGACGGTTATCTTGAATGTATACAGAGGATGATCGATCAGCTTCATGTAGATGCTGTGCGCTGCTCTACGATGCATGAGTTAAAGAACCGTATCGAACATGAAACATTTCAGTTCCTGTTTGTTGCGGATGTGGAATATTTTGAGGAACAGAGTTACTTTGACAGCCTGACCGACAAAATGAAAGTAGTTGTCATGGCAAACAGGGATTGTGATCTGCAGAAAGTCGGATCAGAAGTACAGCTTATTTACCGCCCAATCCATGTGTTCTCAATTGCCACTGTTTTAAATGGCGAAAAACTTCAGCAGGATGCTTATGATGAAAGGTGGCACCATGACAGATTCCGCATAAAGGGAGCAAAAATTCTCGCTGTGGATGACAGTGCCATGAATTTAAAAGTTGTTTCAAGCCTGCTTAGCCATTATGGAATTACGATCGATACGGCACTAAGCGGCAAAGAAGCCATAGAGAAAATAAGTGACAGAAGCTATGATCTTGTGTTTATGGATCACATGATGCCGGAAATGGATGGTGTGGAATGTATGCACAGGATTCATGAACTGCCGGGATTCAGGGAGAGAAAGATACCGGTCATAGCACTGACTGCCAATGCGATAGGCGGAGCCAGAGAGATGCTGATAAGAGAAGGATTTGATGATTTTGTTGCGAAACCGATTGAAAAGTCAGCAATGGAACGTGTCCTCCGCAAATATTTAAGTGCATTTATTGAAAAAGATACAGGGGAAGCAGAGAAAAATAAAACGGAAGTGACTGAGAAAATATCTGGTCAGTCCAAAGAGGAACAGAGTAGAAGTAGTGAAGTATCCGGCGAGTCAGAAGAAAGACAGAATGGAAGCAGTGAAGTATCCGGTGAGTCAGAAGAAAGACAGAATGGAAGCAAGGAAGTATCCAGCGGGTTATCAGAAGAAGAGAATTTTGAGGTGGCAGGTATTGATCATAAGTTAGGACTTTCCTATTTTGACGATAATGAAGCGGATTATATGGAGATCGTACAGTGTTTTTATGAACAGGGAAGAAGCCAGATCCAGACACTGCAGGAGTTGTATGATAAAAAAGACTGGGAAAATTATAAGATCAACATACATTCTCTGAAAGGACAGAGCCTGACGATCGGCGCAAAAGATCTTTCTGCAAAAGCAAAGAGAATGCAGGAAGCATGTGAGCATAAAAATGAAAATTATATCATACAAAACCATGTGGAGCTGATAGCAGATTATTGTGCGATTCTCGATGGACTGTCAAAATATGTAACGGCAGAGGGAGAAGAAAAGACCTTGTTACAGAAATTAGCGGCTGCGATCGATAATTTTGATCAGGAGGAGGCAATAAAACTGCTGGAAAACGTAAAAAATGAAGCAGACAGTTCACTGACGGATTCGGATGCACAGATTATTGCTGATATGACAGAACAGATTGAACTGTTTGATTTTATCAGTGCAGCAGAAACATTAAAAAAATGGAGAGGTGACGTGCAATGAATAAGTTAAGTGACAGAATTATCCGGGTACTGATCCGGAAAGATGTTTCCATTCATGCACAGTTATTCCGGTTTATGTCACTGCTTGGAACGATTGCAATGGCAGTAGGCGGAGTTTATACGCTTGCCGAAGGGATGGAAATAAAAAATGTTATTGCATTGTTTGCCGGGGCATTTTTTATGGGAGTGCTTTTCTGGGCGGGAAAGAAATTTAAGCAATATGATATCTGTTCCTTTATTCTGATGCTGGGACTGAATGGGATTTTCCTGCCGGTTACATTTATGCGTTCCGGGGGTTTAAAAAGCGGTATGCCGCTCTGGTTTGTACTCGGTTTTATCTCTCTCTTTTTTCTGCTCAGGGGAAAAGGTCTTATCGCGGGAACAGTCATAACAATCATTGCAGATGCGGTCTGTTTTTATATAGCGATGGTTTATCCGGAGAAAATTGTTTATATGGAATCAGAATCTGTGATTAACGTCGACATTATCATAAGTACTGTTATAACTGTTTTTCTGACCTGTGCATTTATGTTTATTCAGATCACACTCTATGAGTATCAGCGAAAAGAAAATGAAAAACAGCAGGCAAAGCTAGTTGCTGCAATGAATACACAGAGCCGTTTTCTTGCCAATATGAGTCATGAGATCCGTACGCCGATCAATACGATCATAGGGTTAAATGAAATGACACTGCGGGAGGAGAATCTGTCGGACGATATTATTGAAAATGCCAATAATATCCAGAGCGCAAGTAAGATGCTGCTATCCCTGATCAATGATATTTTAGACCTGTCGAAGATCGAGGCTGGAAAAATGGAGGTTGTTCCGGCACGTTATGAGACAGGTAAGCTTTTCAGTGAGATCGTAAATACGACCTGGATACGTGCACATGAGAAAAATCTGGAGTTTTGTGTCAACGTATCCGAAAAACTGCCGTCAATGTTATACGGCGATGAAATGAGGATCAAACAGGTTCTGACGAATATTTTAAGTAATGCGATCAAGTACACGCAAAAAGGATCTGTTACGTTGTTTGTGGAAGGGGAGCAGACAGGGACGGATGAAATCCTTTTAAAAATGTCCGTGATCGATACCGGTATGGGAATCCGGCAGGATGATATGAAATATCTGTTTGACAGTTTTAAACGGGTCAATGAGGGCAATACGAAAGGAATCGAAGGAACAGGACTTGGACTTTCCATCTGCAGCCAGCTCGTAAATCTGATGGGCGGTCAGATCACGGTTGACAGTATTTATCAGAAGGGTTCCACTTTTACGATCACGATTCCACAGAAGATCGTGAATGCTGCACCGCTTGGAAATCTCAACTACAACAGTTCATCGAGACATCAGAGGTCTTCCTACAAAAAGAGTTTTGAAGCTCCGGAAGCAAAAGTACTTGTTGTGGACGATAATGATATGAATCTGCTTGTTGCCAAAAAGCTGCTCCGGGAGACAAAAGTCCAGCTTTCCTTAGCACACAGCGGAATGGAATGCTTAAAGCTGACGGCGAAAAATAATTATGATGTGATCTTTATGGATCATATGATGCCGGAAATGGATGGAGAAAAAACCATGGATCTGGTACGCAATCAGGAAGGCGGATTCTGCCGGAAAACACCGATCATCGCCCTGACGGCAAATGCAATGTCGGGAGCGGAAGAGAAGTATCGTAAAATGGGATTTTCCGATTATCTTGCGAAACCGATCAACGGCATTCTTTTTGAGGCAATGCTGCTCCGTTATCTGCCGAAGGAGCGTATTGAATATATGGTTGCTCCGGATGAGATCAGTGAAATGGACGGATTCCGTATTTTAGGGCAGAAGAAAAAACAGAAACTGATCATCAGTACAGATAATGTGGTAGATCTGCCGAATGATGTGGTAAGGCAGCTTGGAATACCGATGATGCATTATTTTGTAAACACGGAATACGGTCATTTTGAGGATATGGTGGAAATCCATTCGGACAGCCTGCTTTCTTATATTGAAAAAGATCAGTATGCAAAATCAGAAGCACCGACAGTCGGGGAGTATGAGACATTTTTTGGAAATCTGCTTGAGGAGGCAGAGCAGGTGCTTCACATCTGTATTGCTTCCGGATCGGGAAAGGGATTTGAGAATGCAGGAAAGGCAGCAGCCGGATTTTCCCATGTGCAGGTCTATGATTCGGGACATTTATCCAGTGGCACAGGACTGATGGTAATGCAGGCGGCAAACATGTCATTGAAAAACAGGGATATGGATGAGATAATACAGAAGTTAGATGAGATGCAGAAAAAAGTGCAGACAAGTTTTATACTTGACAGTTCTAAGCAGCTTTACCGCAGCGGGCTCTTAAATAAGCAGGTTTGGAAACTGACAGAGATGCTGCAGTGTCATCCGGTTTTGTCACTGCACAAAAAGAAAATAGTGCCGTCCGCGATCTTTTTTGGTGATACGGAGAATGTTTATAAAAAATATATTCGTGCGCAGATGGCGCGGTTTGCCTCCATTGATCAGAGAGTTTTGTTTATAACGTCTGCAGGGTGTTCAAAAGAGACGAAAGACATGATCTTAGAGGAAGTGCAAAAATATAAGCAATTCGATCAGGTATACATGCAGGAGGCGTCGGCGGCAATCACGAGTAACTGCGGAGCGGGGTGCTTTGGACTTATTTATATGTTAGAGTAAGATTTTAATGGTGCTGTTTGCATCATAAATATAGTACGAAAGGAAGGATGAGGAATGAAAAGTGTAAAGAAAAAGATAACGGCAATGTTGTTAACAATTCTTCTTATATTTAGCGGGAGCATGATCGCAGTGGATGTTATGCAGCCAGTCACTGTTGCAGCGGCATCTGCTGTAAAGCTGAATAAAACGAGCCTGACGATGACAAAGGGAAAGACATATCAGCTTAAATTAAGACCGGCGCAGAAAAAAGTGAAATGGTCATCTTCAAAGAAAACAGTAGTCAGCGTTTCAAAAAGTGGAAAACTGACTGCAAAAAAAGCAGGAAAGGCAACAATTACAGCAAAGGTCGGGAAAAAGAAATATACCTGCAAAGTAACGGTAAAAAATAAGCCGGCAGCTGTTCTGACAAAAGCAGATAAAGAGAAAGCAGAAGTTCTAAAGCTGATCAATAAAGAGAGAAAGGCGCAGGGAAAATCTTCTCTGAAAATGAATGATACCTTAAATGCTGCAGCAGATAAGCGGGCAAAAGAGCTTACACAGCTGTTTTCGCATACAAGACCAAACGGAGAGAGCTGTTTTTCTATTTTAAGTGAAAAGAAGTATCAGGTAAATTATCGCAGTGCAGGTGAAAATATTGCGGCAGGTTATACCGATGCAGCAGATGTTATGAATGGATGGATGAACTCACCGGGACATCGTGCTAATATTTTAAGCGATTCTTATGATCAGGTTGGAATCGGTTATTATTATGATGCGAATGCGCCATATCGTTATTATTGGGTGCAGATCTTTATGGGAAGCTGGTAAAAAAGTATTGACATTTTAAGAAAGAGTGTTATACTCGGACACATAAAAACAGAATATGATCTTCAGGGCAGGGTGAGATTCCCTACCGGTGGTATAGCCCACGAGCCGCAAGGCATGATTCGGTGTAACTCCGAAGCCGACAGTATAGTCTGGATGAAAGAAGATATGGATAAGCAGGATTGAAAGGATCGTTTTAAACGATCGGTAAGAATGCATACAAGGCTCTGGAATAGTATTATTTCAGAGCCTTTTTGTTTATGACAATAGAATTTCGCAGAGCGTGTATTCTATCGTCATGAATCAACAAAGATTGCAGACTCTGTCTTGCAGAAAGGGGAATGTATTCATGCAACAGGAAAGATATATGCGCCGTGCAATGGAACTTGCAGAACTCGGCAGAGGATGGACAAAGACAAATCCGGTGGTTGGTGCGGTTCTTGTAAAAGGGGACAGGATCATCGGGGAAGGCTATCATAAAAAATTTGGCGGACTTCACGCAGAGAGGGAAGCGCTGGCGGATTGCAGGAGCAGGGGAGAAGATCCGGCGGGAGCAGACCTTTATGTGACATTAGAACCGTGCTGTCATTACGGGAAAACGCCTCCATGTACACAGGCGATCATAGAAGCTGGCATCAGCCATGTGTTTGTCGGGGCGAAAGATATTAATCCACTTGTGGCGGGAGGCGGAATCCGGCAGTTAAGGGAGCAAGGCATCCTGGTGACGGAAGGAGTTTTACAGGAGGAATGTGAGTACCAAAATCGGGTATTTTTTCATTATATCCAGACAAAACTGCCCTATGTGAGGATGAAATATGCGATGACACTGGATGGAAAAATCGCGTCGGCATCCGGAAAATCGAAATGGATCACCGGGGAGGCGGCAAGAGAACAGGTACACCGCATGCGACATGAAATGACCGGAATCATGGTTGGGGCAGACACGGTAATCGCGGATGATCCAATGTTAAACTGCCGTTTGCCACAAACGAAAGACCCGGTCAGGATCGTTTGTGATACGACACTGCGGATACCGCTTAAGAGCCGTATCGTGCAGACCGCAGAGGAGCAGAAGACCATCATTGCAACCTGCTGTCAGGATGAAGCAAGGATCAGGGAATATCAGAAATATGCATGCCGGATCATAGTGACAGAGCGTGCGGATGGAAAAGTAGATTTAAAAGAACTGATGCGGCAGCTTGGAGCAGACGGGATCGAGAGTGTATTACTTGAGGGCGGTGCCATGCTGAACTGGTCGGCGTTAGAAGCCGGAATCGTCAATGAGGTGTATGCGTATGTGGCACCGAAACTGTTTGGCGGTGCAGATGCCAAAAGTCCGGTTGCAGGAATGGGCGTGGATCATCCCGATGATGCGTACCATCTGGTCAATCAGAGGATACAGCAGGTGGGGGAGGACATTCTGATCACCGGGGAGCTGAAAAATAAATGAGAGGGAAATAGATACATAAGGTTTGAACATACTGTAAAAAGGCAGGGAGGGGAGGAAATTTGTTTACAGGAATTGTGGAAGAGGTCGGAAGAATCATAACAGCGGACCGGAAAGGCAATTCTGCCAGACTGAAAATAGAGGCAGAAAAAGTATTGGAGGATATCAAAATTGGTGACAGCATTGCCGTCAACGGAATCTGTCTTACCGTGACATCTTTTGGAAAAAACTATTTTACCGCCGATGTAATGCACGAAACGCTGCGGAGGTCATCGATTGGAGAAGCAGCGTCAGGCAGCCCGGTGAATCTGGAGCGCGCGATGGCGGCGAATGGCAGATTTGGCGGTCACATCGTGACAGGACATATTGACGGAACCGGAACGATCTGTGAAGTCATATCAGATGAGATCGCGATTTATTATTCCATTAAAGCGCCTGAGAAGATCATGCACTACATTGTTGAAAAGGGTTCTGTCGCAGTGGATGGGATCAGCCTTACCATTGCAGAAACGACACAGACCACTTTTATGGTGTCTGTTATCCCGCATACGGCGCAGTGTACGGTTTTGGCTCACAAAAAGGCGGGGGATAAGGTAAATCTGGAAAATGACTGTATCGGGAAGTATATAGAACATTTTTTGAACTGGAAGGAAGAAAAAATAACGGAGAGTAAGATCACGAAGGAGTTTTTATTTTCTAATGGATTTTGAAAACTCAGAAAAATCAAGTGAAAGTTCTTGCATGGAAAGGGAGAAGTATAATGAGAGAATTTGATACAGTGGAACAGGCATTAGAAGAATTGAAAAAAGGAAAGATCATTCTTGTGACAGATGATGAAGATCGTGAGAATGAAGGGGATTTTATCTGCGCGGCAGAGTTTGCAACGACAGAAAATCTGAATTTTATGGCAACACATGGAAAAGGACTGATCTGCATGCCGATGTCAAAGGAGATCTGTGAAAAATTAAGACTCCCGCAGATGGTGGCAGACAATACGGATAACCATGAGACCGCATTTACCGTATCGATCGATTATGTCGGCACAACGACTGGAATATCGGCGGAGGAACGCGGTATGACGGCAAGGCATTGCATCAGTGAGGATGCAAAACCGGAAGATTTTCGCAGACCGGGACACATGTTTCCACTGCTTGCAAAAAAGAATGGTGTGTTAGAACGTAACGGTCATACAGAAGCAACCGTTGACCTGATGCGTCTTGCCGGATTAAAAGAGTGTGGTTTATGCTGTGAGATTATGCGTGAGGACGGAACAATGATGCGTACAACAGAGCTCATGGAATTGGCAGAAAAGTGGAACATCTGTTTTATCACGATCGCGGCAATTCAGGAGTACCGCAAAAAACATGAGAAACTGGTAGAGTGCGCAGCAGTCGCAAAACTCCCGACAAAATATGGAGAATTTAAAGCGTATGGTTATCAGAATATTTTAAACGGGGAACATCATGTTGCGCTGGTAAAAGGTGAGATCGGAGACGGAGAGGATGTGCTATGCCGTGTACACTCCGAGTGCCTGACGGGAGATGTATTCGGATCTTTGAGGTGTGACTGCGGGGAACAGCTTGCTGCGGCAATGGAACAGATCGAAAAAGAAGGCCGCGGAATCCTGCTTTATATGCGGCAGGAGGGAAGAGGCATCGGATTACTGAACAAGCTGCGCGCCTATACATTGCAGGAGAAAGGAATGGATACGTTAGAGGCGAACCTTGCGCTCGGTTTTGCGGGGGATGAGCGGGAGTATTACATCGGAGCACAGATTTTAAAAGATCTCGGTGTAAAAACGCTGCGGCTTCTGACCAATAACCCGGATAAAGTTTACCAGTTGAAAGATTATGGCATGGAAATCAAAGAGCGCGTGCCGATCCAGATGAAGGCGACACCGTATGATCTGTTTTATCTGCGGACGAAACAGGAAAAGATGGGGCATATGCTTCGTTTTGAATAAGAGGATAAATATAATATTAAGTATCTATGGTGTCAACCTGACATCAACATTATAAAAAAGGAGATAAAAAAATGAACGTTTTAGAAGGAAAATTAACAGGAGCAGAGGATATTAAGATTGGGATCGTGGCAGCGAGGTTTAATGAATTTATCGTGTCAAGACTGATCGGGGGTGCACTTGACGGGTTGAAGCGTCATGATGTACCGGAGGAGCAGATTGATCTGGCATGGGTGCCGGGAGCGTTTGAGATACCGGTGATCGCAGAGAAGATGGCGGCAAGTGGAAAGTATGATGCAGTGATCTGCCTTGGGGCAGTGATACGCGGGGCAACGAGCCATTATGATTATGTGTGCAATGAAGTTTCCAAAGGGATTGCAAGCGTTTCCTTACAGAGCAAAATTCCGGTTATGTTTGGCGTTCTCACGACAGATAATATTGAACAGGCAATCGAGCGTGCCGGAAGCAAGGCGGGAAATAAGGGATATGAATGCGCTGTGGGTGCGATCGAGATGGTGAACCTGATGCGTGTGATGAAGAACTAAAGAAGAGACCAGGCGGTGCCAGATGTTTCTGGATTCTAAGCTGCCTTAAAAATGGTTCGTTCCCGGATTCTAATTAAAAGGGAGCATCCCAAAGTTTGTGTAAACCTCCAAACTGATGTAAGATAAAATTACTCAGTTTGGAGGTTATTTTTATGGCAAGAAGAAAAGACAGCCCACAAAAAGCAGCAATGAGAGAAATTTGAAGATTTATCTTTAGAAATCATATCATCAATCACGCCAGGCTGCATCTGATTCCCATTTACATTCCGTAATCTGCATATTTGAAAATGTTGCCTTATATGAGCCTTCTGTCGGGCTGCATGCATATATTCCATAAGTAATTTTTTCTGCACCTTCCCACATATGGAAAATACGCATTTGTCTGAAATTTATGCCATCCTCACTGCATTCAATACAGTAGTCACTGTCCCTTCGTGAAAAACGATACCACATACTTTTAATATCAGAGGATATGTCTGTTGTTGCCCAGTCAGAATATCCATGATTGGTTACAACGCTTCCCAATCGCTGTATTTTTTTATTCTCATATTCTATAGATGCCTTAAACCAATTATCACTATTTAAATACATAGCCACACCACACTGGTCAAAACGACAGGTACTCTCGAATTCTGTTTTAACAATAAAAGAAAAGTACTTGTCCGTTGTTTCAACTTGAAATACTGGAGCATTATCATTTTGAAAACCATAATAAGTGCGTGCCCATAAGTCGGTACCCCTTTCTGTAAGAATTACAACTTTATCCTCACTAATTTGTACCTGCTTTGGTTGACGTATCCATTTAGGATTGTTTTTCAAAAATTCCATCTTTTTTCTCACTTTCTTTTTTATTTTAATAAGCAGCTATATTTAGTGCCTACTTTTCACTGTATTATAATTAGTAATTTTCTTTTGTCTTCTGCAAAGAATGACTCCTATAAGTAGCAACACTGGAAAAATAATTCCTGCCAAAATTCCCATCTTTAGGTTATCCCCAAAAGCTCCTGATACCATTCCAACCAATGTAGGACCTCCTGAACAACCTATATCTCCACCTAATGCCAGCAATGCAAACATGGCTGTTCCCCCTTTGGGCAAAGCTGCTGATGCCTTGCTGAAAGTTCCAGGCCACATGATTCCCACTGAAAGCCCACAGACAGCGCAGGCAATCAGATTTAATAGCGGAATCGAGAATAATGAAATCCCTAAATAGGATAAAATACATAAAAAACTACTATAAATCATAAAGTGTTCCAAATTGATACGGTCACCATACTTACCATAAAACAATCTTGATATTCCCATTAGAACCGCAAATGCCATCGGCCCTGCTAAGTCGCCGGCTGCCTTTGAAATTCCAAGACCTTTTTCTGCAAAAGCAGAGGCCCATTGACTTACTGCTTGCTCACTTGCTCCTGCACATATCATCATAATCAACAAAATCCAAAAAATTTTCATCCGAAACAATTCCTTTAATCCAAGTCCGGTATCTCCATCCTCAAGCAATGGTGCAATGGGAACCTTTGAAAAAACAAAAGCATTTCCAATTGGAATAACTGCCCAAATAATGGCTAATATTTTCCAGTTATCTATACCGACTACATAAAAGAACACTGTTGATATGAGTACAACTCCGGCGTGTCCCCAGCAATAAAAAGAATGCAACAGGCTCATTGCTTTTTCCTTATTGTCGGATGGACAAGCCTCAACAACTGGACTGACTAGGACTTCCAAAAGTCCACCACCTACCGCATAGATCATTACAGCAATCAAAATTCCAATAAAGGAAACTGGTAAAATCTCTGGTAAAACTGTAAGAAGGAATAAGCCTGCCGCTGCTAGAACATGAGCTATAATCATTGATATCCGATATCCTATTTTATCAACAAATCTGACAGAAATAAAATCAACCAGTAGTTGTATCCCAAAATTAAAAGTCACTAACAATGTAATTTGGGAAATTGGAATATGATAGCATTTTTGAAAAAACAAAAAAAGCAGTGGTGTAAAATTATTAACGATAGCTTGTACAATATAACCTACAAAACAGGCTGTAATTGTCTTATTATATTGGCTTTTCATTTTGTCCTCCTCTAATAAATGTGATTATATCGTAAACTTTATATCTAGTCATTGTATAAAATCATATATTTATGGTACAATATAACAAATTTTATTATTTATGAGGAAATATAGCATGGAGACTTTTAAGATAACTACAGATGAAACACTACGAGAAACCATCCAGCATGGCAACAATCGTTATCCATTTGCATACTATCCTGATAATATTTGGAAATTTGACTTCCATCGCATTGACTGGCATTGGCATCATGAATTAGAATTTCTTTATACTGCTGAAGGTACTGCGCTCTGCCTTATAGGTACAAGTAAAATAGAACTACATAAAGGTTGCGGCATATTTATCAATAGCGGTGTCCTGCATCGTTTTGAAGCACAAAGCAGTACATTTGCACCTAATATTGTTTTTTCGCCAACCCTATTAGCACCCGAAAACAGCCTCATTTACGAAAAATATATTCTTCCTGTGATAAGCTCGTCTGTTCCATATCAAGTTTTCAGTCCATCCAACACATTTGGAAAACAGGTGCTACAACTTTTGTCGCAAATTTGTACTATTCAGGAAACTAAGCCGGATAATGAATTATGTACTATACAACTTTTATTTCAGCTTTGGAACATATTGCAAAAAAATATGGATTGGACTTCTGATTCTAACAGTATTCATCGATTAAATCACAAACAAGCAAGATTACAAGCTATGATGCAGTATATTCATGATCACTACATGGAAGAGATTACATTGGAGACGATTGCGGCATCGGCATCTATCAGCAAAAGTGGAGCTTTACACATTTTTCAAACTGGCATCCACTGTTCTCCGGTAGCATATCTAATTCAATACAGACTAGCACAGGCTGCTGAACAACTTTATATCACTCAAAAACCGGTTTCTTCCATTGCAGAAGAAACCGGATTTACAAGTTCCGGCTATTTCTGCCGGAAGTTTAGACAATATTATCATATGAGTCCAAATGAATACAGAAAGAAGAAAACAGAGGAAATTTCTTAATTTCTACTTTCTGTAATCATACAATATTTGGAGATGATGTTGTTTTTCGTTTTATTATCTGTATCAATTATGCTGACAATATACTATTTATGCATCATATTTACAATGTTCAAAAGATAAAAGTATTCTATATGCAAATGGATAGATTTATATATTTAATCTATCTGTTTGCAATTTTAATAATAACTCCTTGTATCCCGCCAGCCTTTCATATACCCGGGAGTTTGACAGTTGAATATTAGAAAATATACTCGCAGGTCGCATAAAACCTGCTTTTTTTGCGTCAATTTTCTTGTTTTACTATATTGCATTTTATTGCAATGTGTTGTATAATAAGCTATGGGAGGATTTTTGTATGCGAGTTACGACATCTAAATCAAAAAATTCAGAATCATTTTATATTTCGAAAGGTTATGTTAACAACAAAGGCGTCAGTACTTCTGTTATCATTCGAAAACTCGGAACACTGAAAGAACTCTTGCCTGAACATGGTCCTACCCGTGATGATGTCATGAAATGGGCTCGTGAAGAAGCAAGACTGGAAACACTGAAATATAAAAAAGAGCAGCAAACCAAATCTGTTCAGATAGCTTTTCATTCTGACCATAAACTGGATTATGACCAACAGGTCTTTTACCGTGGAGGGTATCTTTTTCCACAAGCTTTTTATTATCAGCTTCAGTTGGATAAGACCTGCCGAAAACTTCGGGATAAGCATAAATTCAAATACGATATCAATGCCATTCTTTCTGACTTGATTTATGCAAGGATTTTAGAACCAGCCAGCAAACGTTCTTCTTTTAAAACGGCTTCTGAATTTCTGGAAAAACCTTCTTATCAACTGCACGACATATATCGTGCTCTTGATGTATTAGGAAACGAATGCGATTTTATCCAGTCAGAAGTATATAAAAACAGTCATCTTCTTGGAAAACGAAATGATAAGGTGCTTTATTATGATTGCACAAACTATTTCTTTGAAATCGAGCAGGAAGATGGGGATAAGAAATACGGAAAAGGAAAAGAACATCGTCCAAATCCCATCATACAAATGGGAATGTTCATGGATGGAGACGGGATTCCTCTTGCTTTTTCACTTTTTCCAGGAAATGCGAACGAACAGACTTCATTAAAGCCATTGGAAACAAAAGTTCTTCAGGACTTTGGCTGCACTAAATTTATTTACTGCAGCGATGCAGGACTTGGTTCAGAAGCCATCAAAAAAATAAATCATGCCGGCGAAAGAGCATTTATCGTTACCCAGTCGATCAAAAAATTAAATAAGGATGATAAAAGATGGGCGTTGGATAAGACTGGATTCAAACGGGTTTCCGATGATTCTCCTGTTGATCTTTCAAAAATCCCGGAAGATGATATGGGATTATATTATAAAGATAAGCCATATACGCCCCACTCGCTGCACCAGCGTCTGATTATTACATACTCTCCTAAATATGCGAAATATCAAAAAACAATACGCAATGAGCAAGTGGAACGTGCAGAAAAGATGCTCCATTCCGGAAAAACAAAAAAAGAACGAAGGAATCCAAATGATCCAGCAAGATTTATAGGTAAGACTGCCGTTACAGAAGATGGTGAAATTGCTAAGATTGAAAATGAAGCACTTTATGATGGAATGTATGCGGTAACGACAGACCTTCTGGATGATGATGTAAAAGATATCTTAAAAGTAAGCGAAGGCCGATGGGAAATTGAAGAATGCTTCCGCATCATGAAAACTGATTTTGAAGCCAGACCGATATATCTCCAAGAGGATATGCGTATCAAAGCACACTTTCTCATCTGTTTTCTTGCGTTAGTAATCTATCGTTACCTGGAAAAGGGTTTAGGAAATACCTATACTTGTGAAACAATTTTAGACAAACTCAAGACCATGAATTTTGCCGATGTACAGGAACAGGGATTTATGCCCCTGTACACACGTGATAAATTAACCGATGCTTTGCATCAGGTATGTGGTTTTGAAACAGACTTTCAGCTTATTACCAAAAGTCAAATGAAAACAATTCAGAAAAAAAGTAAGGGAAGGAAATAAATTACCATACTTCAAAACGAGAACAAAACACCTCGCAACCAGCATAAACACTGGATTTGCGAGGCGTTTTAGTCTACTCAACTGTCAAAGACAGGATTTTAACACAGGACATAATGTAATCAAAATTATTTTGCAAAAAAACAAGCCCAATAGCAGCATCCTGCCACATATCGGACTTGTCTGTTATTTTGATTTTTGAATAAAGCTATCTGCCAAGTGTATCGGAGATATTTTCGGAAGATTTCACCTCCGTGCTTTCAGAGGATTTCACTTCTGTACTTTCAGAGGATTTTACCTCAGTGTTCTCAGACGATTTCACTTCAGTACTCTCAGACGATTTTACCTCCGTATTTTCGGAAGATTTCACCTCCGTATCTTCGGAAGATTTCACTTCCGTGCTTTCAGAAGATTTCATATCTGTCTTTTCCGAAGAAGGCATGTTCAGATTCCATGTGGATGCAGGGACTGGTACTTCGGTTGTCTCGGTTGGATCTTCCGTCTCTGTCTCATGGATCACATCTGGATCTTCATAAACAACCTCATCAACTCCGGCACGAAGAAGGATTCCCTTTGAACCGAGAATATTTACGCTGATCATATCTCCATCTTTTACGTTATCGAGACTGGTTGTAACAAGTGCAGAAGAAATGTAGTTGGTAGGAACTTTCTCGCCATTTACAAAGATCTTTGTATTCTTGGTAAATCTTGAACCGTACACAGCAAAAATATTGCGGTCAGAATTTTTGCGGAGATTGGAAATTGTAACATCCTCCACATCCATCTGAAGGTCAGTAGCAGGATAGAGATCCTCGCCGCTGTAAGTATATCTTTTGCCGTAAAGTAAATCATACTGCAGATTCTCAAGACCATTTAAGTATGTCTCGGAATTGCGCTGTGTCTGATGGTAATTAAACATGGTTCCTTCGTGGATACCTGCCTGATCTGTGATCTGGGAAAGAAGCTGGTAAGCGGTCAGATCAGCATCTTCTTTCGGAAGTCCCATATTATTCCAGGTGATATATTTTGTCTTGAAAATATCACCGGATTTCATATCAGAATCAGAAAGTCCCATGGTCGGAAGATGATCGCCGAACATTACGACGATGGTATCCTCACCACGACGGTCAACAGCGGAGATCAGATCGCCGATGAAATCATCTACCTCATGGATCATATTTACGTAATATTCCCACTGATTGTTTGATTCTTCTGTTGCTGCGCCGGTAACTTTGATTGCCGGATCAGTTAAAATCTTTTCGGTCGGGTAATCACCGTGGCCTTCTACGGTGATCGTATATACAAAATCGGACTGATCTTTTGTGGAATCCAAGGCTTTTACAGTTTCCTGAACCAGTATATCATCCGTTGGCCAGTTGCCGTTTGGTGTGTACTGTGTGATGTTCATCAGCTCTTTACTGGTAAATGTGTCAAATCCCATCATGGAGAAAGCATTGTTTCTGCTGTAAAAAGTAGCTGTATTATTGTGAACTACATGTGTTCCGTAACCGATCTTTGATAAGTCAGATGCAATACTTTCGCAGTCTGTCTGTTTTAAAATGGTTTTGTAAGGATATTCACCGGTTCCGAAATACTGCATGCTCATGCCGGTTAAAACTTCAAACTCTGTGTTTGCGGTACCTGCGCCGACAACCGGAACGGTAAGATATCCGGTCGAGTAGTTACTCTCTAAATTATGGAAATTCGGAATCGGATCTTCGGACATATTTAAAAAGTTTACTTCGTAAGGATCTGTAAATGACTCTAACAGGACACAAATGATATTTGGTTCGCTGTCTTTTGAAACTGTTGTCTGTTCCTTGGAAGAATTGACCAGAGTTTCAATCGCATCGACAGTTTCCTCAGAATAATCATCCGGTTTGCTCATACCACGGCCAACCACGCTGGTGGAGAAACCGTATACAAAACCATAATCAGCATAACCCTGGGCAATGTTGGAAAAATAGGAAGCAAGGATGTTAGAACCCTGTGCAGCCTGTGTTGTGATCGGAAGTCCTACTAAAAGTAAGGCAGCAATCGCAACTGGTCCTAATACAAAATGACGTTTTCCCTGATATTTTGGTCCTTTTGCAAAAAAGAAACCTAAAAATACAAAAAATGCAACAACAACACCGACTACAAGAGTTGCCTCTTCTGCGGTAAAATAGTTTGTATTCTGCATTGCGAACAGGTCAGAGATACATTTTAGATCGGTGTAGCTGAAAGGTGTGACACGGTTTGAAAGGATCAGACCGTTGATCGTACCAAGAAACAGCCATAAACCACTGATCAGTACACGTAGCTGCGCCCTGCACCGGAACAGATATACGATCGAGAGCGATGCAAATACGATAAATGCATTGTAAAGGTATGCAAGTGTGTGATTATGTAAGAAAGAGATGGTTGAAAGAAAATCTCTTCTTGAAATCACTTCGATCGCAAATGTCAGCATGCATGCTAAGATAAAATGAAATACTAATGAGTACTTGTTTAAAAATGCTATCATTTTATAATATTTTTCGCCGTGTGGCTTTTTCTTTGGTAATTTTGAACGGATAAGAGAAATCTTATCAAGACAAAGATGTAATTTTTCTTTCATGGTGACCTCCCAAAGTTTCGTATAATATCAAACTGTCTATCTTTAAATGGAAATGCTGTTGTTTTTGGTATTTTGTAAAAGGTACGTAAACCCTGTGTAAAAATATTATTTTTGACACTAAGAGAATATATCGCTTCTCAGGTAAAAAATCAATCGGAAAGATGAATAAAAAAGAATGAACAATCTGTGTTTTTCTATTGAATATGAATAAAAAATGAACAAAATATGTCCAAAACAGGTAAAAACAGGAAGAAAATTGGGATTGCAAGTGTGCAAATCTCCTATATAATAAGGAAAGAAGGTAATCAGATAAGCCCCAGATATTATAAAGTGCTGTCTGCACAGGCATATCAGGAAAATGTTGCGTCGGGAAAGGAGAGCCACATATGGGAGAGTTTACTCATTTTAATAAGGAAGGAAATGCGATCATGGTGGATGTTCATGCCAAGGATGATACCTACCGTGTGGCAGTGGCAGCCGGAAAGATATATGTCAATGAGGAGGTGTATGCGGCAATCAAGGGACATACCGCAAAAAAAGGAGATGTTCTTGGGGTGGCGCGCATTGCAGGAATCATGGCTGCAAAGAAAAATTCGGAACTGATCCCCCTATGTCATATCATTGCACTGACAGACTGTGAAGTCAGCTTTAAGATGCATGATGAGGAAAGTGCTATTGAGGCAATCTGTAAGACCTCCTGTATCGGAAAGACTGGTGTTGAGATGGAGGCGATGACAGGGGTGAGTGTGACACTTCTGACCATTTACGATATGTGCAAGGCGATGGACCGTGGGATGCGGATCACCGACATTCATTTGCTGGAAAAGGATGGCGGCAAGAGTGGACATTATGTCTGTGAAAAATAAGATTGGTGCCCGCCAAATGCTGGTTTGTGGTTGTGATGTGAGTTTCCCGGCGAAGGGGGGGTTCGAAGTTTTGTGAGTGGCAAATTGCATCAAGCCGGGACTGTTTTGTTCCGTTGTACGAAAATAAGAAAGTCTAAATATGCCTGAGTTAGGTTGTGGCTGAGTGACGTGTGCGTCTTAAATGTGCCATCCGGGCACATTAAGACTTGTGCTGCCGTCCGTGGCAGCACAACACTGTATTTCGGGCAGGCATACTAAGACTTTCTAATTTTCTCCCAAAGTCACAAAACAAGTTCCGGCTTGATGCGATTTGCCAGCCACAGGGTTGTGAACCACCCTTCGCCGGGGAACGCATTTTACAACTTTGGCGGGTGTAAATTTTTAGTGTTTTGTGTCTGAATCTGATAAAAAAATATTTCCAAATAACTATGTTTAATAGATTATTATTGGTTTGATAATACTGGAAAAACCTCAATGTATCCCGTTATGCCTATGTTTATTGCCATACACATTTGAAAAAATTATTCTGTGTTATTTTGTCTGGCATTTTACGAAATAATTCATGTAATACAATGTAGCATATAA
>NZ_QRHS01000027.1:0-962 GCF_003470905.1 Roseburia sp. AM23-20
CTAATCGATCGAGGGCTTGACCAAATAATAGCGAACGATGTTCGCATTGGAAGTTGCTTTGCAACTTCACAGATTATGTTATTGATGGTGTTCTGTATGAAGTTTTGAAGGTACTAAGAAAATACCTTTAGATTATTCCTCGATAGCTCAGTTGGTAGAGCACGCGGCTGTTAACCGCGCTGTCGTAGGTTCGAGTCCTACTCGGGGAGTTTTTTTAATGAAAGAATAAAGATAAGGCTCCGTGGTCAAGCGGTTAAGACATCGCCCTTTCACGGCGGTAACACGGGTTCGATTCCCGTCGGAGTCATTCAGGAATATAAAGAAATAAAGTATTGACAGATTTGTATTCTTGGTATATATTTAGGCAGTAATATTAATAGCATAAAGTATGTTGTTGATAGAATACGTGCCGATGTGGCTCAATTGGCAGAGCAGCTGATTTGTAATCAGCAGGTTATCGGTTCGAGTCCGATCATCGGCTTTAAACATTTGGACCATTAGCTCAGTTGGTTAGAGCAACCGGCTCATAACCGGTCGGTCCTGGGTTCGAGTCCCCGATGGTCCACTAACTAAATAAGGCCTAATGGCTCAGTTGGTTAGAGCGCCGCCCTGTCACGGCGGAGGTCGCGGGTTCGAGTCCCGCTTGGGTCGTTTTGCAGTGAGGAAAATGTGAGTGTGTATGCCAGTTCTACGAACTGCCATCCCGCGCTAACGCTCGGATAAAATAAAAGATTCTGAGTCTTAGCCATGCAAGCATGTCACAACTCAGAATCTTTTATTTTAGCACTCACTACAAGTAATCGCGTGGGATCTTAGCTCAGCTGGGAGAGCATCTGCCTTACAAGCAGAGGGTCATAGGTTCGAGCCCTATAGGTCCCATTCAATGAGTTTATCTCATTATGCCGGCGTGGCGGAACTGGCAGACGCGCAGGACTTAAAATCCTGTTGTAGAAATACAGTAC
>NZ_QRHS01000027.1:972-57942 GCF_003470905.1 Roseburia sp. AM23-20
CAGGACTTAAAATCCTGTTGTAGAAATACAGTACCGGTTCGATTCCGGTCGCCGGCATTGTATCTGGTTTCAGATACAATGAATTAAATATGTGTGCGTAGCTCAGCTGGATAGAGCACTTGGCTACGGACCAAGGTGTCGGGAGTTCGAATCTTCTCGCGCACGTATGTATGGAGACATGATTTATCATGTCTCTTTTTCTATATATAATTTAAAAAAGTTCTTGACGTAATCTCCTCTCTTGTGCTATCATATACGTTGCACTATTGTGGTGCAGTGGACTTAGTGCGCTTATTCGCAGAAGTCCGGTAACGTTATAAACAACGGGTTCTGCCCTTATGTTAATAAAAACGAGAGGTGAAACGTCAAATGGAGAAAAACAGAATACGACCAGTCAAAGCCGGTAAAGGCATGCGTATGAGTTACTCAAGACAGAAAGAGGTATTGGAAATGCCGAATCTGATAGAGGTTCAGAAAGACTCCTATCAGTGGTTTTTAAAAGAAGGCTTAAAAGAAGTTTTCGACGATATCTCCCCAATCGCAGATTACAGCGGTCACTTGAGTCTGGAATTTGTTGATTTTACATTATGTGAATCAGATGTAAAATATACAATTCCGGAGTGCAAAGAGAGAGATGCAACTTATGCAGCACCTTTAAAGGTAAAGGTAAGACTTCACAACAAAGAAACAGATGAGATTAATGAACATGAGATTTTCATGGGTGATCTTCCTTTGATGACCGAGACAGGTACTTTCGTAATCAACGGAGCCGAGCGTGTTATCGTCAGCCAGTTGGTACGTTCTCCGGGTATCTATTACGGTATTGCTCACGATAAAGTGGGTAAAAAGCTGTATTCCTGTACCGTGATCCCGAACCGTGGTGCATGGTTAGAGTATGAGACAGACTCCAATGACGTATTCTATGTTCGTGTTGATAGAACGAGAAAGGTGCCGATCACAGTATTGATCCGTGCACTTGGTATCGGAACCAATCAGGAAATCATCGATCTGTTTGGTGAGGAACCGAAGATTCTTGCAAGTTTTGGAAAAGACGTTGCAACAAATTATGAGGAAGGTCTTCTTGAGTTATATAAGAAAATCAGACCAGGCGAGCCGCTTACAGTTGAAAGTGCGGAGAGCCTTATTTCTGCTATGTTCTTTGATCCGCGAAGATATGATCTTGCAAAAGTAGGCCGTTACAAATTTAATAAGAAACTTATGTTAAAGAACCGTATCAACGGACAGGTTCTCGCAGAGGATGTTGTAAATCTTGCAACTGGTGAGATCATTGCAGAGGCTGGTACGGAAGTGACAAGAAGTCTTGCAGATGATATCCAGAATGCAGCTGTTCCATATGTATGGATTCAGACAGAGACTAGAAATGTCAAAGTTCTTTCTTCCATGATGGTTGATTTAAGAACATATGTGGACTGCAATCCAAAAGACCTTGGTATCACCGAGCTGGTGTACTATCCGGTACTTGCTCAGTTGATGGAAGAACATACAGATATTGATGAATTAAAAGAAGCGATCAAAAAGAATGTGCATGACCTGATTCCGAAGCATATTACAAAGGATGATATTTTTGCATCCATTAACTACAATATGCACTTAGAGTATGGTATCGGTAATGATGATGATATCGATCACCTTGGAAACAGACGTATCCGTGCAGTTGGTGAGTTATTACAGAACCAGTATCGTATCGGTCTTTCCAGATTAGAGAGAGTTGTTCGTGAGAGAATGACTACTTTAGATTTAGACGGTATTTCTCCACAGAGTCTGATCAATATCAAACCGGTAACAGCAGCGGTAAAAGAGTTCTTTGGTTCTTCCCAGTTGTCACAGTTTATGGATCAGAACAACCCATTAGGTGAGCTGACACATAAGAGACGTCTTTCTGCATTAGGACCTGGTGGTCTTTCCAGAGACCGTGCCGGATTCGAGGTACGAGATGTACATTATTCCCATTACGGAAGAATGTGCCCGATCGAGACACCTGAGGGACCAAACATCGGTCTTATCAACTCACTGGCAAGTTATGCAAGAATTAACGAGTATGGTTTCGTAGAGGCACCATACCGTAAAATCGATAAATCAGATCCTAAGAATCCGCGTGTCACAGACGAAGTAGTTTATATGACAGCAGATGAAGAGGATAATTACCATGTAGCGCAGGCGAATGAGGCACTGGATGCAGAAGGACATTTTGTCCGTAATTCCGTATCTGGTCGTTACAGAGAGGAAACACAGGAGTATGAGAAGACTATGTTTGATTACATGGATGTATCTCCGAAGATGGTATTCTCTGTCGCAACAGCACTTATTCCGTTCTTACAGAACGATGATGCAAACCGTGCGCTGATGGGATCTAACATGCAGCGTCAGGCAGTGCCGCTTCTTACCACAGATGCTCCGGTAGTCGGAACAGGTATGGAGACAAAGGCAGCGGTTGACTCCGGTGTATGTGTGATCGCAAAGAAATCCGGTATTGTAGAAAGCTCTGAGTCAAACCAGATCATCATTAAGAGTGATGAGGGAACCAGAGATGTATATAAACTGACAAAATTCTCAAGAAGTAACCAGTCTAACTGCTACAACCAGAGACCGATCGTATTCAAAGGTGACCGTGTGGAAGCCGGAGAGGTAATCGCAGATGGTCCGTCTACTTCAAACGGTGAGTTAGCACTTGGTAAAAACCCACTGATCGGATTCATGACTTGGGAAGGTTACAACTACGAGGATGCTGTTCTCTTAAGTGAGAGACTGGTACAGGATGATGTTTATACATCTATCCATATTGAGGAATACGAAGCAGAAGCACGTGATACAAAACTCGGACCGGAAGAGATCACAAGAGATGTTCCTGGTGTCGGCGATGATGCGTTAAAAGATCTCGATGAGAGAGGTATCATCCGTATTGGTGCAGAAGTTCGTGCCGGTGATATCTTAGTCGGAAAAGTTACTCCGAAGGGAGAGACTGAGCTGACTGCGGAGGAGAGACTGCTTCGTGCAATTTTCGGTGAGAAAGCAAGAGAAGTTCGTGATACTTCCTTAAAAGTACCACATGGTGAATATGGTATCGTAGTTGATGCGAAAGTATTTACAAGAGAAAACGGTGATGAGTTATCTCCTGGTGTAAATCAGGCAGTCCGCATTTACATCGCACAGAAGAGAAAGATCTCTGTCGGTGATAAGATGGCTGGTCGTCATGGTAATAAGGGTGTTGTTTCCCGTGTACTTCCTGTTGAAGATATGCCATTCCTGCCAAACGGACGTCCGCTTGATATCGTATTAAATCCTCTTGGTGTGCCGTCCCGTATGAACATCGGTCAGGTCCTTGAGATCCACTTAAGTCTTGCTGCAAAGGCACTTGGATTTAACATTGAAACACCGGTATTTGATGGTGCAAAAGAGATCGATATCCAGGATACACTTGAGCTTGCAAATGACTATGTAAATATGCCGTTTGATGCGCAGGAAGCAGCAAAAGAAGGCAAAACAGAGAGTTTTGAAGAAAAATACAAAGATATCTTAAGAGAAGACGTTATGAAGTATCTTTCTGATAACCGTGCGCATCGTGCACTGTGGAAAGGTGTTCCGATTTCCCGTGATGGAAAAGTTCAGCTTCGTGACGGACGTACCGGAGAGCCGTTTGATTCACCGGTAACCATTGGACACATGCATTATCTGAAACTCCACCATCTGGTAGATGATAAGATCCATGCACGTTCTACTGGTCCTTACTCCTTAGTAACGCAGCAGCCGTTAGGTGGTAAAGCACAGTTCGGTGGACAGCGTTTCGGAGAGATGGAGGTTTGGGCACTGGAAGCATACGGTGCATCTTATACCTTACAGGAGATCTTAACAGTAAAATCCGATGATGTTGTCGGACGTGTTAAGACTTATGAAGCAATTATTAAGGGTGATAATATCCCTGAGCCGGGTATTCCGGAGTCTTTCAAGGTTCTGTTAAAAGAGCTTCAGTCACTTGGTCTGGATGTCAAAGTCTTAGACGAGGACAGAAACGAAGTAGAGCTGATGGAGACAAGCGAATACGGCAATACCGATCTGAATTCCATTATTTCCGGAGATAAGGATTTTGCATTTGAGGACAGTGATTCCTTTGCAAAGATGGGATTCTCACAGAAAGAGTTCAATGCGGAAAATGAAGAACTCGTAGATGTGGATGAGGAGCCGGAGGAAGATGAGGATGATTCCGACTTTTTCGACGATGCAGAAGAAAATACTCTTGACGAAGAATAAATAGAAAGGGAGTGTCATAATGCCAGAAACAATGAGTAAAGAAGCCACAGGTCAGTCTATCTCATTTGATGCCATCAAAATTGGATTGGCGTCTCCGGAAAAGATCCGGGAGTGGTCTAGGGGTGAGGTAAAGAAACCGGAAACCATTAACTATAGAACTTTAAAACCGGAAAAAGATGGTCTGTTCTGTGAAAAGATATTTGGACCGAGCAAAGACTGGGAATGTCATTGTGGTAAATATAAGAAAATCCGTTACAAAGGCGTTGTCTGCGACCGATGCGGTGTTGAGATCACAAAAGCAAGCGTTCGTAGAGAGCGTATGGGACACATTGAGCTTGCAGCTCCGGTATCCCATATCTGGTACTTTAAGGGTATCCCATCCCGTATGGGATTAATCCTTGACTTATCCCCGAGAACTCTTGAAAAAGTTCTTTACTTTGCTTCTTATATCGTACTGGATGCGGGCAATACCGCATTACAGTACAAACAGGTACTTTCCGAGAGTGAATATCAGGAAGCAAGAGAGCAGTACGGCAGTTCTTTCCGTGTTGGAATGGGTGCCGAAGCTATTCAGGAATTATTACAGGCGATCGATCTTGAGAAAGATTCCGCTGAGTTAAAGGCAGAGCTTGAGGATGCAACCGGTCAGAAACGTGCAAGAATCATTAAGAGACTGGAAGTTGTAGAGGCTTTCCGTGAGTCTGGAAACAAACCGGAATGGATGATCATGACAGTTATCCCGGTTATCCCACCAGACTTACGTCCTATGGTTCAGCTCGATGGTGGACGTTTTGCAACATCAGATCTGAATGATTTGTACAGACGTATCATCAACCGTAACAACCGTTTAAGAAGACTCTTAGAGTTAGGAGCACCGGATATCATCGTCCGCAACGAAAAACGTATGCTTCAGGAAGCAGTTGATGCCCTGATCGATAATGGTCGTCGTGGCCGTCCTGTTACAGGTCCTGGTAACCGTGCATTAAAATCTCTTTCTGACATGTTAAAAGGTAAATCCGGACGTTTCCGTCAGAACTTGCTTGGAAAACGTGTTGACTACTCCGGACGTTCCGTTATCTGTGTAGAGCCGAAGTTAAAGATTTATCAGTGTGGTCTGCCGAAAGAGATGGCAATCGAGCTGTTCAAACCGTTCGTTATGAAAGAGCTTGTTGCAAACGGTACCGCACACAACATCAAGAGTGCTAAGAAGATGGTCGAGAGACTCCAGACAGAGGTCTGGGATGTTCTCGAAGACGTTATCAAAGAGCATCCGGTTATGTTAAACCGTGCTCCTACACTGCATCGTCTTGGTATTCAGGCATTCGAGCCGATCCTCGTAGAAGGTAAGGCGATCAAGTTACATCCGTTGGTATGTACCGCGTTCAACGCCGACTTCGATGGTGACCAGATGGCTGTGCATCTTCCACTTTCTGTAGAAGCACAGGCAGAGTGCCGTTTTATGTTACTTTCACCGAACAACCTGTTAAAACCGTCTGATGGTGGTCTTGTTGCCGTTCCTTCACAGGATATGGTACTTGGTATCTACTATCTGACACAGGAAAGACCGGGAGCAAAAGGTGAAGGTAAATTCTTCAAGAGTGTAAACGAAGCAATTCTTGCATATGAGAATGGCGTAGTAACGCTTCATTCAAGAATTACTGTCCGCATGACAAAGACTATGCCGGATGGAACAACACTTACCGGAAATGTAGAATCTACACTGGGACGTTTTATTTTCAATGAGATCATCCCACAGGATCTTGGATTTGTAGACAGAAGTATTCCGGGCAACGAATTAAAACTGGAAGTAGATTTCCTTGTTGCAAAGAAACAGAATAAACAGATTCTGGAAAAAGTTATCAATATCCATGGTGCAACAAAGACAGCAGAAGTTCTTGATGCTGTAAAAGCTATGGGTTACAAATACTCCACAAGAGCAGCTATGACCGTATCCATTTCCGATATGACCGTACCGCCTCAGAAGCCGCAGATGATCAAAGATGCACAGGATACTGTTGACCGTATCATGAAACAGTATAAACGTGGTCTTATCACTGAGGAAGAGCGTTACAAAGAGGTTGTTGAGACCTGGAAAGAGACCGATGAGGAACTGACACATGCACTTCTTTCCGGACTTGATAAATACAACAATATCTTCATGATGGCTGACTCCGGAGCCCGTGGTTCCGATAAACAGATCAAACAGCTTGCCGGTATGCGTGGACTTATGGCAGATACAACCGGTCGTACGATCGAGCTGCCGATCAAGTCAAACTTCCGTGAAGGTCTTGATGTACTTGAGTACTTCATGTCCGCACATGGTGCTCGTAAAGGTCTTTCCGATACTGCACTTCGTACGGCTGACTCCGGTTATCTGACCAGACGTCTTGTTGATGTTTCACAGCATATGATCGTTCGTGAGTCCGACTGCTGTGAGGGTACAGGCAGAGAGATCCCTGGAATGTGGGTAACTGCGTTCATGGATGGAAAAGAAGAGATCGAGAGTCTTCAGGAGCGAATTACAGGACGTTTCTCCTGTAACACGATCTGTGACAAAGATGGAAATGTCATTGTAAAAGCAAACCATATGATCACACCGAAACGTGCAGCTGCAGTCATGAGCCAGGGTGTTGATGAAAATGGCGAGCCACTTAAGAAAGTTAAGATCCGTACCGTATTATCCTGCCGTTCCCATATGGGTGTCTGCGCAAAATGTTACGGTGCAAACATGGCTACAGGTCAGGCTGTACAGGTTGGTGAGGCAATCGGTATCATCGCGGCACAGTCTATCGGTGAGCCTGGTACACAGCTTACCATGCGTACGTTCCATACCGGTGGTGTTGCCGGAAACGATATTACTCAGGGTCTTCCTCGTGTCGAGGAGATTTTTGAGGCAAGAAAACCTAAGGGTCTTGCAATCATCACAGAGTTTGGCGGCGTAGCAACCATTAAGGATACTAAGAAGAAACGTGAGATCATTGTTACAAATAATGAGACCGGAGAGTCAAAGGCATATCTGATTCCTTACGGTTCCAGAATCAAGATCATGGATGGCGCAGTGCTTGAGGCCGGTGATGAGCTGACAGAAGGTTCTGTAAATCCACACGATATCTTAAAGATCAAAGGTGTCCGTGCAGTTCAGGATTACATGCTCCGTGAGGTACAGCGTGTATACCGTCTGCAGGGTGTAGAAATCAACGATAAGCATATCGAGGTTATCGTACGTCAGATGTTACAGAAAGTACGTGTTGAGACAAACGGTGATTCAGAGATGCTTCCGGGTGTGTTAGTAGATACACTTGATTTCGAAGATACCAATGAAAAACTGATTGAAGAAGGAAAAGAGCCGGCAGAGGGCAAGCAGGTATTACTTGGTATTACCAAGGCTTCTCTTGCAACAAACTCCTTCTTATCAGCAGCATCCTTCCAGGAGACAACAAAAGTTCTTACAGAAGCTGCGATCAAAGGTAAAGTTGATCCATTGATCGGTATGAAAGAGAATGTTATCATCGGTAAACTGATCCCTGCCGGAACAGGTATGAAGAGATACCGTAACATTAAACTGGATTCCGATATCAATGAGGATGATGAGCTGATGTTTGATGATTTCGATGACTTTGATGATTATGAGGATGAAATTCCGATGAACGAAGAAAATGAGATCGAAGAAGCTCCGGTAGAGGAAGAATAAAATAATATTTATGAGAAGAACTGTCGCACCAGCTGATAAAAGTCAGTGGTGCACGGTTCTTTTTTTTATTTATAGGATTTTTTTGATTCATAGGATTCTTTTTTCTGGCAGCTGGAAAAAATATGTATAATTCACAAGAAACTGGAAAAAATAGATAAGGGTGCAAAAAAAACAGATTATTATAGAAGAAAGTCTGAAAATAGAAAAAAGGCTTGACATACAGGAATTGCACTTATATAATAATTTAGCATGCATATTTAGGGATGCATATTTAATATAACAGGAGGTGAAAATAATGCCAACATTTAACCAGTTAGTAAGAAAAGGACGTCAGACATCTGTTAAGAAGTCTACTGCACCTGCACTTCAGAAGGGTTACAACTCCCTGCAGAAGAGACCTACAAATACTTCTTCTCCGCAGAAGAGAGGTGTATGTACCGCTGTTAAGACAGCAACTCCTAAAAAACCTAACTCAGCTCTTAGAAAGATCGCCAGAGTTCGTCTTTCCAACGGAATCGAGGTAACAAGCTACATTCCAGGTGAGGGACACAACTTACAGGAGCACAGCGTTGTTCTGATCCGTGGTGGTCGTGTTAAGGACTTACCAGGTACAAGATATCACATTATCCGTGGTACACTTGATACAGCAGGAGTCGCTAACAGAAAGCAGGCTCGTTCCAAATACGGCGCTAAGAGACCAAAGGCTTCTAAGTAATTTTAGGTATTGGACCGAAGTTGCTTGATAATTTAGCGAACCATAGTATCACATTTGTTGTATCTGGCATATTTTGCCGGATGGACTATAGGTTGGTGTTGGGATTATTATCACAAACGATAGATTTCCGCACGAACATTATGGCGAAATAGATGGTCTTTGACCGATATTTTACACATTGTGAGTACCGTTGAATTAATCGAAATGAAGTTCACTGAAACAGCCTGCCGATAGCGGTATGCTGTCAGGTAGTAAGGCTGTAAATGGCGGCATTGCCGCACTCAGTAAATGCAGAAAATATTTCTGTATAGTAAATTATGATTAAGGAGGGAAGAACCGTGCCACGTAAAGGACATACTCAGAAAAGAGACGTATTAGCAGATCCGTTATACAACAATAAAGTGGTTACCAAACTTATCAACAACATCATGTTAGATGGTAAGAAAGGTGTTGCTCAGAAAATTGTATACGGAGCTTTCACAAGAGTTGAGGAGAAAACAGAGAAACCAGCTCTTGAGGTATTTGAAGCAGCAATGAATAACGTTATGCCTGTTCTTGAAGTAAAGGCAAGACGTATCGGTGGTGCAACATATCAGGTACCGATCGAAGTAAGACCGGATCGTCGTCAGGCGTTAGCACTTCGCTGGCTGACCACTTACTCTCGTGCCAGAGGTGAGAAGACGATGGAAGAAAGACTTGCGAACGAGATCATGGATGCAGCAAACAATACTGGTGCATCTGTTAAGAAAAAAGAAGATATGCACAAAATGGCAGAGGCAAACAAGGCTTTCGCGCACTACAGATTCTAGGACGAAAGGAATCTCCACGAAGCCTTTGCATTCGCGCATTACAGATTCTAATAAAATCTATAGTGTCTCCGCGAAGCTGTTGCTTTTAAATATGGAATTTTTGATCGCTGCGTGAGCATTTGCTTTCGCGGCGATAGCATATCGTTAGTAAATTAAGGAGGAAATACCTTGGCTGGAAGAGAATATCCATTAGAGAGAACCAGAAACATTGGTATTATGGCTCACATCGATGCTGGTAAAACAACATTGACAGAGCGTATTCTTTACTATACCGGTGTTAACTATAAGATTGGTGATACTCATGAAGGTACTGCTACCATGGACTGGATGGAGCAGGAGCAGGAAAGAGGTATCACGATTACATCAGCCGCTACAACATGTCACTGGACATTGGAAGAGTTCACAAAACCAAAGGCAGGTGCATTAGAGCATCGTATCAATATCATTGATACCCCAGGTCACGTTGACTTTACAGTAGAGGTAGAGCGTTCACTCCGTGTACTTGACGGCGCTGTCGGCGTCTTCTGTGCAAAGGGTGGTGTTGAGCCTCAGTCAGAGAATGTATGGCGTCAGGCTGATACCTACAATGTACCGCGTATGGCATTCATCAATAAGATGGATATCTTAGGTGCAAACTTCTACGGCGCTGTTGACCAGATCCGTACAAGATTAGGAAAAAATGCAATCGTTCTTCAGTTACCGATCGGTAAAGAAGATGATTTCAAAGGTGTTATTGACTTATTCGAGATGAAAGCATACATCTACAACGACGATAAGGGTGATAATATCACTGTTACCGACGATTTAGGTGATATGAAAGATGATGCAGAACTTTATCGTTCTGAATTAATCGAGAAAATCTGCGAGTTAGATGATGACTTAATGATGATGTACCTTGAGGGTGAAGAACCATCCGTAGAGGAAATGAAAAAAGTATTGAGAAAAGCTACCTGTGAATGTACAGCTGTACCTGTTTGCTGTGGTTCTGCTTACAGAAACAAAGGTGTTCAGAAACTTCTTGATGCGATTATCGAGTACATGCCGGCTCCAACAGACATCCCTTCAATCAAGGGTGTGGATCTGGATGGAAATGAAGTAGAGAGACATTCATCTGATGATGAGCCGTTCTCCGCTTTAGCATTCAAGATCATGGCTGACCCATTCGTAGGAAAACTTGCTTTCTTCCGTGTATACTCCGGTAGCATGGCAGCAGGTTCTTACGTTCTCAATGCAACAAAAGATAAAAAAGAGCGTGTTGGACGTATCCTTCAGATGCATGCAAACAAGAGACAGGAGCTCGACAGAGTTTACTCTGGTGATATTGCAGCAGCAGTTGGATTTAAGTTCACCACAACAGGTGATACAATCTGTGACGAGCAGCATCCTGTAATCTTAGAGTCCATGGAATTCCCAGAGCCGGTTATCGAGCTTGCTATTGAGCCGAAAACAAAAGCTGGACAGGGTAAGATGGGTGAGGCTCTTGCAAAACTTGCAGAAGAGGATCCTACATTCCGTGCGCATACTGATCAGGAAACAGGTCAGACAATCATCGCTGGTATGGGTGAGCTTCATCTGGAGATCATCGTTGACCGTCTCCTTCGTGAATTCAAGGTAGAGGCAAACGTTGGTGCACCTCAGGTTGCTTACAAAGAGACATTTACAAAACCTGTAGATGTTGAATACAAATATGCAAAACAGTCTGGTGGACGTGGACAGTACGGACACTGTAAAGTTAAATTCGAGCCGATGGACCCGAACGGTGAAGAAACATTCAAGTTCGAGTCTACCGTAGTTGGTGGTGCTATTCCGAAGGAATACATCCCGGCAGTAGGTGAAGGTATCGAAGAAGCAGCTCAGGCTGGTATTCTTGGAGGATTCCCGGTACTTGGCGTACATGCTAATGTATACGATGGATCTTACCATGAAGTCGATTCATCCGAGATGGCATTCCACATTGCCGGATCTATGGCTTTCAAGGAAGCTATGCAGAAGGCAAGTCCGGTATTACTTGAGCCGATCATGAAGGTTGAAGTAACTATGCCAGAGGAATACATGGGTGATGTTATCGGTGATATCAACTCCCGTCGTGGACGTATCGAGGGAATGGATGATATCGGTGGCGGTAAACTTGTAAAAGCTTATGTTCCGCTTGCTGAGATGTTCGGATATTCTACAGATTTACGTTCTAAGACACAGGGACGTGGTAACTACTCTATGTTCTTCGAGAAATATGAGCCAGTACCAAAGAATGTACAGGAAAAGGTATTAGCAGATAAATCTAAATAATCGGTTACCTGCTTTTCCTGCGGAAAAAGTATTAGCAGATAAATCCAAATAATTGGTTGACTGCTTTTACTGAAATTAAAACATCCGGATTTCCTATATTTTATAGGAAATCCGATAGAAATAGCTTGAAAAACCAATGATTATTTTATATAATCAGAGTTAGCCGAGTTATTGAAAATAACAACTATAGCCCATAGGGCATCATTTTAAGGAGGATATTCAAAAATGGCAAAAGCTAAGTTTGAAAGAACAAAACCACATTGTAATATCGGTACCATTGGACACGTTGACCATGGTAAAACAACTTTAACAGCTGCTATCTCTAAAGTATTAGCTGCAAGAGTTGCTGGTAACACAGCTACAGATTTCGATAACATCGATAAAGCTCCAGAAGAGAGAGAGCGTGGTATCACAATTTCTACTGCTCACATCGAGTATGAGACAGAGAAGAGACATTACGCACACGTTGACTGCCCAGGTCATGCCGATTACGTTAAGAACATGATCACTGGTGCTGCTCAGATGGATGGTGCTATCCTCGTTGTAGCTGCTACTGATGGTGTTATGGCTCAGACAAAAGAGCACATCTTATTATCCCGTCAGGTAGGTGTACCTTACATCGTTGTTTTCTTAAACAAATGCGATATGGTAGACGATCCAGAGTTAATCGAGTTAGTAGAGATGGAAGTTACAGAGCAGCTTGAAGAGTACGGCTTCGAAGGATGCCCAATCATCAAAGGTTCTGCTTTAAAAGCTCTTGAAGATCCAAACGGCGAGTGGGGAGACAAGATCATGGAGTTAATGGATACTGTTGATGAGTACATCCCAGATCCACAGCGTGATACAGATAAACCATTCTTAATGCCAGTTGAGGACGTATTCACAATCACAGGTCGTGGTACAGTTGCTACCGGACGTGTTGAGAGAGGTACATTACACTTAAATGATAACCTTGAGATCCTTGGTGTTAAAGAGGAAGTTCAGACAACAGTTGTAACTGGTATCGAGATGTTCCGTAAACAGTTAGACGAGGCTCAGGCTGGTGATAACATCGGTGCATTACTTCGTGGTATCAACCGTGATCAGATCGTTCGTGGTCAGGTTCTTGCTAAACCAGGTACAGTTACATGTCATCGTAAATTCACAGCTCAGGTTTACGTATTAACAAAAGATGAGGGTGGTCGTCATACTCCATTCTTCAACAACTATCGTCCACAGTTCTACTTCAGAACAACAGACGTAACTGGTGTATGTAACTTACCAGCTGGTACAGAGATGTGCATGCCAGGTGATAACATCGAGATGACTATCGAGTTAATTCACCCAGTAGCTATGGAGCAGGGTCTTACATTCGCTATCCGTGAGGGTGGACGTACTGTTGGATCAGGTCGTGTTGCTACAGTTATCGAGTAATTTATAATTGCTTAAAATTAAGGGTTCCCAGTGATGGGAGCCCTTTTTTGATATTATTTTGAAACTATAATGTAATTTTAGTGAAAAAATGGTAAACTGTTATTTGTTATTTTAATAATTTGAAAAGAGGCAGAAGATGAACAACAAAACAACCAGAAACAGTCTACTACTATTAGTGACGGCAGCTGTCTGGGGGGCAGCTTTTGTGGCGCAGACAGTTGGCGGACAGGCGATCGGAGCGTATTCATTTAATTGTATCCGCAGCATTATCGGTGCATTGGTGTTGATTCCGGTTATGAAGTTTTTGGACAAAAAAAATTTATCACCGAAAAGACCAAAGACAAAGGAAGATTACAAACTTTTGATAAAAGGCGGAATCTGCTGTGGAGTGGCACTCTGCATTTCTACGAATTTACAGCAGCTTGGAATCCTGATGGGAGCCAGTGCTGGAAAAGCGGGTTTCCTGACAGCAGTTTATATTTTGCTCGTGCCGATCTTAGGTTTATTTTTACATAAAAAATGTGGTATGAATATATGGTTTGCAGTTGCGCTTGCACTGGTGGGACTGTATTTTTTGTGTATGCAGGATAAGAATGGATTTCACCCGGCAGATTTGTTACTTCTTTGCTGTGCGTTTGGGTTTTCTATTCAGATTTTATTTGTCGATTATTTTTCACCGAAGGTGGATGGGGTACGTCTTTCCATGATCCAATTTCTTGTAACCGGGGTGCTGACTTCAGTTCCAATGTTTGTGGTTGATATGCAGCATTCAATCCCAGGGATTGAGGTGTGGGCGCAAGCTTTTTTATCATGGTCGGCATGGGTTCCGATTTTATATGCAGGAATTATGTCCTGTGGGGTTGGATATACATTGCAGATCATTGGTCAGAATGGGCTGAATCCAACAGTGGCATCTCTTATCATGAGTCTGGAAGCCGTGTTTTCAGCCGTGTTTGGATGGCTGATTTTGAATCAGAAACTTAGTACGAAAGAGATATTTGGCTGTTGTCTGATTTTTGCAGCAATTATTCTGGCGCAGCTTCCGGTGAAAGGGAAAAATAGGAGAAAAATGAAAAAAATAAAATATTCTGGTAAACAGAATTTAGCATTAATATTATTGTTTGCCGTATTTCTAGGGTTATTTGCAGATCCATGTGCGATCAATGCAAAGGCGGATCAAAAGAAAAAAGACTATGGTGTATTTTTAAGCATTGATTCGTCTAAGATGCAGAAATTATACGCATACAAACTTGTGGTCATTGATGCACAGTATTTTTCGGCAAAAGAGATACGCGCCCTGCATAAGAAAGGTGTAAAAGTTTATACCTACTTAAATGTCGGGTCCATTGAAAAATTTCGTGATTATTATAAAAAATATGAACATCTTACGATTGGGAGTTATGAGAACTGGGAAGAGGAAAAGTGGGTAGATGTTTCCAATAAGAATTGGCAGAAGTTTATCGGAAATTTGTCAAAGAAGCTGTTGAAAAAAGGCGTGGATGGTTTCTTTATTGATAATTGTGACGTTTATGATTACGCAAAGACAAAGCAGAATTTTACAGGGCTTGCAAAGATACTGAAAAATGTTAAGCGCCTTGGAAAAGATGTCGTAATCAATGGTGGGGATGTTTTTGTCACGAAATACAGAAAAACATATGGTTCAGCAAAAGACATTATGACTGCAGTTAATCAGGAATGTGTGTGGAGCAGTATTCAATTTAAAACAGGTTCGTTTGGAAAACAGACCAAAGCAGCGCGCGGATATTTTACTGATTATGTTAAGAAATGTAAAAAGGATGGAATGAAAGTTTATCTGCTGGAATATACAAAAGATAAAAAGCTGATCAGACAGATCAAAGAGTATTGCAAAAAAAATAAATTTCATTATTATATCTCAGATTCGATCGAACTTGATTAGTGCATTTTGTAGCGTGTAAACGATGGATAGAGTCTGGTAAACAAGGCATCGGTTGAAAATTCGGTGCCTTTTTGCTATCTTTTGGGTAAAAAGGCTATGGATGTCAGACATGGCAGGAAAGGAAAACTATGGAAGCAAAAGAATTAGGAGCATTTATCGCACAGATACGCAAGGAAAATCAAATGACACAGGCACAGCTAGCAGCCTGCCTGAAAGTCACAGACAAAGCTGTCAGCCGTTGGGAGAGGGGAATGGGATTTCCGGATATCCAGACCCTAGAACCTTTGGCAGAGGCACTGGGCGTTACTTTGACAGAGCTGATGAAATGTCAGAAGATGCAGCAGCAGGAGGTAAGTGTGCAGGATACTGATGCGGTGATCGAGGCGGGCATTGATATCGCAAAATATCAGCAGAAGATGCAGAGAAAAAAGATGATGCAGGGTTTTGGACTGATTGTAGCAGGTGCATTTGTAATTTTTAATGCAGTATATCTGCATGCCAGCGTAACATTCAGTGCGATATTGCCGAATAGCGCAGATGGACCGGCTGCAGTATTTTATGCGGGAAAACTTGGTGATGTAAAACCATACATCTGGGGAATGGTCGGTGTAGCTGCGATCGCAGGAGGAATCATCCGAATCATCCGTGGACGGAGATAGAACAGCAGTTAATGCAATTGACAATGCAGAACAAAATCCTTACAATAAAAAGGTAACATTTATTGATTGTAAGGGGAGGAGTTTTGGAATGGAACAAAAAGAGATGGCAAAAAAGAGGTTAATTATTTATGTGCTTATTGCCTATGGTCTGACCTATCTCATGGGAATTCTGATGTGGTATGGCAGTACAAAGGGTTATGACCTTACGGCATTTCCAACGGCGCAGATGATGTATCCGGCCACAGGCGTGATCATTGGACTTTTTCTGGCACACAAAGGAGAAAAGATTCTGCCGACAGGTTTTTTTATTACGGTTCTGGCAACAACTGGAGTCCTGATTGTACTTGCGCTTTTATCCGTATTTTCTCCGGTGGAGGATTTGAATATTGCAGGAATGACGATGTCCGTTTATAATCTGATCTCACAGTATGTACTTATCATTGGGAGTATCGTGGCATTCATTTTTCTTGCGGTTGCAGGAAATGAAAAGAGGGCAGCTGCGGGACTGACCAGACAAAACTGGAAAAGTGCTGTGTTTATTGTACTTTTATTTGTGGGTATTTATATTGTAAGAACTGTAGTGTCGATGGCAGGACAGGGCGTGTCTGACGGCAATGGAATGCAGTATGTAAAAGAATGGGCGGCAATGTTTAAAGATCCTGTGATGTGGCTGAATATCGTTGCACTTCCGATCAATTATTTTTTTGTATTTATTGCATTTTTCGGAGAAGAATATGGCTGGAGATATTATCTGCAGCCCATTTTACAGAAAAAGTTCGGTCTTCGTGCAGGTGTGATCGTGCTTGGTGTGGTATGGGGACTGTGGCATATTCCGGATGATCTGTTTTATTATACACAGACATCGGGAATCCAGATGATTTTTGCACAGCAGATCACCTGTATTGCACTTGGAATCTTTTTTGCATATGCTTATATGAAAACAAAAAATATCTGGGTGCCGGTCTGCCTGCATTATCTGAATAACAACCTGATACCGATCATTTCAGGTACATTTTCCGCAGATGTTCTGGAAAATCAGACTGTAAGCTGGAAAGAACTTCCGGCTGCGCTGGTGCTAAATGGATTGTGCTTTGGATTTTTCCTGCTTGCAGATGTGTTCAAAAAGAAAGAAGTTCAAAAAGAGGATTAATTTGAAGAAAAATTAACTGTAAAAAGCATATGGTGTCATATGAAAAAGCGCATGTACAGTAAAAAAGATTGTCAGAAAGATGATTTTACTGCATATGCGCTTTTGGTTCATGACAATAGAAAGCCTGCAGAACGTGAATTCTATTTTAAAACATGATTTTTGATTTATTTTTTAACAGTCTGGCACCATTTACGATCAGAAGAATCCCGGCGGTGATTCCACCCGCAAGGACACAGATACCAACTGCCAGTGTACAAGCCCCGGTAGAACCCATTGTCTTATAAATTTTTTCGTCCATCTTATATGCCCCCTTTGTTTGGATTTCTCATATTCTTAATGTATATTATTCTATCATTATTCTCATGAATATACAAACCTAGATTAAAAAATATCTGATAAAAATTACAGTTCATCGGGTGTCCAGTCACCGAGAACCAGTTTTCTTGCAAAGTGTCTGGCCTGTTGTTCATCCAGATTTTGAACAAAATCAGCCTGGTCAGAAAGTGGACGGCAGTCAGAGGTTGCGGGGTAACTTGCGTATTCGGCATAACATACCGTTTCATGTGTATTTTCGTGGTTCCAGTCATGAAAACCGGCAGGATGGATATGCGCGCCAAGTTCACAGGAAATCAGGATCGTTTTTGCATAGTCGCGCCATGGTCTGCCAAGATAGACAGATCCGGCAGGGCAGTCTTTGGAGATGAACCGGCAGTCGGAAAAAACGTAGCCGTATGCCTGACCTTTTGGTGTGGAGGCGGCAGTTACATAGCCCTGGATAAGAGGGAATGCAGATGTATCGGAAAGCGCATCGGACTGGGCTGATGTTTTTGTGCGCAGCAGGGATTCTATGGTGCAATGTTCAAAATATGCTGTGGCACTGCCAAAAATAAAGTCAATATCGCCGCAGATATAGCAGTTTTTATAATAATGTCTGCCGTTGATACGCGGGGCAAACTGTTTTGGACCGATGAATCCTCCGGGCTGTCGTTCTGTTTCAGGAAGCGGTCCGGTAAAAAGTGTGTCCTGATGTCCGAGAAGGCGGCAGGAATCGATCGTAAGGCGGTCACCGTCAGCATAGAGAGCGATCGCCTGTCCATGTGTGGCAGAATCTCCCGAAGCGTTTTCAACGGTGAGATTTTGAAGCGTTACATCATGTGTATCTATAAACAGTGTATATGTGCGGAAGGTACCACGCTTACTTCCATCGGGCATCAGATCCAGGGCATAATCATCATAGGTGATGACAGTATCGGAATTGTTTTTACCCATACCACGCAGTGTAACATAGGGTTTATCTATAGTCAGTTTTTCATGATAAATGCCCGGTTCGATTTCAATGACAGTTGGTGTCTGATCAGCGGCAGGAATATGTGCTATTGCAGCACTGATAGTGGAAAAATGATCCGGATTGCTGGAAACATGGAGTATTTTTTGCATGGGAAAATCCTTTCTTTGTTTCTTAATATTTTCTGAGGATAGTATAACACAGATATTGTCTGGTTGAAATTGGGAAAGAGGATGTTTATAATAGAATATAAAATAGGAAAAAGGTACAGTATTGAAAGGTGTGGAGATTATTATGGAACTAAGTTATAAGGAAATCAGGGCACAGATCTGTGATGTATGCCATAAGATGTGGCAGCTGGGATGGGTTGCGTCAAATGATGGAAATGTGTCGGTAAAACTTTCGGATGGTACATTTTTGGCAACACCGACAGGCGTGTCAAAAAGTATGGTAACCCCGGAAATGATCGTGCATATAGATAAAACAGGGGAGATTATTGAAGCCATGGACGGTTATCGTCCGTCGTCTGAAATGAGGATGCATTTCAGATGCTATGAGGAACGTGAGGATGTCGGCGCAGTTTTGCATGCACATCCTCCGGTTGCGACAGGGTTTGCCGTGGCAGATATCCCTCTTGATGAATATTCCATGATTGAGACTGTGCTCGCACTTGGTTCGGTGCCAGTTGCGCCTTATGCGACACCTTCCACGGATGAAGTGCCGGATGCCATTACTCCGTATCTGCCAGAGCATGATGCGATCCTGCTGAAAAATCACGGAGCTGTGACGGTAGGTGCTGATGTCTATACGGCATACTATAGGATGGAAACATTAGAGCAGTTTGCAAAGATCACGCTGACGGCACATCTGCTTGGTGGTGCAGAAGAGATCGACCGGGAAAATATCGACAGACTTGTGGACCTTAGAAATAATTATTATAAAATGAGTGGAAAACATCCGGGGTATAAGAAATATAGCAGGCATTTTGCTCCGCAAAACAAGGAGGAAAATACTCCCAAAAAGAAAGGAGGATTAAAATGAGTACAGGCAGACATAAACAGGAACGCGGCGTTGGGCTGCAGCCATTGGATGAGATCAATGGATATCAGGTACGTCCGGGTTTTTATAACAGGGATGGTGCGACAGCAACCACAAGAGGTGTCAGCTTTACGATCCATTCCTTTGGTGCGACAGCATGTTATCTTCTGTTGTTCCAGCCGCAGGAAAAAGAGCCATATGTGACCCTAAAATATCCGGAGGCTTATCATATTGGAAACACATATTCCATGTTCGTTTTTGGATTGAAAATCGAAGAGTTTGAATATGCATTTCAGTTGGACGGACCTTATGATGAGAAAAAAGGTTTATTGTTCAATAAAGAAAACATTTTGCTTGATCCGTATGCGAGGGCGGTGACAGGACAGAGAAACTGGGGAGAGCGTCCGGAAGGCGGAGCAGATTTTATTTATCATGCCAGAGTTGTGGAAAATAACTTTGACTGGGGAGATATCCGCCCGACTGAGCATCCGTTTGAAGATCTTGTCATCTACGAGATGCATGTAAGGGGATTTACAAAAGATGCATCGTCCGGTGTGACACCTGGAGCAGAAGGCACCTATGAGGGACTGCGGCAGAAAATCCCATATTTAAAAGATCTTGGGGTAAATGCAGTTGAACTGATGCCGATTTTTGAATTTGACGAGATGGAAAGCACCAGAGTAGTGGATGGAGAACGTCTGTATAATTACTGGGGGTACAATACTGTCTGCTTTTTTGCTCCGAATACCAGTTATACATCAGTTGTAGAGCATAATCATGAAGGTGATGAGTTAAAAGAACTGATCTATGAGTTAAAGGAAAACGGTATTGAGGTCATTTTGGATGTTGTGTTTAACCATACAGCGGAGGGAAATGAACAGGGACCGTGTTTTTCTTTTAAAGGAATTGATAATAATACTTATTATATTCTGACACCGGATGGCTACTATTATAATTTCAGCGGCTGCGGTAATGTCATGAACTGTAATCATCCGGCGGTAAGACGTTTTATCATTGATTGTCTGCGATACTGGGTAACGGAGTATCGTGTGGATGGTTTCCGTTTTGATCTTGCATCTATTCTGACGCGTGATGAAAAAGGAGCACCGATGGCAGATCCGCCATTACTCCAGGCTATCGCATGTGATGCGATCCTTGGAAAGGTTAAACTGATCGCAGAGGCATGGGATGCAGGCGGACTTTATCAGGTTGGAAGTTTTCCGTCATGGAACCGTTGGGCAGAATGGAATGGAAGATACCGTGATGATATAAGACAGTTTTTAAAAGGCACGGATGGAATGGCAGGAACAGCGATCACACGTATCACAGGCTCGAAAGACCTTTACCCGAAGCACCGTGGTGACAGTGCATCTGTCAATTTCATCACCTGTCATGATGGATTTACATTGTACGATCTATATGCCTATAATACAAAGCACAATGAAAAAAATGGCTGGAATAATTCTGACGGAGATAACAACGGAAATAGCTGGAACTGTGGAGCAGAGGGTGAGACGGATGATCCGCAGATCGAAGGCCTGCGCCTTAGAATGGTCAAAAATGCATTTGCGACACTGATGTGCAGCAGGGGACCTGCCATGTTTTATGCTGGAGACGAATTTTGTAACACACAGTTTGGCAATAATAACGCTTATTGTCAGGATAATATCATATCCTGGCTTGACTGGAGCAGGTTGGAAAAATATCGGGAGATCCATGATTTCTTCCGTTATATGATCGCTTTTCGTAAAAAATATCCGGTTCTGCGCCGCTCGACAAAAAAAGCGCTTTGCGGACTCCCGGAGATCAGCATTCACAATGGTTTTCCATGGAATGGAGGAACTGATTTTACCAGCAAACTGATTGGTATTATGTATGCCGGTAGGGATGATGCAAATACCAGAGATGATATTATTTTCTATGGAATGAATGCGTACTGGGAAACGCTTGTCATGCAGCTTCCGGAATTACCGAATAATCTGCAGTGGAAAATTTGTGTCAATACGAATGTAGAGTATGAGGACGGAAAAGATGTAGAATCACAGACGGAATTTTATTATAAAAAATCGTTAAAAATCCCGCCGAGAAGTGTGGTTATTTTAGTGGCAGAATAGATATATAACAAAATCAGCCAGTGACATGCGATCGTGCATGAAACTGGCTGATTTTGCAGAAACATCTATAGCCAGCCGCCATCAAGTGTGATGATCTGTCCAGTCAGATAGTCATTTCCATTAGCAAGCTGCACGGCAAGATGTGCAACTTCTTCCGGTGTTCCAAATCTTCCGGCAGGAATCTCATCGGCAAGTTCTTTACGTTCTTCTTCAGAAAAGCAGGCATTCATCTGTGTATCGATCACACCACATGCGATCGCATTGACCTGGATATTACTCGGAGCAAGTTCCTTTGCAAGTGCTTTTGTAAAAGAATTGATTCCGCCTTTGCATGCGGAGTATGCAACCTCGCAGGAGGCGCCGGCGATGCCCCAGACGGAAGAAATATTGATGATCTTACCTTTTTTTTCATGCACCATATGCGGGATGGCGAGCCGGCTGGTAGAAAAAACAGAGGTAAGATTTGTGGAAACGATATGATTCCAGTCATCAATTGACATATCTGTCAGCAGACCTATATAGGAAATTCCAGCATTATTGATCAGGATATCTATGCCACCAAAATGCTCTGTGATCTGGGTAAATAATTGCTCGACATATTCAAAGGAGGAAATATCGCCGATACTGGCGAGTACCTCGGTATGATAAGTATCTTCCAGTTCTGTTTTTAAACTCATAAGTTCCTGTGTGGATTTCGAACAGGTAATGATCAGGCGGTCGCCTTCTGCTGCAAATGCAGTTGCGATCGCGCGTCCGATCCCGCGGGAAGCTCCGGTGACTAATACAGTTCTATTCATAAAAATCTCCATTTCTTAATAATTTGTTGTTTTAGTATATTGTGTGTAAAATCAGCACATGATCCAATTCGTTGTCCGTCAATCATGCAAGCATGTTGACTCTCTTGCGCTCATTGTATCATGAAAAAAATCAGAAGACAATTTTTGAAAAATGATGAAATTTAAATAAAAAAGTAAAAATTAGGTATGGACATTTTCAGAAAGATGTGATAATATAATCAAGCACGATTCAAGACAACTTGATTACGGCGCGTGGCTCAGCTTGGTAGAGCGCTGCGTTCGGGACGCAGAGGTCGCAGGTTCGAATCCTGTCGCGCCGACTATATGAAACCTTTGAGAATAAAGGGAGAATGAAAAAGGACTTTCCAAGATGGAAAGTTCTTTTTTTGTGGTCTGACTAACAATGCTATTAAAAATGATTCCCTATTTTCTGAATATGTGATATAATACAAAAATGTAACCGTTTACATTGCAAAAAAAGAAGGGGGAATTTCACAAATGAAGAAAAAAATAAGTCTTAGTGTAAAGCTGATCGCAGCTTTTATGGTTGCGATCCTTGGAAGTGTTTTGATCTGTGCACTTCTTACACACAGTAAGGTAAAAAGCGTGTTAAACAGTAACATGCAGCTTACGAGCGAGCAGACATTAAGCAGTGCAATGACGAGTCTGCAGACATATGAGAAAACGATCAGTCTGCCGGTCGATCTTCTGACTAGAAAAGACAGTATCAAACAGCTTTTGATCGAGCCGGAAAACTATGATAAATATATCGACAATGTAAATGACGAACTGGTTGCAGCCTGTAAAGTCGTGAATGGATCTGTGCGTGCATATTATGCTTTAAATGACGGCAGAACGATCACCGGATGGGTAAAATATGAAGCTGACGGTTCAAAGACAGCGATGAATACAGTAGAAAATAAGGATCTTTCCGGAAAAGAATGGTACACTGCATGTCAGGGAAGAAAGGCAAAAGTAAATTCTATTTTCAGTTATATTACAGCACCTTATACAGATGAGGAGACCGGAGAACAGATTATCACAGTCTGTCAGGAAGTAAAATACAAAGATGTTGTCCAGGGTGTTGTTGCCATGGATATCGAGGCATCTGCACTGGCAGATTATGTGGAAAACATCAGGCTTTTAAATACAGGATTTGTCATGCTGGTAGATGAACAGGGAAATATCATGGTTGACAGCGAAAGCAATACTTTTGCAGATGGTACAGTTGCAGACCTTGAATTTTTCGCTCCTTTGACAGAAGAATTAGATAATCTTGAAGAACAGAAAGCACAGTTGGAGGAAAGTGAAGATCCTGCAGCAGATGATATTGTATTACAGGCATCCTATAATATGCGTGCCGAAGGAAGGAACTGCGCGATCACAGCGATGACAGACCGCGTGACCGGATGGAGAATGATAGGATGCATCAATGATCAGGAAAATCAGAAAAATCTCATCAATATTAATATTGGAACACTTGCAGCGGGAATGATCGGACTGGTATTTGGCTGTGTGATCGCAGTTGTGACAGCATTCAGTTTTAACCGTGAGATCAAAAAACTTCAGAATGCGACACATCGTGTTGCAGGCGGTGATTTCTCCGAAAAGATCAAAGTTACCAGAAGCGATGAATTTGGTGTACTTGAGACAAACTTTAACGGTATGATGGATGATGTGTCCGGACTGATTCATGCAGTTGAGGATAAGTCGAATCATATTCTTGAAGTTGCAGGTGGTATCTCTGAGGTCGCAGGCAATACGAAAACGACGATCGAACAGGTAACACAGGCAATTGACAGTGTTGCGCAGGGGGCAGTAAAACAGGCAGAAAGTACACAGGAAGCCAATACCCAGGTGGAGCATTTGAAGAATAGCTTAGATGAGACCAAAGAATATGTTTCCGGCATGAATGGCATGACGGAGAAGGCAAATGAGGTCAGCACCGAGGGAATTGAAAGCGTAAAAGACCTGATTGAAAAATCCGGAAAAACAGCCGAAAAATCCAAAGTTTCGTTAGAGGTCATGAACGAGATGGTCGAGAGTATTGATAAAATTTTCTATATATCAGATACGATCGCAGATATCACTTCCCAGACGAATCTGTTATCATTAAATGCAAGTATTGAGGCAGCAAGAGCCGGAGAGATGGGAAAAGGTTTTGCAGTTGTTGCAGATGAGATCCGTAAACTGGCAGATGAGTCGAAAGAGTCAACGGATGAGATCAAAAAGATCATCACGGAGATCACAGAGAAATCAAAACTGGTTGAGGCAACCATGCAGGAGAATGAGGTACTGCAGAGTGAGCAGCAGGAAGCAATCAACCGTACGGAAGAGATCTTTGGTGAGATTATGAAACAGATCGAAATGTTAGGATCTGGCATGGAACGAATCAATACATTAAATGAAAATATGTCTGCCAATAAAGATCTTGTTGTGGATAAGATGGGAACGATCGCATCGGTATCCGAGCAGTCAGCAGCGGCAACCGAAGAGGTTAATGCTTCCACGGAGCAGGTTAATGTTACAATGGCAGAGATCAGTGAACATACCGGCACACTACAGGCAATTGCCAAAGATCTGATGGAGACGATTAATCGATTCAAACTCTCTTAAGTCATGTAAAATGACTTGCAAAACACATTCCATACAGGTATAATTCATGACAATGGGGTTGCATCAAAGCGTGCAATCTATTGCATTTGAGAATTGAAAAACAAACCGGATGGGATGAAACAGGAGGAAGAGATGGGAAGAGACGTTATTATTGCGTGTGATTTTAACAGCAAAGAAGAAGTGATCAGTTTTCTTGGAAAATTTAAAGAGGAAAAACCTTTTGTAAAGATTGGTATGGAGTTATTTTACGCAGAGGGACCGGAGATTGTCCGTACGATCAAACAGATGGGACACAAGATTTTTCTTGACCTGAAATTACATGATATTCCAAATACCGTAAAAAAAGCAATGTCTGTATTATCGGGACTGGATGTAGACATGTGTAATGTACATGCGGCAGGCACTAAAGCGATGATGCAGGCTGCTATCGAGGGACTTACGAGAGAGGATGGAACGAGACCACTTCTGATCGCAGTCACACAGCTTACTTCCACCAGTGAAGAGGTAATGCAGCAGGAACTGTGGATCGAAAAACCGATCGACCAGACGGTTATGCATTATGCAAAAAATACAATGGAAGCAGGATTAGACGGTGTGGTATGTTCTCCATTGGAAGCCGGAAAAGTACATGAAGTATGTGGAGACAAATTCCTTACCATCACACCGGGAGTACGTTTTGCGGACGGCGATGTCGGTGATCAGAAGCGTGTGACAACGCCGGCGAAAGCAAAAGAGCTTGGATCTGACTATATCGTAGTCGGAAGACCGATCACACAGGCAGATGATCCGGTAGCTGCATACCGCAGATGTGTAAAAGAATTTGTAGGCTAGATGAAAAACAGGAAAAAGAGAAAGATGAACGGTCTTTCTCTTTTTTCGGTTAAAAGAGAGGATTGGAACAGATAGGGGATTTCATGGAAAGAAAAGGACTCAGTGGAAGTGCATTAAAGATGATCGCGATCGCCACAATGCTTATTGACCATATTGCAGCGACTGTGATCATTCGTGTATTAAAATTCGGAGGCTATAATGACAGCCTGTATCAGTTATACCGTGTGATGCGGAATATCGGAAGAATTGCGTTCCCGATTTTCTGCTTCCTTCTGGTGGAAGGATTTATGCACACGAGAGACCGGGAAAAATATGCGCTGCGTCTAGGGTGTTTTGCTGCAATATCCGAAATACCGTTTGATCTTGCATTTAACGGAAAAATTTTAGAAGTCGGATATCAGAATGTGTTTTTTACATTGCTGCTTGGTCTGCTTACCATGATGGCATATGATTCTGTGATGAAACAGAGCCGTTTTAGCGTCTGGAAAAGGACAGGACTTTCCACACTTGCAATCCTCGTCGGGATGTTCGCAGCAGAGTTTTTATCGACGGATTATGGTGCGCTTGGAGTGCTTTGTATCATGGTGTTTTATCTGTTTCGAAGAAGCAGGATGCAGCAGGTCGTATTTGGATGTCTGGCGTTTGTCTGGTGGGAATGGGCGGCAGTATTTGCATTTATTCCGATCTATTTCTATAATGGAAAACGTGGTTTTGGCATGAAATATTTCTTTTACGCATTTTATCCGGTACATCTGCTGACCTTGTATTTTATCGTATATAAAATGGGATATGGTGCTGTATCTGCAATCTGAAAATTTTAATATAAGGATTCATAGAAAAGGACTTTAGAAAACGGAGGGGATGTTTTCTAAAGTCCTCTTTATATGTAAACCTGCCGGAATATCTGGCAGGATTGTTTTTTGACGGAACTGACAGAACCCCAACCCCCGAGTCGAAACTCAACAGCTCCTTTTGATGTTATTAATGATACGGGATAATTGTGACCATTTCTTGACTGGAAAATGAAGGAAATCTTAAAAACAGATAAGAAAATTATAAAGTCACATATGCGGGAGGGCAGAAATAGGGTATAATGTGCATAAGCAATGAGCAGTGCCAAACATGGAAATGACAAAAAAGACTGCTTGCAGGAGCTTTTTTGTTATTTTTATGTTTGATAGGGCGAATGCCCGTCAGTCCGGAAAATCTCTGATTTTTCGGACGTGCACTGCAGTTTGAAGTATTTATGATATAATAAGACTGCCGAGCGAAGCGAGTGTAGATCACGATCATGTGCTGCTTTTGCGCATGATATAATGTGCATAGAAGTAAACAGTATGGAGCAGAAAGATTTATGAAAAAGTATCTTGATAATGTGCGGCGTATAGCGCCGTTAATTCATAATATAACAAACTATGTGACGGCAAATGATGTCGCAAATGTTCTTTTGGCATGCGGAGCAAGTCCTATCATGGCAGACGAGGAAGCAGAGGCAGAGGAGATTACGGCACAATGCATGGGACTTAATTTAAACCTTGGAACGCCAAATCAAAAGAAAATTCAGACTATGTTAAAAGCGGGGAAGATGGCAAATAAACGGAAGCATGTGGTGGTGTTAGACCCGGTTGGAGTGGGGGCAGGCAGTTTTCGCAGACAGGCAGCAGAACAACTGTTAAAAGAAATACATTTTGATGCAGTCCGTGGAAATATTTCTGAGATCAGGGTGCTGGCATCATTATGTGAATCAGAAGAAAATAGCGGAAAAGGCGTGGATGCAGACAATACAGACAGAGTGACAGAAGAAAATTTAGCACAGAATATCGCAGCGGCAAAGATGCTGTCACAACAACTGAAAACGATCATTGTGATTACCGGAGCTATTGACCTTGTAACGGATGGCAGTAAATGTTATGTGATAAAAAACGGCAATCCACAGATGAGCCGGATCACCGGAGCCGGGTGCCAGCTTTCTGGTATTTTAACGGCTTTCCTTGCAGCAAATCCAGAGGATAAGTTACAGGCGGCAGCGGCAGCAGTGTGTATGATGGGATATGCAGGGGAGCTTGCGGCGGAAAAAAGCGGGCAGTCAGGCAGTGGGACTTACCGTGTGAGCCTGATGGATGCAGTGTCATGTATGGATGGAGATATGTTAGAGAGAGGAGCACGTTATGAGATTCGATAAAAAGCAGTTATTATTATATGGGGTAACGGATCGAACCTGGTTAAATGGCCAGACCTTGTATGAGCAGGTCAGACAGGCATTGGAGGGTGGAGTTTCTTTTTTACAGCTTCGTGAGAAAAATATTTCAGAACAGGCATTCTTAGAGGAAGCAAGAGAAATACAGAAACTGTGCAGGGAGTATCAGGTTCCATTTATCATCAATGATAATGTAGATCTTGCATTAGAGATCGATGCGGACGGCGTGCATGTTGGTCAGGATGATATGGAAGCCGGGGAAGTACGCAGGCGGCTTGGCGCAGATAAGATCATCGGTGTTTCGGCACACTCGGTGGAAGAAGCACTGCGCGCTGAAAAATGCGGGGCAACTTACCTTGGTTCCGGGGCAGTGTTTGGAAGCGGAACCAAGAAAGATGTCGGAACATTAGACCATGAAGTGCTAAAAGAAATCTGTGCAGCAGTGCAGATCCCGGTAGTTGCGATCGGAGGGATCAGCCGGGATAATATTTTACAGTTAAAGGGCACGGGGATTGACGGAGTGGCTGTGATCAGCGCTATTTTTGCACAGAAAGATATCCGTGCGGCATCAAAGGAACTGAGGGGGCTGTCGGAAGAAATATGCAGATAAGGAACATACAGGGGGCAATCTTTGATATGGATGGAACACTGCTTGATTCCATGCCGGTATGGGAACATGCGAGTGAGCGCTATCTGCAGAACAAAGGAATCAAGGTAAGGGAAAGACTTTCGGATATCTTATTTTCCATGAGCATGCAAAAGGGCGCAGAATATGTGAAAGAAAATTATCATCTCGCAGAGTCAGTTGATGAGATTGTGGCGGGCGTGAATAACATTGTCTATACTGCATATGAAAAAGAGGTGCAGCCCAAAGAAGGTGTAAGAGAGCTGTTAGACACTTTGCAGGTAAATGGGATAAAGATGGCGGTGGCAACTTCGACTGACCGTCCTATGGTGGAAGCAGCATTGAAACGTACCGGACTGTTTTCCTATTTTGAACAGATATTCACATGTACGGAAGTTGGCAAGGGAAAAGTGGCTCCGGATATATATTATGCAGCGGCTGATATTCTTGAGACAGAACCGAAAAATACGCTGGTGTTTGAGGATGCACTGTATGCGATCGGGACGGCAAAGAAAGCAGGATTTGTGACAGTCGGGGTTTATGATGATGCGAGCAGAAAAGAGCAGGGAAAGATAAAGGAGCAGGCAGATATTTATCTGGAAGGATTTGTGAGTGCTGTGGAAAGTCTGCAACGGTAACATAAAAAGTTTCATTTATATGGAATTTACAAATTTTACGTGGCGTCGTATAAAAAACTATGCTATGATAGATAATATTGAGGTATAGTGTGAAAATAAGATTTTCACATGCAGGAATGAGGATTATTATGATTCGCAGAGCAGAGTTAAAAGACATTCCGGCATTGATGGATATTTATAACGATGCCATTTTACATACAACAGCAACATTTGATACGGAAGTCAAAGATTATGAGGATCGTCTGGCATGGTTCCATGCGCACACGGGACAATATGTGATCTTTGTATATGAAGAGGCAGGAACAGTCGCGGGTTATGCCTCTCTTTCACGTTACAGGGAAAGGAAGGCTTTTGACCCTGCAGTTGAGATCTCTATCTATATTCATGCGGGTTATCGAGGGCGTGGCATTGGCTGCAGTCTTATGGAGAAAACATTGCAATATGCAAAAGAATGTCCGCAGATCGGAACGGTTATTTCACTGATCACAAGTGAAAATGAAGTCAGTATCCATCTGCATGAACGTTTTGGTTTTTCTTACTGTGGTCAGATCAGACAGGCAGGCGTTAAGTTTGGGAAAAAACTGGGCTTAAACGCATATCAGATCATTTATGACAGAGAAATTGAATAGAAAGATTCCCGGAAAGATGTAGTGTGCAAAAATCTGGCATAATACATGGCAGTATCCCGGGAAATTGAGGAAAATGCCATGATAAGATATTTTAAGACAGATAACCAGAGGATTCATGAGGAGGAAAAAATCGGTGATGGCGTATGGGTGCAGATGCTCCAGCCGACGCATCAGGAATGTGCCGAGATCGCAGAAGTATTGAATGTAGATATTGAGGATATCCAGGCCGCACTCGATGAAGAGGAGAGTTCCCGTATCGAACTTCAGGATGGTTATACACTGATCTTAGTCGATATCCCAACCGTTGAGATACGTCATGAAAAACAGAGTTATACGACAATCCCGTTAGGTATCATTTTAACACAGGATGTGATCGTGACGGTCTGTACGGATGATACACCGGTGCTGCAGAATTTTGTAAACAACCGTGTGAAAGAGTTCAGCACAAAGAAAAAACTGCGTTTTGTATATCAGATATTATTCCGTACGGCGACAAATTACCAGATGAATCTGCGCGTGATTGATAAGAAAAGAACAGAGATTGAGGAACGGATCGGAAAAAATACAGAAGATATCGATCTGATCGATCTTCATGAATTAGAGTCTACATTGGTCTACTTTGCAACGTCCCTGCGTGCCAACGGCGTTGTCTTAGACCGGTTGACCAGATATAAACGATTAGAGCAGTACCCGGAGGATAAGGAACTGTTAGGAGATGTGATCGTCGAAAACCGGCAGGCAATCGAGATGACATCGATTTACCGTGATATCATCAATGGTACCAGGGAACTGATGTCATCTGTGATCGACAACCGATTGAACAACGTTATGAAATATCTGACATCCATCACGATCGTTATGGCGATTCCGACCGTTATATCCGGTATTTACGGAATGAACGTCAATGAAAAGTGGATGCCGTTTGCAAATACACCGCATGGATTTTTGATCATCTGTGTTCTGACACTGCTGATCTGTTTAGTCACGATGCTGGTGCTTCGGAAGAAGAAGATGCTGTAAAATATTAAGGAGTTCTGCAACAACAATTTTGGTTGATGCAGAACTCCTTTTTTGGAGAACATTATGCTGAAAAGTAAAATCCAGACAGTCTTTAGTTCCCTTCAAAGCGTCCGCTTGCGCCACAAGGCAGCACCAGTCCATTGGAGGATACCGGCAGACCGATCTCATCTGCGGTGACGGTTCCGTCATATTTTTCTAATGCAGTTGCGATCATATAACGCAGCACTGCTGGCTGAAGTCCGGTAGTGTAAGAGTTTACCAGAAAGAACAATGGCGTATCTGTCAGTAACTGTGCACAGAGCTTGATCAGCGGATAAACAGATTCCTCGATCTTCCAGATCTCACCCTTAGGACCTCTGCCGTAGGATGGCGGGTCCATAATGATCGCATCATAGTGATTGCCACGGCGGATCTCACGTTCTACGAATTTCACACAGTCATCTACGATCCAGCGGATCGGTGCGTCCGAAAGACCGGAGGATGCAGCATTTTCTTTTGCCCAGGTAACCATACCTTTTGAGGCATCCACATGTGTGACAGAAGCTCCGGCTGAGGCAGCTGCAAGTGTTGCACCGCCGGTGTAGGCAAAAAGGTTTAAGACCTTGACCGGACGTTTTGCAGAGCGGATTTTATCTGAAAACCAGTCCCAGTTTACTGCCTGTTCCGGAAAAAGTCCGGTGTGCTTAAAGCTGAATGGTTTCAGTTGGAATGTTAAAGATCCATAACGAATACTCCACTGTTCCGGCAGATCAAAAAACTCCCATTCGCCACCGCCTTTTTTACTGCGGTGGTAGTGGGCATTCATATGTTTCCAGCCTTTTTCTTTTTCTGGTGTGTCCCAGATGACCTGTGGGTCAGGACGCACAAGTGTATAATTGCCCCATCGTTCTAATTTTTCACCACAGGAGCAGTCTATTACTTCATAATCTTTCCAGTTATTTGCAATCCACATAAAAAATCCTTTCATAATCATTCTACTATTCATGACAATAGAATATTCGCGAAGCGTATTCTATTATTTACGTTTCCAGGTTGACGGCATCAGAAGAATCATCATCGGAAACAGTTCGAGTCTTCCGGCAAGCATGTCAAACATCAGGATAAACTTGGAAAACGGAGAGAAAATTGAAAAATTCTGTGTCGGACCGACCAGATTTAAGCCCGGACCGATATTGTTTAACATTGTGACAACGGAAGTAAAATTTGTTGTGAAGTCAAATTCATCCACACTGATAAGAAGCATGGAAGTTAACAGTAGTACAAAATAAACGACCAGAAAAACATTTGCAGAACGTAAAGTCTCATGATCGACCGGGTGTCCGTCCATACGGATTTTTTTCACCTGACGCGGATGGATGATCAGGGAAAGCTCCTTACGGATCGTTTTTAATAAGATCAGGATACGGGACACCTTAATACCACCGCTTGTACTGCCGGCACAGGCACCGATAAACATTAGTGTAACCAGCAAAGTTTTTGATAAAGCCGGCCAGAGATCAAAGTCTGTAGTCGCATATCCGGTTGTTGTGATAATGGAGCCGACCTGGAAAAAAGCATGACGCACAGTGTCACCTAACGTTGGGTAAAACGAACGGATATTCCAGGTAATAATACCCACCGATCCAAGTATAATGGCAAGGTACCAGCGGACTTCTTCTATTTTAAAGAAGTCTTTTAATTTGCCTGTCAGAATATAAAAATACGCAGTGTAGTTGATGCCGCTTAAAATCATAAATACGGTGATCGTAATCTGTATTGCAGGGGAATAGCTGGCAATACTGTCATTTTTTATTCCAAATCCACCAGTGCCTACGGTACCAAATGTAGTAGTCAGCGAATCGAATAGGGGCATGCCAAGCGCCCGCAGAATCGTTGCTTCACAGATCGTGATGGCAATATAAATACCGTAGAGGATTTTTGCAGTGTCTTTCACATGTGGAACCAGTTTACTTACAGAAGGACCAGGGCTTTCGGCTTTCATGAGGTTCATCGAAGAACCGCCCATCAGAGGGAGAATCGCCATGATAAAAACAAATACTCCCATACCGCCGATCCAGTGTGAAAAACTGCGCCAGAACAGGCTGGCTTTTGATATACTCTCCACATCGGACAGGATGCTTGAACCTGTTGTGGTAAAACCGGAAATCGTCTCAAACAGTGCATCTACATAAAATGGAATATCTCCGGTCAGTACAAAAGGAATAGCACCAAAAATACTCATGATGATCCAGCTTAAGGCAACCGTCACAAACCCCTCCCTGGTGTAAAGGTTTGTAGAATGAGGCTTTTTATGTGTCAGAAGCATACCAAGTACCAGACATAAAACAGCAACTGCAAGATAAGAGACAGAGGCTTTTTCCTGGTATATCAGCCCGACCAATGCGGGAAGGACTAAAAACGCGCTTTCGAATTTCAAAACACAGCCTAAAATATATAAAACGATCGAATAATTCATTGCCGTCTACTCCTCCAGAATCTCTTTGATATCGGAAATACGATAACCGGAAAGAACGACTAAAACGGAGTCACCAGCCATCATGATATCCTGACCACTTGGGATGATGACTTTGCCGTTACGGTAAATACAGCAGATCAGAGTGTTTTTGCGGAAATGCAGATCGGCAAGCGGGATGCCGGCAACGGCGGAATCTGCCTTGATGATAAATTCTAATGCTTCTGCTTTACCGTTTGCTAATTTATAAAGTGTTTCCACATTGCTGTCCTTGGAATTATAAGTTGAGCGTACATATTTTAAAATATAGTCAGAGGTAATAATACGCGGATAAATAATGCTTCCAAGATTCAGCTCATTAATGACGGAATGAAAATTGATCCGGTTGATCTTTGTTACAGTCTTGGCATTGGAGACATCATTTGCATAGAGGGAGAGAAGGATGTTCTCTTCGTCTAAGCCTGTTAAGGCTGCAAAACCCTGTGCATGTTCAAGACCTTCCTGCAAAAGGAGATTCTGATCGGTTGCGTCGCCGCAGATTACAGTGGCATGCGGCAGCAGTTCACTTAATACATCGCAGCGTTCACGGTCTATCTCAATGATCGTCACGCGGATACCCGAAGCAAGCAGACTTTTTGCCAGATAAAAGGATACTTTACCGCCACCGGCAAGAATTGCATTTCCAACACGGTTTTTTACAATACCGATCTTGCGGAAAAAGTCGATCGCATTGCGGCGTTCTGATGCTATCGCAACCACATCGTTTTCCTGAAATTCAAAATCACCATTTGGAATGATCACCTGATCGCCACGGATAACCGTGCAGACTAAGACATTACTGTGCAGTGTCTGATGCAGGTTAAACAACTTTAAGGCGATAAGCGGGGAACCTTTGGTAACTTTAAAATGCAGCAGTTCCACGTGACCTTTGGCAAATGTATCCACGCGGATCGCAGATGGAAACTGGAAAATACGTGCGATTTCATTTGCAGCGGCAAGCTCTGGATTTATGATCATTGCAAGCCCGAATTCTTTTTTTAAAAATTCTATTTCCTTATTATATATAGGATTGCGCACACGTGCGATCGTCTGACAGTGACCTGTCTTTCTTGCGATCACACAGCAGAGAAGATTCTTCTCATCGTCACCGGTCACAGCAATCAGAAGATCGGCGGTCGTGATGCCGGCATCAATCAGTGTCTGGTGGTTGATTCCGTTTCCTACGATGCCCATCGCATCGAGATTATTTGTGATGGCGGAAACCTTTTCCGGTTTCTCGTCAATGACTACGATATCGTGGTCTTCGCTGCCAAGCTGTTCTACGAGCGTGTAGCCCACCTTGCCACAGCCTACGATAATGATCTTCATGATATGATAACTCCTCTATTGATAATATTCTGGATTATGTGAAACTATAGTCTGCAAGCAGTCTTTTTGTTAGTTTCAAGTGAAACTGTAGTCCGCAGTGCACGTCCGTAAAATCAAAGATTTTCCGGACTGACGGGCATTCGCCCTATCAAACATAAAAATAACAAAAAAGAGCCTGCAAGCAGTCTTTTTTTGTCATTTCCATGTTTGGCACTGCTCATTGCATACGCACATTATACCATATGCGTGCAGAAATGCTACTAAATTTAGAAACATTAGCGGAGATATCATGGATGTGTATGCGCTTAGTGCGAAATAGGTGCGTAAATTTTTAGTGTTTTGTGTCTGAATCTGATAAAAAAATATTTCCAAATAACTATATTCAATAATTTATTATTTGTTTGACAACACTGGCAAAACCTCAATATATCCCACTATGCCCATATTTATTGACTACACATTTGAAAATATTTTGTGTTATTGGTCTGGCATCTTGCACAAAGTCGAAGCTAATTCTGTGACTTTGGGAGAAAATTACTCCGGCTTTGCGCAAGATGCCACTCACAAGCCTACGAAATACCATTTGGACGGGAGACTCATGTCATAAACACACCATCATTTGTTGTGCAACTTATTCTCCATGTAAAAATCATACAGTTTTTCTGGTACCGGGGATAAGAAATCTGATGTATATTAAAAGTATCATCAGATTTTTGCGTAATAATAGTGTTTTGATAAATACAGAGAACACATTATAATATGTGAAACAGGAATCGATGCATTGAAAAAATAGTGTAAAGAGGGGAAAATACATGTTTACAAAAAACAATACCATGAATGAAATTTTAAACACAGAACCAGTCAGCCGTGCGATCGGCAATTTATTTCCAACCTGTTTTTTAAACCGTGTGCCGCTGGAACACAGAGATCATACGATGGCGCAGATCGAAAAAGAAGAAACAATGGAATGGGGAGCCCCGTTTTTGGCGGATGCTTTTTTAGAGTGTGCGAATCTGATCAAAGAAACAGCGGAGACAAAGAAATTCAAATATATTCCGCTCTGGGGCGAAACAGATGACGCGTCTGCAGGCGCTAAGATGCCGCACTGGGAAAATGGTATTCCACAGTCGGATTTAAATACAGAGGAAGGCGTCTGGTTATTTACCGGTGATCCAGCAGTAGATAATGAAGCATTTGCGCATACAGCAGGCAGCGATTCTATTCCTCCTTATGAATCCACGGCGGTCGCAGAGGAGAAAAAAAATAAAACAGACTTAAAGCCGGCGGTAATTCTCTGTCCCGGCGGTGGTTACGAGATGGTGTCCTTTTATAATGAGGGACTTCAGCCTGCACAGCGTATGGAGCGTGATGGCGGCTACAAGGCATTTGTTTTATGTTATCGGATTCGTCCGAACTATTATCCGCTGCCACAGATGGATCTTGCAAGAGCAGTTATGTATGTGCGGGCACATGCAGCGGAATATCAGGTAGACCCGGAACGGATCGTGATCATGGGTGCGTCTGCAGGCGGTCATCTCTGTGCAAGTGAAGCGCTGCTCCATGAGGAATTAAAGGAAAATGTACTGGAAAACCTTGCAAAATTCCAGAAAGCTGATATGGTAGAACAATACAGAAAAATTTCTGCCAGACCGGATGCCATAGGACTTTTGTATCCTGTTATCAGTTTTACTTCGGAATATCACGAGGGAAGTTATCTTTATAATACCAATGAGGAAACAGGACTGCGGGAAAAATTATCGGTAGAGTTCCATATCACACCGGATTATCCAATGACCTATGCCTATGCAAATGCGGATGACGGCTGTGTACCGGCGAGCAATACCGTGCGTTTAAATGAAGCACTTGAAAAAGCAGGTGTAAAGCATCTGTGTGAGGTATATCCGACCGGAGATCATGGAATCGGGCTTGGATACCATACTTCCGCAAAAATGTGGAGTGAAAATATGCTTGCTTTTTTCGATAAAAATTTATAAAACAGGGATTTCAGTTAAATGTATAGATCAATCAGTGTTTTGAACTAATGTATAGATCAGTCTGTGTATTCCGGGCAGAAAACATAAGAGAGGAATATCGTATATGTTACAGGATATCAATGAGATTTCAGATGGAAAAATATATGGCATACATGATATGGTACGTGTTGGCTGCAGTGACTGTGCAGGCTGCCATAGCTGCTGTGAGCAGATGGGGGATACCGTTTTAGTTGATCCATACGATTGCAAAAGATTAGAAAAAGAGCTGGGGATGGGCTTTGAAGGACTGATGCAGTCTTATGTCGGACTTCATGTGGAAGATGGTCTGATCATTCCTCATTTGAAAATGCAGGAGCAGACGGGCACATGTGTATTTTTAAATGAGGAGGGAAGGTGCAGTATCCATGCATACCGTCCGGGAATCTGCAGATTATTTCCTCTGGGAAGAATTTATGAGGAGCAGGGTGTTTCCTATTTTCTGCAGAGTGGTGCCTGTGAACGCGGTAAAACGAAAATCAAAGTGGAAAAATGGTTAGATACGCCGCAGTTAAAACGATATCAGCAGTTTTTGACAGAGTGGCATAGTCTGAAAAAGAACATGCAGGAATATTTAAGCCGTATGACGAAAGAGGAAGAAAAGAAAACAGTCTGTATGATGTTTTTGCAGATTTTCTTTTTCCGTCCATACGATAGCAGGCGGGATTTTTATGAGGAATGGGGGGAGCGGAGAAAACAGCTTCATTCGCTCCTGCCAGAATAAAATGTTGTGTGATTCTGATGTTTTTTTAAAAATACAAGTGGGTAATTAGTAACAGAAAAGGTTGATATTCTAACAAAAAGTGCTATGATAATATCCGGCTGAAAATTGAAATTTCAGAGAAGCCTCTGAAGAAAAGGATATTTTATGAAGTATTTGAGACAATTTATGATCATTCTGTTGTTTACCTTTCTGGGAGAGCTGTTAAAATATGTGCTCCCGTTTCCGGTACCGGCAAGCATCTATGGCCTGGTTCTTTTATTTATTGCACTGGAAACAAGACTCCTTCCGCTTGCAGCAGTCAAAGATGCCGGAAAGTTCATGATCGAGATCATGCCGTTAATGTTTATTCCGGCCGGTGCAGGACTCATTGATGCATGGGATGCACTACGCCCAATTTGTGTACAGATCGTGGTGATCATGGTGGTATCAACGATCGTGGTTATGATCGTGTCCGGTCATGTGACACAATTTGTCATGCGCAGAGGGAAAAAGAAAGGAGAACAGAAATGAGAGAGTTTTTATGTGATTCCGTATTTTTGGGCGTTGCGATCAGCATACTTGCATATGAGCTTGGCGTGTTTTTAAAGAAGAAATTAAAACTTGCGGTATTTAACCCGCTTCTGATATCGATCGTTGCCGTGATCATTTTTCTGGTTGTGTTCCATATTCCGTATGAGCGTTACAACGAGGGCGCAAAATATTTAAGCTATCTTCTGACTCCGGCAACGGTATGTCTGGCAATCCCGCTTTATGAGCAGTTTGAACTGCTGAAACAGAATGTTGCCGCGATTTTTGCTGGATTGATTTCCGGTGTTCTGACGAGTGTGATCTGTGTTCTGGTCTTATCACTGTTATTCCATTTTGACCATGCGCAGTATGTCACGCTTCTTCCAAAATCGATCACAACGGCGATCGGAATGGGAATCTCGGAAGAACTTGGCGGTTATGTCACGATCACGGTTGCGGTCATCATTATCACCGGTATCATCGGAAATGTGTTAGCAGAGACAATCTGCCGGGTTTTTAAGATCGAAGAACCGGTGGCAAAAGGAATTGCGATCGGATCATCTTCACATGCACTCGGAACGGCGAAAGCACTGGAACTTGGTGAAATCGAGGGCGCGATGAGCAGTCTTTCCATTGCGGTGGCAGGTATTCTGACGGTAATCGCTGCACCGATTTTTGCAACGATGTTGTAAATATAATGCCGTGATTTTATTAAGGTGATTATTAATATTAAGCCAAATGTAGAATGTGAAATATCAGAGATGGTATTTCACATTTTTTTTCGATTTACATATCATAATATGAAAAAGTTATGGTTGGAAATAAAGATATGTATTGTCAGAACAAAATTGTGCATACGATACAGGCAGGCGATTCCCTGTATAAATTATCGAGACAGTATCACACGACAGTGACGGAACTGATTCTTGGAAATCCGGGAGTCAATCCATATAATCTCCAGATCGGGATGCAGCTTTTTATCTGCCCGGGAGAGGGATATGTGCCTCAGCAGAATCCGGGAGGCGGAAACATGGGAGGAGGAACAGGCAATCCGGGAGGCGGAAACATGGGAGGAGGAACAGGCAATCCGGGAAGTAACAACGAGACCGAATCGGAGCGTGAGGATTCCATCCTCCGCCTCAACGAGGATATGCGTCTTGCGTGGTTAAATCATGTTTACTGGACCAGGATGTATCTGATGAGTGCAGTCGCAGACAATGCAGACCAGCAGGCGGTGGAAGAACGGCTGCTTGAGACTGCAGACGAGATCACGGATGTGTTTGCAAGGTATCTTCCGATCGCAACGACCAGACAGCTCCGCAATCTTCTGACGGAGCATATTGAGATCGCAGGACAGATTATTCAGGCATTGAAGGCAAAAAATATGTCTGATTATGATGCGCTGGTGAAGGAGTGGTACCGCAATGCCAATCAGATGGCAGCTCTTTTTGCCAGTCACAATCCGTATTTTGAGAGCAGGGAAACCAGAAATATGCTGTTAAATCATCTGGATCTGACCAGGGAGGAGATTGAGCAACAGGTCAATGGAGAGTATGAGCAGAGCATTGATGTGTTTCGGGACGTAGAGCAGCAGGCACTTGCGATGGCGGATTACTTTGCGAGAGGACTGCTGGCAAGATAAAACGTATAGATTGAAGCCTTCTGCTAAATGCAATTCAACGGATCATTCATTCGTTAAAGCAGATAGAACAGCTGCAGAAAAAGCCCCATGCGGTAGAGTATGTTTTCAGACCGCATGGTGGAACAGCAGAAATACACAGGGGTATTCCGGACGATTCGAAAAATGCCAAAAGTAACGGAATCGCAAGATTTGCAATAAAAACAGCAATTAACTTGAATTGCCAGTAAAAAAATGTACATGCTATAATGCAATTATCAAGATTAAGGGGGAAAAAGATATGCCAATGCAGATGGGTTTCCGCTGGTATGGCGAGGGCAATGACAAGATCAGCCTTGCTGATATCAAACAGATTCCGGGTGTGACGAGCATCGTGTGGGCACTGCATCATAAACTGCCGGGAGAAGTGTGGACAGTAGAAGAGATTGCAGAAGTGCAGAAACAGCTTGAGCCATATGGTTTTAATATGGACGTTGTGGAATCAGTCAATGTACATGATGATATCAAGATCGGACTTCCGAGCCGTGACCAGTATATTGAAAACTATATCCAGACAATTAAGAACCTTTCCAAATTCGGTGTCAAGGTTATCTGCTATAATTTTATGCCGATCTTTGACTGGACGCGCACGGATTTATTTCATCCGGTAGGAGATGGTTCGACAGCACTTTATTACGAAGCAAGCAAGATCCATGATGATCCGAAGGAAATGGCAGACTATATTTTAAATAATTTACATGGAATGACATTTCCAGGCTGGGAGCCGGAACGTATGGAGAAACTGGACGAGCTTTTTGCAGCTTACAAGCCGGTGACAAAAGAAGTATTGTGGGAAAACTTAAAATATTTTCTTGAGGCGCTTATGCCGACCTGTAAAGAATGCGATATCAAAATGGCAATCCACATGGATGATCCGCCATGGGATATTTTCGGACTTCCACGTCTTCTGACCTGCGAGGAAAATATTGACCGTTTCTTAAAGATGGTTGACAGCCCGTACAACTGTCTGACACTGTGCTCAGGGTCTTTGAATGCCGACCCGGGAAACAATGTGGCAGATATTGTCCGCAAGCATTGTGACCGCATTGCGTTTGCGCACATCCGCAATGTAAAACATTTTCCGAATGGAGATTTTTCGGAGGCTTCCCATCGTGACTGTGATGGTGATACCGGAATCCTTGACATTTTAAAAGCATACCATGACTGCGGATTTGAGGGTTATATCCGTCCGGATCACGGACGCCACCTCTGGGATGAAAAGCCGGGCAATGTCCGTCCGGGTTATGGCTTATACGATCGTGCACTGGGTATTATGTATATGCTCGGCGTGTGGGATATGCTCGATAAGCTGGATGAAAATAAATAAGCATAAAATATGCATAATTAGGGACTGCCGTATGGCAGTCCCTTGTATTATGGAAAAGTCCGTGGCATATGCCGCGGATTTTTGTATGCTTATCTCTGGTTATCAAAAGGGCATTATTTGCCAGTCAAAAAATCTGAAGTTACCTTTTGACACCTGAATCCACATCAGTAAAAATCATGCGTTTCTTTTTCACGGGTCCGGAAGCTGCGTGGAGAGATGCCATATTCTTTCACAAACGCTTTGTAAAAAACAGAATAATCACAAAAGCCGCACTGTTCGGCAACTTCTTTCAATGGAATGCCGGAATTGATCAGATTTTTAGATTCGATCAGTCTCCGCTGGGTAACGATTTTGTAAAAGCCGGTGTCAAGCTGCTTTTTAAAAAGCTGGCTTACTGTCGACTGGCTTACCATAAACTGCGCTGAAATAGATGCGAGGCTGAGGTCTTCGGATAAATGCAATTCAATGTAGTTGAGAATCTGGTCTAACAGGCCTGTATTCTCCGGTTTGGGGATGTCTGACTGCGGATGGTCGTTCATACGGTAAAACAGACAGAACAACTGCAGAAAAAGCCCCATGCGGTAGAGCTCGCTTCCAAGACGCATGGTGGAACCCTCGTACAACAGTGCAGCCAGAAGCTGGTCGATCTGGTTTAAGAGTGTTCCTTCCGGGCGGATGACATAGGGGAGCTGCTTTTGTGGTGCATATTGGGAGGAGCCTGCATCCGCAAAGAAGTTCTGCTTACAGGTCTCAAAAAAATCGTTGTTGATCCAGAGTACGGTTCTCTGATAGGGTTCCCGAAGCTGCTCTAAAAATAAAGGGCGGTGGCTGGTGCCGGGGGGAACGAGGATGATATCATTTTTGCGGATCTGGTAACGGGTGTTTCCAATGAGATATTGCAAGTTTCCACTGCGGCAGAAAAGAAGTTCGTAAAACTCGTGGCTGTGGAGGGTTACATAGTCTTTCGTGTAACTGGTATCCTCATGTACATCCAGATAGGGGCTGTCCATTTCCAGTTCCTGGTATCCGATCAATTCCCCACCGGCAGTCAGGATGCCATCGAGCGTGGAAATATACGGAGGCTTCATCGAATCCTTATGTTCCATTAAAAAACGTTTCATTTGGCTATATTTCATAAAAACTCCTGTTCTGATTTGTTATATTTATACAATCCTACAAATATTGTAGCACAATAAATGTAAGATATGCAATGTATTTTGGTATAAATGCAATTTAAATTGCAATAAAGCAAATGTATCATAAGGATATCGGTTCTTGTGAAATGTACAGACACAAAACCAATGCGCGCGTACAAATACCAGAAGGAGAAAAATTTATGAATAAAAGAAATGTAAGACCCTTTTCAAAAAGGGATGAGATCGGATATGTGTTTGGAGATATGGCGGGCAGTTTTGTCAATTTATTTGTAGACGCATATTTTTTGACGTTTTGTACTTATGTGCTGGGAATCAGTCCGGCGTGGATGGGTTCCCTGTTCCTTGCAGCGAGACTCTGGGATGCAGTAAATGACCCGATCATGGGTTCTTTTCCGGACCGTTGGATGCTTGGAAAATCAGGAGATAAATTCAAACCGTGGATTAAAATATTTATGATACCGCTGGCGTTGTCAGGTGTGCTTTGTTTTTCCAAAGTGCCGTTTGAAGGTGTTGCACTTCATGCGTGGGTCGCTTTTGTGTATGTCTTATATGGAATGAGCTATACCGGAACTTCCATGCCGTTTGGTGCGATGGCAAGTGTGGTCAGCACAGATCCGATTGACCGGAGTAAACTCTCAAGGGCAAGAAGTCTTGGCGGAACATTTGTGGGAATTGCAGCGTTATCCTTTGTGCCGGTAGTCTGTTTTGACAGCGAAAGCAACATTATCCCGGAAAGATTTACACTTCTGGCAGTTATTTTTGGAATTTTAAGTGTGGTCTGCTACTGCCTGCTGTTACATTTAACGACAGAGCGTGTGCGTGAGGAAAAGAAACAGAATACAGAAAAGTTCAATTATGGAAATGTGTTGAAAGCAGTCGTAAAAAATAGGCCACTGATCGGTGTCATGGTTGCAACCATTGGAAGTATGCTCTATATCACCGGTTCAAACCAGATTAGAAGTTATGTATTCAAAGAGTACTATGGAAATACCTCTGCAATGACTCTGCTTAGTCTTGCAAGTGTGCCGATCATTATCATCTGTTTCCCGCTTGTGCCAAAACTGGTTGCAAAGTTTGGAAAGAAAACGACATTGATGTTTGGCGTAATCAGCAGTACCGTGCTCAGTGTAATCATTTTTGCCGTAAAAATACCAAACGTTTATGTTTATTCGGTACTGAATGTACTGGCAATGATCGGACAGACCGTATTTACCATGCTGATCTGGGCGCTTGTCACAGACTGTCTGGATTACAGTGAGTGGAAGTTCTATGAGAGAAGTGATGGCTCGATGTATTCCCTTTATACGTTCAGCCGTAAAATCGGTTCCACCATTGCTTCCGCAGGTGTTTCCTTCGGACTCCAGGCGATCGGATATATTTCTGGAAATAATGTGGTGCAGTCAGATGCAACCATAAACAATATCTACATGTTAGTGGCATTGATCCCGGTGCTGACCTGTGTGCTGGAACTCATTGGTATCGGCGCAATCTTTAATCTGGATAAGGAACAGACCAAAGAAATGTATGCGGAATTAAAACAAAGACGTGAATAGTAAAGAGGAGATTAGATTGAAAAAAATTGATATTCATCTTCATCTGACATTACAGCAGTATCCGAAAACAGATACCATGTTCCTTTCCAGTGCGGCACAGATGCTGCCGCACTTAGAGGAACTTGGAATTGAACAGGGAATCGTGTTATCTTCCGGCGAACAGGAAAATGAGCAGATCCTGGTTGCAGCAAATGAGGAGTGTAAACGCATCTGTGAACAGTTCCCCAAGAAGTTCCACTGGATGTGCAATGTGGATGCAAAAAACCAGACAGATGTGTATAAACGGATCTTAGCCTGTAAAGAGAGCGGTGCGGTCGGAATCGGGGAACTGATGGTAAACCAGAGGCTGGATGCTCCATTTTTACAGAGTGTATTTGAGGTGGCAGAAGAATTAAAATTACCTGTTCTTTTTCACATGAGTCCGAAAGAGGGCTTTCAGTATGGGGTTGTGGACGGGCCGGGGCTCCCGCTGCTGGAGGAAAATTTAAAGCGTTATAAAGGATTAAAGTTCATCGGGCACAGTCAGCCATTCTGGCATGAAATTTCAAAAGATGCACCGGCGACCCCAAAGGAACGGATGAAATGGGGAGAGGAAGCTGTATGTCCCGGCGGCAGACTGCCATATCTGTTTGAAACCTATGAAAATTTATATGGAGATCTGTCCGCAAACAGTGGCGGATGTGCAATCATGCGTGACGAAGAATTTGGGCTGGCTTTTCTGGAAAAATATCAGGACCGGTTGCTGTTTGGAACAGATATGGCAAATTGTGAAATGACATTTCCGCTTGGAAACTGGCTGGATGAGCAGGAACACGCAGGAAGACTCAGCCGGAGTGCCTATGAAAAAATCTGCCGTACAAATGCAGAAAAATTATTTCACTTATAAGAAAAAAGAGGGAGAGCCGAAAACATACCACATCCCTCAAAAACAGGAGGAAACATATGAGAACAAGAATATTACCTAGAATGTTAAATGATGAGGTGGAAGAATATCTTTCCAGAAATGACATTATCATTGTACCGGTCGGAACGGTAGAGATGCACGGGGGATTTCCACTGGATTCAGAAACCACCATCAGTGAGGCATTTGCACTGGAGATGGCAGAGGCGTGTGACGGGCTGGTATTGACAGGACTTCCGTATTTTTACGCAGGCGCAACGGCAAGCGGCAGGGGAACCGTCCAGGTGAGTGTGCGGGAAGGAATCGACTATTTGATGGCGGTGGCAAAAAGCCTGTTGCGCCAGGGATTCAAACGCCAGATCTACATCAGTTTTCACGGCCCGGCACATATGACATGCAGTCCGATGGTGCGGGATTTCTTTGATGAGACCGGAGTGCCGATTTTATATATGGACCTCACCATGCAGATGATGAAAAATGCAAGGGATATTTTTACATCAATGGACAGTTTCCACGCAATTACAGTGGGAGCTTATCAGAAAATGAACCGATTAAGTGACGTGCCGCTCACAACGGAGTATGCGCATAACGAGCCGCAGTCCTGTGCCGGATTTGAGGATATTTTCGGACTGGCATATCAGAGTGCTGCGATCGGTTATTATTTTGGCGAGAAAAAAGACCACATGAGTACATCGGTCATTGCAGATGAAGCAGCGAGGGAAACACTTGCAAAAGAGGGTGTGGAAATCATTGAAAAATTGGTGGAGCGCATGGATATGAACCATATCGTAGCACAGATGAGGGAATTGGAGCATTATAACAGCGAAGTTGCAAAAAAATGCCCATGGGTTCCCTCTAACACTAAAACAGAGCGGTAGATTCTACTGCGGTTTCTGCGCATAAAGTTCCTTATATTCTTTGGGTGAGATGCCATACTCTTTTTTGAATGCACGAAAAAAACTGGTGTAATCTTTGAATCCGTACATCAGGTAGATTTTTGTGATATTTTCATTGCTGAGAATGGCATCCCTGCACATGGATAACCTTTTTTTAGTAATATACTGATGGACGGATATTCCAAAGTTATCCTTAAAAATATGGGAAATATGGTATTTGCTCACAAAAAAAGCTTTGGAGAGGCTGTCTAAGGAGAGATCCTCATCCAGATGAGATTCAATGTATTGCAGGATGCCGTCATACAGACCAGAGGCATCTTTGCGGGCTGCAGGATGTTCTGCCTCATAGACAGCCCGGTTGATGTGGAGCATCAGATCGTTCACGCAGAGCTCGATCTTGGCAGCTTTTCCAAAACGGTCCGCATGGATCTCCTCGATCAGCCGGAAAATCTTTGCGGAAAGCGCATTGAAAGCCACGACATCATAGTGATAAATAAAATGATGGGTATCCTGTGCATGTTCGATCAGATAAACATAGTCTTTGGATAATTCTTTCAGTTTCTGACAGTAATCCTGACTGATCCAGAAAACAAAACGCTGATAGGGAAGTGTTTCCCCCACACTGGACACATGGTGGTGAATACCAGGGGGAATGAAGACCATATCCCCCGGTTTCAGATGGTGATGTTCCTTTTCAATGGAGATCGTTACATTTCCCTCCAGAAAAAAATAGAATTCATAGTAATCGTGAGTGTGATCTGTCACGCCATAAAAGTGGTTGTCATTATAATAGTAAATTTCAAAATCTTTGGACAGCATATACTGTCGTTCATTAAAAGGAGACTGTAACTGTCTGCGCATGGTAAAATCCTCTGAAATATTTCAAATATAAGGAAAAAGTGACGATCTGATATAAAAAATTTACCACAGAATCGCAATTTTTGCAATGTGAACAACAAGCAACTCTATTGGATGTCTTAAGGGGATTCACTTATAATAAACATATCAAAAAACGTTGAACAATGGAGAAAGGAAAAGCTATGGAATTAAGTACACTTGGTTTAAAAGACAGGGCACAGTGGGAAGCAAAGGGATATCAGCTTCCGCAGTTTGACCGTGCAGCAGTAACAGAGGCAACCAGAGAAAATCCGTGCTGGATTCACTTTGGTGCAGGAAATATTTTCCGTGCATTTCAGGCAAATGTAATGCAGAATATCTTAAACAGAGGGGAAATGGAAACAGGCCTGATCGTAGCGGAAGGTTTTGATTATGAGATCATTGAAAAAATGAACCGTCCGCATGATGATTATTCCATTCTTGTCACATTAAAGGCAGATGGAAGCGTCGAAAAAACAGTTGTCGGTTCTGTTGTGGAGTCCTGTATCCTCGATTCGGAAAATGAGGGCGAGTATGGCAGATTAAAAGAGATTTTCTGCAAACAGTCCTTGCAGATGGTATCCTTTACCATCACAGAAAAGGGATACAGTCTGGTAAACGGAAAAGGAGAACTGCTTCCGGCAGTCGCTGCCGATTTTGCAGCCGGCCCGGAGAAACCTGCAAGCTATATCGGAAAAGTTGCATCTCTTTTATACACACGTTTTAAAAACGGACAGCTTCCGATCGCCATGGTATCCATGGACAACTGCTCCCATAACGGGGATAAATTATATGCGGCAATCCATACATTTGCCGAAAAATGGGCAGAAAACGGTCTTGCAGAGAAAGATTTTGTAAACTATATCAATGAAAGGGAAAAGGTTTCGTTCCCATGGTCTATGATCGATAAGATCACGCCGAGACCGGATGCTTCCGTGGAAGAGATCTTAAAGAAAGATGAGATCGATGGGCTTGATCCGGTCGTTACATCCAAAAACACCTATGTAGCTCCATTTGTGAATGCAGAGGAATGTGAATATTTAGTGATTGAGGACTGGTTCCCGAACGGACGCCCGGAGCTGGAAAAGGGCGGCATCATGTTTACCGACCGCGCAACCGTTGACAAGGTGGAAAAAATGAAAGTCTGCACCTGCTTGAATCCGCTTCACACGGCTCTTGCAGTGTTTGGCTGTCTGCTTGGCTACACAAAGATCTCCGATGAAATGAAAGATGCAGAGCTTCGGAAAATGGTGGAGAGAATCGGATATACCGAGGGACTTCCGGTCGTTGTGGATCCGGGTATCCTTGATCCGAAAGAGTTTATTGATACCGTGTTAAATGTCCGCATACCAAATCCGTTTATGCCGGATACACCACAGCGTATTGCCACAGATACTTCACAGAAACTTGCGATCCGCTTTGGAGAAACTGTGAAAAATTATCTTGCATCAAAAGATAAGGATATCAAAAACTTAAAACTGATCCCACTGGTATTTGCTGGATGGCTTCGGTATCTCATGGCAGTTGATGATAATGGCGAAAAATTTGAGTTAAGCCCGGATCCACTGCTTGAGACCGTCTGTCCGGTCGTTGCCGGTATCAAATTTGGTGATACAGATGTGGAAGGAATGATCCGGCCATTGCTGACAAACCGTACTATCTTTGGTGTGGATCTTTATGAGGCCGGTCTTGCCGGACTGACGGTGCAGTATTTTAAAGAACTGATCGCCGGGGTGGGCGCAGTGCGTGCTACTTTAAAGAAGTATGTATAGGCGCTGATTCTGATGCCAAACCATTTTTCCCTGCATATCTTATAGTACAGGATGTGAATTCCTGAAAAAAATATGCAGGAGGGAAAAATGCCAGATTTTAATGTGATAAAAATTGGATGTATTGTGGTGATCCTGCTTGTTTTACTGATTGCAGCAGTGATCATCACGGTAAAAAGAGAAAAAAGTAAGAGAAAAATACGCCGGATGTGTGCTGCAGAGAAAATTCAGCTTCTGAATGAACTCGCAGAACCATTCGGCTTTTGTTATGTGCCGTGTGAAGACGTGTTCACGTCGAGGGAAGATGCGTGGCAGAGAAAACAGGGGTATGAGGCGCTTTACGACAGGGCAGCAGTGGGAGCAGGCATGGTGTTTGATGCACTGCCTATCTATTTTGATTATGCTGGCGAAACATGGCTGATCGAATTCTGGAAGGGGCAGTATGGCATCAATACCGGAGGAGAGGTTGGCGTATATCATGCGGGAAAGGTCGTCCCGGAACGATATTACAGGATCGCCCATTTTGAGGCGGTGGAAGATCAGGATATGCCGTTTATCCAGTGCAGGCTAGACCGCAGGCGGAAAAAAGTTTATTTCCTGCAGAAGCGGCACTGGTGGCTGACCGGATTTGGGATGGGGACATTTTCGAGACCATCGGATCTGATATTGGTGACGACAATACGGTTTCAGAATGAATGCATGGCAGAAGCATTTTTTGAGGGATTAAAGCGGGCGAAAGGAAAAATACCGGGGAATAAATACCGGATCTGCCGCAATGAAGTTTATGTCAGAATGGATTTCTGTATGAAACACAAATTCTGTGCGTCCGTTTGGCGCTGCATGGTGCAGGCTTGGAACTGTTTCTGCTGTTTCCTTTACCGTCTGTTCACACATCCGTTTATTGCTACACCTGACCGTCTTTTATTTTTATACTATCAGCTTCCGTGGTGTTTGAAACATGCGTTTCGGATGCGGGGATGGAAGCATGGAAAATAAGAAAAGATATCCGCCCTTTTCCTGTCAGATGCGGATCGATAAAGCGCTTTCAGAAGCAGTCCATCTTCCGCTTAACAGTTGCAGTCGTTATATCATCATCAGCGACTGCCACCGGGGAGAGGGAGGGGCAAATGATAATTTCTTGAGAAACCAGCATCTGTATATGGCGGCGTTAAACTACTATATCGCGCATGGTTTTACCTATTTTGAACTCGGTGACGGGGAGGAATTGTGGGAAAACAGGCATCTTTCCCGCATTGAGGAGAGTCATCAGGATGTCTACTGCCGGTTTGAAACACTGCAGAAACAGTGCCGGATATACCGCATTTACGGAAATCACAATATGGAAATGAAAGGCATGTTAGGGGAAGCAATGATCTTAGATAACTGTGAGGGAGGCAGGGATATCTGCATGATCCACGGGCATCAGGCAGATTTTTTTAACTCAGTCTGCTGGAAATTATCCCGTTTTCTGGTGCGGTATTTCTGGAAACCGTTAGAGCATTTTGGCGTCAGTGATCCGACGAGTGCGGCGCGGAATTATAAAAAGACCTTAAAATATGAAAAATGTTTAGATAACTGGACAAAAGAGCATGACTGCTATCTGGCGGCCGGACATTCCCACCGTCCAAGGCTGCCGGCAGACGGCAGTCTGTACCTGAATGCCGGGAGCTGCGTGCATCCGTATGGCATTACTGGAATTGAAATCACAGATATGCAGCTTACACTGGTGAAATGGAAGATGGCGACGAGACCGGATCTGTCGCTTTTTGTAGCGCGCGAAGTGCTGATAGGACCGGTTGGTATTACCTGAATTTAAAGTACTTATAAGTACAGGTAATGAAAAGTTGACATAATATAGAAAAATACAAAAATTTTTGATTCCATGGAACTAAAAATCGGAAAAATCATTTGACGGAAACTGCATTTATGATAATATATATTCATTATATGGATAGTATCGGGTGTTTTCTTACACGCGAAAGTAAGTGGAGGTTCAGAAGAAAATGATTAAAGTTGTGAAATTTGGCGGCAGCTCTCTTGCAAGTGCAGAACAGTTTGCAAAGGTTGGTAAAATTATCAACGCAGATAAAGAGAGAAGATATGTAGTTCCGAGTGCACCGGGAAAAAGAAATTCCAAAGACACTAAGGTTACCGATATGTTATATGCATGTTATGACCTGGTGGAGGCAGATGAAGATTTCCGTGTGTCGCTTATGAAGATCAAAGACCGCTATGACACAATTATCAATGGTCTGAATCTGAAATTATCATTGGAAGATGAGTTTAAGAAAATTGCAGAAAATTTCAAAAATAAAGCCGGTGTGGATTATGCAGCTTCACGTGGAGAATATTTAAACGGTATCATCATGGCAAATTACCTTGGCTATGAGTTTGTAGATGCTGCAGAAGTGATTTTCTTTGATAAAGAGGGAAATTTTGATGCAGAAAAAACGGATAAGGTACTTGGCAAGCGTCTTGCAAAGATCGAGCGAGCAGTAATTCCTGGATTTTATGGTTCTAATCCGGATGGAAGTGTCCGTACATTTTCAAGAGGCGGTTCTGATATTACCGGATCTATCGTTTCAAGGGCTGTACATGCGTCCTGCTATGAGAACTGGACAGACGTATCCGGTTTTCTGGTTGCAGATCCAAGAATCATCGACCATCCGGAAACGATCAAGACGATCACTTACCGCGAGTTAAGAGAGCTTTCCTATATGGGAGCAAGTGTGCTGCATGAGGATGCGGTATTTCCGGTCCGCAAAGCCGGTATCCCGATCAACATCCGTAATACCAACGCGCCGGATGACGCAGGAACTTGGATTGTTGAGAGTACCTGCCACCAGTCAAAATACACGATCACAGGTATTGCCGGAAAGAAAGGTTTTGTCTCCGTTAACATTGATAAAGATATGATGAACTCCGAAGTTGGTTTTGGAAGAAAAGTATTATCCGCATTTGAGGAAAATGGAATCTCATTTGAGCATATGCCATCCGGTATCGATACAATGACGATCTTTGTTCATCAGCCGGAGTTTGAGGGCAAAGAGCAGTCCGTGATCTCCGCGATCCATCGCCTTGCAAAGCCGGACAGCATTGAGTTAGAGGGAGATCTGGCATTGATAGCAGTCGTTGGACGTGGTATGAAATCTACCCGTGGAACTGCGGGAAGAATTTTCTCCGCACTTGCACACGCAAACATCAATGTCAAGATGATCGATCAGGGATCTTCTGAACTGAATATTATCATCGGTGTCAGCAATGCAGATTTTGAAAATGCGATCCGTGCGATCTATGATATTTTTGTAGTGACCCAGTTATAAAAAAGAAACCTGCGGCGGAACTTTATTTCCGGCTGCAGGAGAGTATATGCAGCGTAAAGCCAGAACTGCTGTGACACACAATGAAGGCGACACCGTATGGAATTCATTCATGCGATGCCGCCTTCTAAACTATCTCGTCCATGGGACTTTACCTCAATTCATTTGTATTTTCTGAGCTTGTCTCAGATTCGTTTGTACTTCTTCGCTTCATCTTCAATCCGGATCTGTTATTCTTATGACTCCTGATATCGTATCATATCTGAGAATTTCGTCTGATACTGATTCGTAAATCCTTTTTTAGGATCGTCATGTTTTCTTTCCTCTTTTGAATGAAAAAACGAATGCGTTTACGTTTTTGGTGGTCCGTACCTCTCTTTCTTAGTATCGTTTGGTGTAAATCGTTATCTTTCTGGTGGTCTGTACCTCTTTTCTTTTAGTATCGTTTGAGGTAAATCATTATGTTTCCGGTGGTCTGTACCTTCCTTTCTGATTGCCTCTTCTGCAATCGTTTTGTTTTCTTTCTTATCTCTTTTGTTATTTTGTAATTTGATTATATCTGATAAAAATATATTTGTCAATAAAAAAATAGAAAAAAAGTAAAAAAAATAAAAACTAAGAAATAATTGCGTAAAAATAAAGAAAAATTCAGAATATTGCAACAAAAGAAACAAAGGAGGGAATGAGCATCTGGATAAAAATAGAAAGAATAACAGCAGAAAGAAAACAACAAGGAACAGCAGGAACAAATGGTTCATATAATAATGTAAAGGGAGCGTAAAGGAGTTTGCATGGACAGACAGACAATTCTTCTGATCAGTGATATGCGTCAGGTTTATCTTGCTGAGATATTGACAAAAAAGGGTTATAACGTGCGCTGCCTTGATATCAGAAATCGTGAGACGGCATTGCAGCAGTTAGAGAAGCTGAAACGTTTTCTGGATAAGGCAGATGTACTGATTCTTCCAATCCCGGTGCAGAAGGTACCGGAACAGGAACTTTTTTATGATATATTAAATAAAAATCTGCAAAAGAAAACACTTGTGATGGGAGGATGTTTTTCGAAAGAGCAGAGAGCGCTATTAACAGGAAGAGATATTCATTTTCTGGATTTTATGGAAGATACAGTTGTGACAGAGGAGAATGCCGTGGCAACAGCAGAGGGAACGATCGCACAACTGGTGGAAAAAAGTCCGTATAATATTGATGAGGCAAAAGTGCTTGTGACCGGGTACGGATATTGCGGAAAGGCGATCGCGAAAAGACTAGGAGCACTCAGAGCGCGTGTGACGGTGCTTGCAAGAAGGAGGGAAGTACGAAAGGCAGCAAAAGAAGATGGTTTCTATGCGGTAGATTTTGCATTTGGGCCGGAGGAGGCAATGGGAGCTGCAATGGTTGTCAATACGGTTCCGGCGCTTGTCATCACAGAAAAGATCATAAAAGAACTTCCAAGAGATGCTTATATTGTGGATATTGCATCGGGGGAGGGCGGCACGGATTTTGCTTGTGCAAGGGAATATGGTATCCATGCAGATCATGTGCTTGGAATCCCAGGAAAATATGCGCCAAAAGAGAGTGCATATATATTAGAGCGTTCTGTGGAACGTTTTATTTTACAGCAAAAACAGGGGGAAAAGATTTGATGGATTTTGATAAATATAATATTGGTTTTGGGATCACAGGTTCCTTCTGTACATTTGCAAAAGCGAAAAAAGAGGTGGAGTTTCTTTGCGGGATGGGAGCAAATGTGATCCCGATTTTCTCATTTCAGGCACAGACCTGTGATACCAGATTTGGAAGTGCAAAAGAATATGTGGAAGAAATATGTGAGATTACCGGAAATGAAGGGATACGCTCTATCTGTGCCGCAGAGCCGATCGGACCGAATAATTTTCTCGATATTATGGTGATCGCACCCTGTACCGGCAATACCGCAGCAAAACTGACCGGAGGAATCATTGATACACCGGTACTGATGGCGGCAAAGGCACATATGCGGAACGGAAAACCGCTTGTCATTGCGATTTCCACAAATGATGCCCTTGGAGCAGGTTTTAAAAATATCGGTATGTTGATGAATATGAAAAATATTTATTTTGTGCCGTTTGGACAGGATAATTATAAGAGCAAACCAAATTCCATGGTTGCGAAGATGGAACTGCTTCCGGAAACAATTGAGGCGGCATTGCAGGGCAGACAGATCCAGCCGGTGCTGCAGGAGCCGTAAAAGAGTATAAAAAGACTGGCACATTTATGAGTTGTTTCATCATAAAAGTGCCAGCTTATTCATGACTATAGAATGTTTGTGGCATTCTCTTATATTCATACCAGATAACAGAAAGGTATATCGGAGGTCTTATGCGTTTTTGGATGCCTCTAATGCCTCACGGCATGCTTTTGCAAGCTGGTCGCCACAGGAAGTAGGACGTCCGCCACAGCGGATGCCGCCGATTTTTTCTTCTACCTGTTCAACGGTAAGACCTTCCACTAATTTTGGGATTGCCTGCAGATTACCGTTGCATCCACCGGTAAACTTTACGTTGTGGACAACATTTCCATCCAGTTCTAAGTCGATCTGTGTGGAGCAGGTTCCTTTTGTTTTATAAGAATAAGTCATATCAGATTCCTCCTTTGTTATAGATCATAGTCTGTGTGCCGTCGCAGAAACTGCGATTCAGTAAGAGTATAAACACAAGTGTGCAGCAGTGCAAGGACTTTTTTATGTAAGCGGAAAATTCGTTGAAATTCCCGCTTACATAAAAAAACCTCCGGACAGGATTCTTTCTAACGTTAATAAAAAATTCACAAAACGTTTACCCCTATTTTGGTTGTGGTAATAAGGGAAAAGTGTTACAATGACAATATTGTGCAAGGTTTAGCCTGTAAAAGGACTTGCAAATTTGAGAAATAGCCAGGAATAGGAGTTTTTATGAGCGCATTTACAAAGTTATTCGGAACGCACAGCGAACGCGAGTTAAAAAGAATTTATCCACTCGTTGATAAAGTGGAGTCATACCGTGACGCTATGGGAGCGCTGTCCGATGAAGAATTAAGAGACAAGACGAAAGAATATAAAGAGAGACTGGAAAAAGGAGAGACACTTGATGATCTTCTTCCGGAGGCATATGCAACTGTCCGTGAAGCAGCAAAGCGTGTACTTGGAATGGAACACTACCGTGTACAGATCATTGGTGGTATTATCTTACATCAGGGCCGTATCGCAGAGATGAAGACTGGTGAAGGTAAGACACTTGTTTCTACGCTTCCTGCATACTTGAACGCCTTAGAGGGCAAGGGTGTGTGCATTGTAACAGTTAACGATTACCTTGCAAAGCGTGACTCTGAGTGGATGGGACAGGTTCATGAGTTCCTTGGCTTAAAAGTCGGAGTAGTTTTAAACTCCATGACCAATGATGAGCGCCGTGAGGCATATAACTGCGATATCACCTATGTAACAAACAATGAGCTCGGATTTGATTATCTGAGAGACAACATGGTTATTTATAAGGAACAGCTTGTTCAGAGAGGTCTTCATTATGCGATCATCGATGAGGTCGATTCCGTATTGATCGACGAGGCACGTACACCGCTTATCATTTCCGGACAGAGCGGCAAATCCACCCGTCTTTATGAGGCTTGTGACATCTTAGCACAGCAGATGAAACGTGGCGAGGATGTACCGGAGTATTCCAAGATGGATGCTATTATGGGTATCGAGCAGGAAGAAACAGGTGATTTCCTTGTCAATGAGAAGGACAAGGTTGTCAGCCTGACACAGGAGGGTGTGAAAAAAGTTGAGCAGTTCTTCAAGATCGGTAACCTTGCAGATGCAGAAAATCTTGAGATCCAGCACAATGTGATTCTTGCGCTGCGTGCACACAACCTGATGTTCCGCGATCAGGATTACGTTGTAAAAGATGATGAGGTACTGATCGTTGATGAGTTTACCGGACGTATCATGCCGGGACGCCGTTACTCGGATGGTCTGCATCAGGCAATCGAGGCAAAAGAGCATGTAAAAGTAAAACGTGAGAGCAAGACTCTTGCAACGATCACGTTCCAGAACTTCTTTAATAAATTTGACAAAAAATCCGGTATGACAGGTACGGCACTGACTGAGGAAAAAGAGTTCCGTGATATCTATGGCATGGATGTTATCGAGATCCCGACCAACAGACCGGTCATCCGTGTGGACAAACAGGATGCTGTTTATAAGACAAAGAAAGAAAAATATCATGCAGTTGTCGAGGAAGTAAAAGCTGCCCACGCAAAGGGACAGCCGGTACTGGTTGGTACGATCACGATCGATGTATCTGAGACGATCAGTGCGATGTTAAAGAGAGAGGGAATCCCACATACTGTTTTGAATGCGAAGTTCCATGAACTTGAGGCTGAAATCGTAGCCGCAGCAGGACAGCACGGTGCGGTAACGATCGCTACAAATATGGCTGGTCGTGGTACGGATATTAAACTGGATGATGATGCAAAAGAGGCTGGCGGATTAAAAGTTATTGGTACAGAGCGCCATGAGTCAAGACGTATTGATAATCAGCTGCGTGGACGTTCCGGACGTCAGGGAGATCCGGGTGAATCCCAGTTCTTCATTTCCCTGGAAGATGATCTGATGCGTCTGTTCGGTTCAGAAAAGCTGATGGATATCTTTAATACACTGGGTGTTCCTGAAAATGAACAGATCCAGCATAAGATGTTAACCTCTGCGATCGAGAAAGCGCAGACAAAGATTGAGGGTAACAACTTTGGTATCCGTAAGAATCTTCTTGAGTATGATCAGGTTATGAATGATCAGAGAGAGATCATTTATGCAGAGCGTATGCGTGTATTAAACGGAGAGAACATGCGTGATGTGATTTTCAAGATGATCACAGACCGTGTTGAGAGCTGTGTGGATACCTGCATTTCTTCTGAGCTGCCGAAAGAAGAGTGGGATTTAAACGAGTTAAATCAGCTTCTGACAGATATTATCCCATTAGAGCCTGTAAATGCTGCTGATGTGGACAGTGTTAAGAACAACAAAGAATTAAAACATCTCTTAAAAGAGCGTGCAGTGAAACTGTATGAGGCAAAAGAGACAGAATTCTCGGAGCCGGAGCAGTTCCGTGAATTAGAGCGTGTAGTACTGTTGAAAGTCATCGACCGCAAGTGGATGGATCATATTGATGATATGGATCAGCTTCGTCAGGGTATCGGCTTACAGGCATATGGACAGAGAGATCCGCTGGTTGAATACAAGATGGCAGGATTTGATATGTTTGACGATATGATCGCCAACATTCAGGAAGATACAGTCCGTCTGCTGTACCATGTCAAGATCGAGCAGAAGGTAGAGCGCGAGCAGGTTGCGAAAGTAACCGGTACTAATAAGGATGAAACGGCAACCAATACACCAAAGAAACGTGCGGCTGCTAAAGTATACCCAAATGATCCGTGCCCATGTGGTTCCGGTAAAAAATACAAACAGTGCTGTGGAAGAATGGCATAAAATTAAAAAATAATAAAAAAGCGTTATGTTTATGGAGTGATTCATAGATGTGGCGCTTTTTACTTTATAGGATGAGCTGCTTAGCAGACGGGGGGTTCGCTAAATTGTGGTTTGTGGGTGACATGAGTTTCCTCGTGTAGGGTGGTTCCGGGGGGTTACGATTGGCAAATTGCATCAAGCCGGGACTCGTTTTGTTCCGTTGTACGAAAATAAGA
>NZ_QRHS01000028.1:0-53859 GCF_003470905.1 Roseburia sp. AM23-20
CACAAGCCTACGATACACCATTTGGGGAGATGATTTATTTCATAAACAAACCAGCATTTATCGGAAATGTCATCAGCCTATAAAAAACAGGAATCCCACTTCTGGAATTCCTGCTTTTCGCGTAACCATTTTAAACCGTTACTTTTTTTCTATGCAATAGCTGTTTATTTCAAAAATCCAAACAACCCTTTTTTCTCATATGGCTCTTTTTTGACTGCCCCTGACTCATACCCTGTTCCGTCAATGACAGCCTTCAATTCCTGCTCATCGATATCCTGTTCCGTGATGATCACGGTCTGCTTTTTGCCATGAGAGGAAGATACTTTTTTGACCGGAAATGCCCCGCGAACTGCTTCATTTACATGATTTTCGCACATGCCGCACTGCATTCCGTCTACGTCCACGGTAATCTTTAACATAAATTTCTCCATTTCTTATCAGCCTGCTTCTTCACAGTCGCAGGACTGCACTACAACGCTTTTGATTCCCTGTTTGTCGACATAACCACATGCTTTTAAACCTGCAAGTACGACTGCATTCCAGCTTTTTGCGGATAATTCTTTTACAGTATCATCATCAAGTTCGATCGTACATGCCTTTTCTCTGTCACATACCGCCCCGCATGCGATCCGATACATATTTTTTCTGCTGATAGCCCCGATTTCTTCTAATAAATTGACCATGCGATAAACAGTTGCCGCGCCGATTCCCGGATCAACTTCTGCTGCTCTGTAATAAATTTCCTTGCAGCATGAACAATCTTCATTGAGAATCACGTCAAGCAGCATCAGACGCTGTTTGGTAATACGACAACCCTGTTCTCTCAATCTTTGAATGACAATTTCTTTCTGCATCTGGGTTCTATGGTAATTCGCCGTTTCATGATTTTTCTTTTTCTGACTGTTTACTCCTGCTGTCATGGTCTCCTCCTGTATTAATGACAGTGCCCTCCGCACTGACTGCAATCTCCTCCGCACTGAAGAGATTTCCCGTTTTTCTTATCGCGAACCATGCTGCGGATAATAAGACCTACGATCACTACAACGACCACTCCCGTTACAATTGTTCCCATAAGATAATCCTCCTTGTTTTCCGAAGGAAAATGCGACTGCCACTGCAGGAGCAGAGGATTTTCCTCCTTGTTTTCCTCCCTGTTATAAATATGGCTGCCATGTCAACACATGACAGCCTCCCAAAAGCAGTGCTTATCTTGCGCCTGCCATGCCTTTTACATTTACTTTTAATGTATCGCTCTCTTTATAAGGTCTGAATAACAGATATAACAGACAAGCAATTAGTATGAATGCAACAACTGTTCCAATGCCGAACGTACCTGTTGTGATCAATGTACCGATCTGATAGATACATAAGGATACTACGTATGCGAGACCGCACTGATATCCGATTGCAAACCAGAACCATTTTGCATTATTCATCTCTCTCTTGATTGCTCCCATTGCAGCGAAGCAAGGTGCACATAAGAGGTTGAATACCAGATAGCCATATGCAGCTACCGGAGTCATAACAGCTGCAAGATTACCCCAGAACTCGGCACCATCTTCTGCAACTTCTGCAAAACCAAATAACATACCAAATGTTGCTACGACGTTTTCTTTTGCAATCAGACCGCTGACTGCTGCAACTGACATCTTCCAGCCGTTACCACTCTGTGTCCATCCAAGAGGTGCAAAAATCCATGCGATTGCGGAACCAACTTTTGCAAGAATACATTCTGCCTGTGCAGCCTCAAGTGTTGCACCTTCCAGACCATCAAAACTTAACATTCCAAAGCCAGCGTCCGTCCATCCAAAGTTCATTAAGAACCATAAGATGATTGTTGATAATGTGATAATTGTACCGGCTTTTTTGATGAAAGACCAGCCACGCTCCCACATACTTCTTAATACGTTTCCAACTGTTGGCCAGTGATATGCCGGAAGCTCCATAACAAATGGTGCCGGATCGCCAGCGAACATTTTTGTTTTCTTTAAAATAATACCGGAGCAGACGATTGCTGCCACACCTACGAAATAAGCACTCCATGCAACCCATCCGGCGTTGTTGAAGAAAGCACCTGCGATCAATGCGATGATCGGAAGTTTTGCTCCACAAGGGATGAACGTTGTTGTCATGATCGTCATTTTACGGTCACGGTCATTTTCGATCGTTCTTGAAGCCATGACACCAGGAACACCACATCCACTACCGATCAGCATCGGAATGAATGATTTTCCGGAAAGTCCGAATTTACGGAACACACGGTCCATGATGAATGCGACACGTGCCATGTAACCGCAGGACTCTAGGAATGCAAGGAACAAAAACAGTACAAGCATCTGTGGTACGAAACCAAGTACTGCACCAACACCGGAGATCACACCATCTACGATCAGACCTGTCAGCCAGTCAGCGCATCCGATATTTTCAAATAAGCTCTTTGCTCCCGGGATGATCCATTCACCAAAGAGTGTATCATTTGTCCAGTCTGTTAAAATAGCACCAACCGTCGTTACAGATACATAATATACCAAAAACATGACAACTGCAAAGATTGGGATTGCAAGCCAGCGGTTTGTTACGATACGGTCGATCTTATCGGACGTTGTAAGTTTTTCTTTGCTGCTCTTTGTGATACATTCGCCGATGATAGATGAAATGTATACATAACGCTCATTTGTAATAATACTTTCTGTATCATCATCAAATTTATCTTCCATTTCTTTGATCTCGTTTGATACATCCGGAACAGATTTCATCTGCTCTTTGATCTTGTCATCTTTCTCTAATAACTTGATCGCAAAGAAACGTTTCTGATCTTCTGCAACGACGCCTGTCAGCTTGTTTTCAACTTCTGCAATCACTTCTTCAGCATCTTTGGAAAATTCATGTACCGGAACCATATTTTTCTTCTGCTGTGCAAGTGCTACTGCTTTCTCAGCAGCTTTTTGGATACCGGTTCCTTTTAATGCAGAGATCTCAACAACCTCACATCCAAGTTTTTTGCTTAACTTGTCAATATGTATCTTATCACCATTCTTTTCAACAAGATCCATCATGTTGACTGCCATGATAACCGGAATGCCAAGTTCCATAAGCTGTGTGGACAGGTACAGGTTACGCTCGATATTGGTACCATCTACGATATTTAAGATAGCATCCGGTCTGTCGCTGATCAGGTAATTACGTGCAACGACTTCCTCAAGTGTGTACGGAGATAAGGAATAGATACCCGGTAAATCCATGATAACAACATCCTTATGTCCTTTTAATTTACCTTCTTTTTTTTCTACTGTTACTCCAGGCCAGTTACCCACGAATTGGTTGGAACCAGTCAAAGCATTAAATAAAGTTGTTTTTCCGCAGTTCGGGTTACCTGCGAGTGCAATTTTTACTGCCATAACTTTTCTCCTTTTATTTTAGTTTGCTACAACTTGCTTGTGTTTGTTTGTGCTGTCTTATGTTTGATTGTGCTGTCATGTGTTTGTTTTTTCTTCCTTTTGTTAGCACTTGCTAACATCAGGGCAAAAAAATTTACTCTACCTCGATCATCTCAGCATCTGCTTTTCTTAAAGATAACTCATATCCTCTTACAGTTACTTCGATCGGATCGCCAAGCGGTGCTACTTTTCTTACAAAAATATCAACACCCTTCGTGATGCCCATGTCCATGATTCTTCTTTTGACCGGACCCTCGCCAGTCAGTTTCTTGACCTTTACGGTACTGCCGCAGGCTACTTCTTTCAACGTCTTCATCGTTCTGCTCCTTTTTCATTTTTGTATCATGAAACTGTGCTGTTGCAACAGTTTTATACCATAATTTTATTCGCCATATCTTTTCCGATCGCAACTCTTGAATCCTTGATGTTGACGATCATATTCCCGTCGATCTCTGATACGACTGTCACTTCTCCGCCTGGAACAAATCCAAGATTCTCTAAAAATCTTCTGGTTTCTTCTTTTCCACCGACTTTTTTAATAATACTCGGTTCTCCTGTGTTTAACATAGTAAGCGGCATCATTTCTTCCTCTTTTCTCCTACTGTATTGATAATGATTTTCATTTCTTACGTTGGTTAGTATATGCTAACGTTCATTAGATGTCAATAACATTATTGATATTTTTTCTCATTTATTTCCGTTTCATGTAAAAAAACGGATTGCAGGAAGTACTTTATACACTATTATCATCAAATTGCACAACATTATGGAATATTTTTCCATTTTATGTGCCATTATAGACAACAACAGATTTTTCTCCCACAATCCGTTTTCTATTCTTATTTGACAAATTATTGCTGTCTCAACTCAAAACTGACCTTTACTGTAAAAAGATCCGCCATCGTTTCCACTTCAAATATTCCTCCGCAGGCCTCCGTAAAACTTTTCGCAATCGAAAGTCCCAGCCCGCTTCCGCCATCAGTACGGCTCTCATCCCCTCTTGTAAAACGTGCGGTAAAATCCACATCCTGTTTTAATTCATTGCGCGATGTATTGCGAATATCTGCAACTGCAGCATTTTTCTCTGTTTTTAATGAAATATAGATCCGTGAACCCTCCAGCGAATATTTGAGTGCATTACCGATCAGATTCTGGAATACCCGGTACATCCGGTCTCCGTCAGCATATACCATGACCGCCTCCTTAGGTATATCAATTTTGAATTTGTACGGGCTCTTTTGAATCTCACCGTCCATATCTGCAAGTGTCTGTCGCAGAAGCTTTCCAAAATCAATTTTTTCCATCTCGACCGCAAGCTGTCCGGATGCCGCTTTGCTGACAGAAAATACATCCTGCACCATATTTTTCAGCCGCTCCGATTTTTCTTCCAGAATCCGGATATAATCCTGAATCTCCGGTGACAGATTTTCCTCCTGTTTTAACAGCTCAATATAACTGATAATGGAGGTCAGCGGTGTTTTAATATCGTGGGATACATTTGCCACCAGTTCCACTTTCATGCGCTCGCTCTTGATACGCTCCTCTATCGCAGTTTCCATGCCCTGTCCGATCTGCTCTAACGTTTCTTCCATGGCGCGGATATCACTGTCTTGTGCTTTCACCATATCCGCCGGTTCATAATGTCCACTGCTGATCTCTGTAATCCGTTTTGAAAGCTGTTCTAAAGATCTTGCCAAATTCCGGTTTCTTTTCTGATAGAAATATTCCATACCAAGCAGGATACAAAATACCCCTGCAAACCCGGTCAGCAGTAACAGCCAGTAAATAAAATTTGCCAGTCTGTAATTTACGATCAGCAGTAAAACAAGCATCACACAAGTTACCGCCAGCCCAAATACCGTAATTCCAATGATCCCATACAGAGCCCTTACCAGCCGTTTTGCAAATGGCAGGGACATATTTTTTGTCTCTGCCTGTGCGAGCAGTTTTCCGAAAAATCCATTTTGCCAGATTTTTTTATTATATTTTGCATCATTGATCCAGAAATAACAGAGCCAAAAAATCACCGGCAGTTCCACCAGACCCGGAAAATCATACTGTATCCTCAAGACAAGAAGCAGCACCAGAATCGTAGCTAAGATTTTCCATTCAAACCAGATTTTCGCACTCAGGGCGGCGATCACGCTATCTTCCTGTTTCTTTGCATCTTTGAAAAATCTGCTGGCACACAGACAAAGAATGCCTGCAATGATAAAATAAATTGCCTGTATATAGCGTTTATGCTGCTGCGTCCACCGTATGTTAAGATCGTAAAAAGAATTACAGATCCAGGAATTTCCGGCATCATCTTCTCCCATATACTGCACCGGATCTTTTGCTATGATGATCCGGATATCCGCTTTCTCCCAGGATTTTTTTCCCATCAGGTTTTGAAAACCCGGTACATACCAGTCCTCTCCCTCGCGGTAAATGCCATCTCCATAGACATCCTGCTCCACTCCGTCTTTTTCGATCGTCACTTTTTTCCCATCAAAATGAAATGCATAATTATACCCCTCCGGAAGATTTTTTAACAAAGCAGCCGTGTTGTTTTTCCCATCAGAGGATGCGCCATCTGATGATGTAGCATCTGTTACATCATCAGGCATATTTGAATACATTATTTTTCCGTCATAGCAGATCTCATAGAAAAAATTATGATCCTTATTAACGTCCGCAAAATATTCTTCTTCGCCTTTTTCCTGATAACCGGTACTGTCGTCAGACGCCATATAAATATGTTCCGTGTCTGACACCTCCTCATACGTCGTGGAAGAGTTCTCATCTGTGCCCGCAGTCTCTGCTGCATCCGGGTTTTCATAAATGTCCGACGTCGCAGCCGTGTCCACTACATACTCCGAAATTCTGTTATTTGTTCCAAACAGCCTATCAAAAAAATTTCCTCCCGATGACAGATAATCGTCAATATTTTCCTCAGTCACAGCACTGCCGCTATATCCGCTGTCCCCATGATAGTTTCCTGTCGCCACATCAAGAAACGTATAAAATCTGTTCAGCACGGTGTTTCTAAATTCTTTAGACTCCTGATAGTCCTTTTCTTTCAGTTCCGCACAGACCTCATCCACACCGATATAATAGCTCTCATATGCAAATCTGCCGATTCCTGCCATCAGCATACTGATTCCGATAAAGAACACTAAAAATACAATCCTATTTTTCCATTTTTTCGATTTTATAGCCAATTCCCCACACCACCTTTAAGTATTCCGGCTCTTTTGGATTGAGTTCAATTTTTTCACGGATGCGCCTGATATGGACCATGACCGTATTTTCGCATGCATACCCCTGCTCATTCCAGACACGCTCGTAAATTTCCTCCGCCGGGAAAACGCGTCCCGGATGTTTCATCAAAAGCTCCATGATCTTTGTCTCCGTCGCAGTCAGTCTGACCGGCTCTTTGTCCACATAAAGCACTCGCTCATTCGTATGGAACTCCAGTCTGCCATTCGTGATACATCCATCATCATCTGCTTTATGAATATCCCCAAGACTTGTATACCTGCGGAGATGACTTTTCACACGCGCTGCTAACTCCTGTGGATTGTAAGGTTTTGCCACATAATCATCCGCTCCCATGGACAGTCCTAAGACTTTGTCTGTGTCCTCACTCTTTGCACTGAGCACAATGATCGGAATGTTTTTTCGCTCGCGTATTTTCAATACCGCAGATAATCCGTCGAGTTTTGGCATCATGACATCCATGATCACCAGATGTACCTTCTGCTCCGCTATGAGCTCTAATGCCTGCATGCCATCATACGCTTTTAATACCTGATATCCCTCCTTTTCCAAAAGTATTGCGATTGCCCTTACGATCTCGCGGTCGTCATCCACGACTAATATACATTCACTCATGCTGTATTTACTCCTCCTTAAAGCCTGTGTCTATCTTATCCGGGGCTTCTTACAAAAAAAGTGGGATATTTCTTACAGATTTCTTACAATTTTCCACCGTTCTTATTATTTTTCTCCCTTTTTGCTATTCATTTTGATTTCCGCTTTTTTTATTTCCATAGTAATATACTCCATTCCAACAACGATTTTAATTTCTTTGCCTCATCCCGCCAAATTTAAAGTTATCAATTATACCATCACTCAAGTCGATTTTTCTATAATGAGCTTCCGCAGGCCGTGAAAATTCCTCATCTGTTGGAACAACATTTTCTTCACAATACTATTCTCGTAACCATCTACAGATATCAACCACTCGCACTCCTTTGTAATCATAAGTTTCGTGATGTGTTCTTGCAATTATCATCTTAGGATATGCATCTCTTATTGCAAGCAAAGGCGAATATTCTCTTTCAAATGTTTTTTCATCTGAAATATTATCGCTTACCTGAATATATATTTGAGCCTCACGTTTCTTAGCCACAAAATCCACTTCTTTTTTATAGAGTTTTCCAACATATACCTCATATCCTCTTCTGCGTAACTCCAGATAAACAATATTCTCATAAACTCTTCCAAAATCCATGTTTCGTGTACCATTGACTGCATAACGGAATGATGAATCGCAAAGATAATACTTACTATTGTTCGCTAAGTATTTTTTTCCCTTTAAATCATACCGTTTTGCTTCATAGAACAGAAAAGCATTTTCCAAGTAACCAATATACTTCGATACCGTCTTTCTGCTTATCTCACTTTGATCAATCTTTAAGGTTTTGCTGATATTATTTGGAGAAAGTAAGTTACCGATATTATCCATCATAAATTCTGATATATTGGTAAACTCTGATTTATTTCTTATCTTATACTTTTCCACCAAGTCTCTGATAAGAATAGTTGAATACACATCTCTAACATAGTCATACTGTCTATCCTCAGTCTTATATACATAAGCCCCCGGCATGCCACCAGTTCGGACATACTGATCAAATGCATCATCATATCCATCTGTAATTTTATAATAAGTTAGATATTCCACGAAAGAAAATGGATATACCTTTATTTCCATCGTTCTTCCAGTAAAAAGTGTTGCTAAATCTGAACTCAGCAAAAATGCATTTGAACCGGTAATGTAAATATCATAGATTCCTTTTGCGTAAATACTATTGATTGCAAGCTCAAACTGAGGACACAACTGAACCTCATCAATCAATAAAACATTAGCCATGCCCTCTTTGTGCTGATCCAAGATGTACTTATGCAATGCGTGATATTCTAACAAATAATCAAACTCTAATTCCTGAAGATTTATCATTACAATATTTATGGGTTTCTCCAATGACTGCAAGTATGTAACGAACTCTTGCAACAATACTGATTTGCCGCTTCGTCTGATACCCGTGATAACTTTTATATCTGGTGTTCCATACAATTCAATCAGTTCATCTAAATACTTTTTTCTCACTATAAGCTGCATGGTGCCATCTCCTATTCCCGCTTTTAGAATTTTTTTCATTTTTCGGTAATATGATTTTCAGACACATATTAACACAATCTGTGTCTTCTGTCATTATTCTATTCCCACTTTTAAAAAAATATTCATTTTTCGGTAATAAGCACCCACAAAAACCAATCTACAGTACTATCTAAAAAAAGAAGCCAGCATATTGCACAATGTCATTAGGTTAACATTGGCATATTACATGGCTTCCTACTTATCTTTTATAACCAATTTGTAAGATGAATTTTTATTTATCAAGTAACTTTACAATCTCCACAGGAAGTTATCTTTTTCTTCCTAAATATCGGCATACTTTTGATTTGTATTGCAGGTACTCATTTCCGAATGCTTCTATCAAAAAATCTTCCTCTACATTGACTACCTGTAAATGAAAAAATACCACTGCAAAACCTGTGGCAAAGCAAAGAAACCAATTAAAGAACGAAAACAATATTCCTATATACATTAAATCAAAACCCAAAAATGCAGGATTTCTGCTAATAGAATAGATGCCTGTTGTTACCAAATTGGTCTTTTCTTCTTTTTGCACACCTGCTCTCCAATTTTCCTTCATCTGTGTAACAGAAACAATAAAAGCAAGTACACCGAACATTGTTATTACAACTCCTGTAAATTGCAACACAATATATGCTGTTCCCGAATAAAACACAATACTGATAATCTGTATTACAGGAAGCAAATATGTGATTATTTTAAGAGCTACTTCTATAAATTTGACAAAACCCTCTTTTCCTTTCCCTAATTGGTCTGTCTTTATGCCTTGCTTTTTCTGACTAATCAGCTTTGCAAAATAGCAGATGTAGAACACTGCCATCAGTGAAATTGTAACAATTTTTATTATCATCGTGTACCTTCAACCTCCGATTGAGATTTCACCTGTTTTAAGAGATTTAACTGTTATATTTTGTTATTAAATTCTCCGCAAACCCTTGAAAACACTGGATTTGTTGCAGGTGAGCTTTCCCTTATTTTTTCCCTTGTGTTATATCGTTCCATCAGTGTTTATGAACTCTGATAAGGGCAAATACAATGGCAAAAAAATTATATAAAACAGTATAACATAAAATAAAAGTGACATGGTGGACTGATTGAAATGCTTCTTAATTTTTGCTACTAATGATTGATTAAATGATAAGGAGATGGGATACGATGAGAACAATATTTGCAGAATACAATCCACAACGAAACAGCATTGACATTTATACAAATGTTGGCTATATGCTTCGCATTGACTGCTGGGAAGCCGAAAAGGATTTAAAAACCACACCCGGATCAGACTGTGCATTGACTTCACTTGCAGTCGATGAACCACTTGAATATGCGAGATTATATCTTGAGGGCAATTTACAGATGTGGGTAGATACAGAAGATTCATTAGAGTTATAAAATGCAAGCAGCCTGTATGCTTCATTACACACAGGCTGCTTAATCAAATTTATTATAATTGATGAAAAATCGGTTGCATTTTGTCAAAAGTACAAAACTTTTTGAAACCAAGTGCTTTTAATTCCTGTTATGATACTGAGGATATCCCAGCAATACTTGCTATCCCTGATACCTTATTCTTTCTACCAGCGTTTCCTTTTTCAAATTACTGCTTAAAACGCAGGAAAGCACAATCTGCAAAAGGCTGACCAGCAAAATCATAGCAAGAATTGGTGTAATTGGAACATGATAGACATTCATTCCAAATATCCCATTATGCTTTGCATAGGCAAAGAGCACGTAGCCAAGTGGCAGACCAACGACAAGTGCTACACATATGGTGCCAACCGTAAAAATCAGTCCCTGTAACTGCAGACATAAATTTAATTGTTTATTTGTCATACCCACAGCCTGTAATACACCATATTCCTGCTTTTTTGTCGTAATATTCATGATCATGGTGTTTGCCATATTCATAAAACCGATGAGTCCTACAACCGCTATAAACAGATAACAGCCGAGCTTCATCATGCGGGCTGCTAATTCTGCATATTGTAACTGTGCATGATAGGTATCCATTTTTATATGCGAAGTATTAGAAATCAAAGTATTCAGACTCTGTTCCACAGATGCCATATCTTTTTTATCACAGTCCACCCACAGATATCCACAGGCTGTTCCCCTCGGATTCATGGAACGGTATACACCTTCCGGAATGACAAGATAAGTGTCCGCACTTACAAAGGAGCCTGCAATCTTTCCCTGATAGGTATAGGTTCCACTTCCATTCTCAAAGTCAAATGCAATGGATTCTCCCGGAGCATATCCATCTTGTTCCATCCACATCGACCAACCAAAGAAAATTTCACCATTCTTTACCGCCTGATCATAGTCCATAGAGCCAATATCCCCGTCCTGGCGCATAAAATCAAAATCCTTTTTACTCACAATAGCACCCGGAAATCTCGTTCCGTTCAGATTTACAGAGACAATCTCTCTCGTCATGACATCTGTCACTCCCGGAATGCTTTTGATTTCTTCAATCAGCGAATCATTCAATGGATTGTCCGTCAGAATCGTATCCAGATTATTCTCCGGATATCTTTCATCATACTCAGCAGAATAGTCAAGCTGCAGTTCGAATTGTCCATGATTAACGGAAAGACGTGCTTCATGCTCCGTGTCAATATTTCCCACATAATTAGAGATAATCACAAACAATGTGCAGGAAAGCCCCATTGTGAGGATGGTACCAATGGTTCTTTTTGGATTACCCGTCACATTTGCCATTGCCATAGAAAACACGGTGACATTTTTTCTGCCATTTCGTTTTCCTTTTTTGTGTGTTTCTGCATTTTCTAAATACCGTGTTGCTTCGATAGGTGAAATCCGTGAAACAATTTTCATTGGTTTACGCAGTGACAAAGCAACGGTAAGAAATGATACGAAAATACAGAGAAGCATAACAGGCAGGGAAAACAGAGGCACCTGCTGATTTTGAACTCCCATAGAGCCAGTTTGGGTTGATACAAGGTTTCCCTGTTCTACCAGCCAGTTAAAACCGCATTTTGCAATCAGAAAGCCCAGAAGCAATCCAACCGGTATTGAAAAAAATGTCAAAAAAATGCCCTCTCTGAAGATCAGTTGTTTCATCTGCTTTTTTGTCGCTCCCAGAGCCTTAATTTTTCCATACTCCTGTATCTTGTTGGCAATACCGACCTGAAAAATATTATAAATGACCACAACAGAGAAAAGTACAATTGCAAGAATCAAAACCCCGCATACTGCAATCGTTTCATAACTCGGCTGCAAGACCCATTGCAAATAGAGATCATTGACTATAACGTTTTTTTCTTCGATCCCACAAGATGCTGCAATCTGCTTTATAACCGAATCAATATTATTCATAGATACATTTGCAGAATCATTTAAAGTAAAATAAATATTATACTGTCTGTCATTCTCTGCGACGTGCTCATCATAAAACTCCTGTGACCCGAATGCAACATAAGATGCCTCGATGGTATACTCATCCCGATCATATAGGATTCCGCTGACAACAAATTCTTCCGGCTTATATTCTGACTGCATCCCTGCGCGGTAATCCAGTGTAACCGTATCTCCGATCTTTACATCACCATACCCTATTGCACGAAAAAATGCTCTTCCTGCGGCAATTTCCTGCATTTTTTCCGGATACTTTCCTTCCTTTAACTCATATTCCTTATTATAGGGAAGCATTTTTCTTGCAGTCTCATCCATGCAGACAAAACCACCTTTTTCATTGCCTTTTATGATACCTTCGGTGCGCATAGTGCCTGTAGCATCTATTTCCGCACGGCGGTTTACTTCTTTTAACTGCGATCCGTCTGCGGAAACAAACAGACCATAATTGCTTCCATATGATCCTGCCGCCTGACTTTTCTGTAAATGAATTACCCCATTTCCCACAGTACTGATGATAACAAGCAGCATCGTGGTCAGACAGATTGCCATCATGATCAGTATACTTCTTGTCCTGTTCCTTTTGTCATTGCTATATGCAATCCTGCTTATTGTCTTCATCTGAAATCCACCACCTGTCCGTCCTCAATCACCAGAATACGGTCAGCGACCTGTGCAATTTCGTCATCATGGGTAATCATTACAATTGTCTGTCCATATTTTTTTGCTGTCATCTTAAGCAGAGCGATTACCTCATCACTGGTCTTAGAATCAAGATTTCCTGTCGGCTCATCTGCAAATATAATTTCCGGACGATTCACCAGTGCTCTTGCAATTGCTACTCTCTGCTGCTGTCCTCCGGATAACTGATTTGGCAGATTATAAATCCGGTTTTCAATCCCCAGAGTTGCAATAATATCATTTACATACGCTTCATCCACTTTTCTTCCATCCAGCCCCAGTGGCAGTACAATATTTTCCCAGACATTAACAGATGAAACCAGATTAAATGCCTGAAAAACAAATCCGATTTTTCTTCTGCGGAAAACAGCAAGAGCATCTTCTTTCATCCTGTATAAATCTTTCCCTGCTAAAGTAACTCTGCCTTTTGTCGGGGTATCAAGCCCTCCAAGCATATGAAGTAATGTACTTTTACCGGAACCTGACTTTCCAACAATTGCGACAAATTCTCCCTGCTCAATCTGAATGTCCACCTGGTTGACCGCTTTGACCTGATTCTCACCTGTGCCATAAAACTTACAAAGCTGCCTGGTTTCTAATATCACACTCATGTGTTGCCTCCTTTTTAATTCTGTAAAGTTTACCTTTTCAGCACACTTTCTTTGCCTGTTTATATATCATTTTTCAACCTACATGCTGATTGTAGCAATATAATCTTTCATTTCACTTTCAAAAATTGGGCAGAAATCTTACAGAATTGTAAGATTTCTGCCCAATTAAAATTTAACCAACATATGGTAATTGAATCACAAACGTGCTTCCTTTTTTCTTTTTGCCGGAGATTACCGTGATCATACCTCCGTGTTTTTCGATAATTTCTCTCGATAGAAAAAGTCCGATTCCCGTGCCACTCTCTTCCCTGACCTCCCTGGAACCTCCTCTGTAAAATCGTTGAAAAATTTTGTGATACTCATTCTGCGGAATACCGATTCCCTGATCCTCAATTTCCATTCTTACAAGATCGTTTCTTTTTTGTAACCGGATAAATATTTTTGAACCACCCGGACTGTACTTGACCGCATTATCCAGAACGTTGATAAAAGCTTCACCAAGCCACCTTTTATCCTGCACAACCATGCATGTTTCCAGCTCTTTTGCATAGTCAAAAACGAATTCAATTTCTTTCCCATCCGCTTTTGGATAAGTACGGTTCACAGCAGATATGACAGTATCCATAAGCGGAAGTTTTTTCTTATTAATCTGAATCAGTCCGGTTTCCATCTTGGATATTTCAAGAAGCGACTGCAATAATGTCTCCAGTCCATCCAGAGCACTCCGACAACGAATACGAAACTCCTCCTGTTCTGTGGCACTTAAGTCATTCTGCATCAACACACTAAAACATGTATCCAAAGCTGCAACCGGTGTCTTTAACTGGTGAGAGATATCAGAAACCATTTCTTTCGTGCTCTCTTTTTCTTCCCGTGCTTCTTCCTTTAGCAACTGAATATGATGTCCGATTGCTTCAAGCTGGTCATTCAATTTTTCCAGTTCAGCGTGATTTTCCGTTTTCAGTAAATCATCAAATTTATTTTCACGGAATCTGATCAGAATTTCTTCTAACTGGTCTAAAATTTTCTGATGACACGCATCTTCTGTCTTCTTCCAATAAAATAAAATAATCAAAAGAAGCACGCATATCACAGTGCTTACAGCACCGGTCACCATAACCTGATGCCGGAATTGCGAATAAAACACATTCCCTTTATTTCCCCAGTATCCATATTGCTCCAATAATCGCCTTCCCTGTTCGTTGGTTTCAATATCCTTATCCTTAAGCAATTCCGAAACAGCATCCAGCCCGGAAAATTTTTCCTTTGCTGCAATTTCTGTCATAAGATTCATTTTATATTTATAATCTTCATAAAACACATACGTGGTAAAGCAATTTAATATTGCAAACAATAATATGACAGGTAATACCAAGGAGAGCACTACTGTAATCTTCTTGCGATATCTCTTTGTCACTGCCTTACCTCCTGATTCCATATATACCCAAGACCTCTGATATTCTTTATATAGACCGGTGCAGCCGGATTGTCTTCGATTTTCTCACGGAGTCTTCTGATATTGACAGCGATTGTATTTTCATCCACAAAATCCCCTTCCAGATCAAACACATTTTCCAATATTTGTGTTTTTGAAAGAATCTGTTTCGGATTCTGAAGAAAAAAAGTCAGCATTTTCAACTCCGTTTTTGTCAGACTGATTTCACGACTCTTTATCAGGACTTTCATTTCTCCTGCGATAAATACGATATCTCCCGAAATCATCTTTCCGGCTTCCGTTTTCTCCTGTCTGCGGCGGAAATGTGCTTCTATTTTCAAAAGAAGTACCGAAAGACTAAACGGCTTTGTAATATAATCATCTGCCCCTGCTTCATATCCCATGACCTGATCCATCTCCTGATCTAGTGCTGTAAGACAAATAATGTATGTATTATAATTGCATCTCATCCACCTTACAAATTCCAGTCCATTCCCATCCGGAAGATTCACATCACAAATGGTAACATCCACATTATTATCACTTGCAATTCTTTTCGCTTTTTTCATTGATTCTGCTGAAAAAACCTCATATCCGGATTTTTTCAGTGAGAATGTAATTCCACGATTTAAATTTTCATCATCTTCAACCACGAGTATACCTGGCATAGCATATGCACCTCTCTTTATTAACTATATATATCAGCTGGGAGATGACTCCCACCTCTGGCTGTTATTATGTCAAATTCAAAGACATCTGAACATATTTATCCGGTAACTCATGAAGATACCAAAAGCACTCATTTGGATCATAGATAATTCCATTTTCGGCACATCTTTTTCTGAACATATCCATAAGTTTCTCGTTATCAGGGCTTGCCAGGTCATATGCATTTCCATATATATAGATGTATTTTTTCTTAAGCCCTGGAAAATATCTGTCCAATGCCTGATAAAAATATTCCCTGTCTCCATCCCTTAATGTAACTCCCATGTTGAAGCATATGATTCCTTTTACGCCAGCTTCCATACAGTAATCAAGAATACCATTGATGTTTTCCTTTGTATCATTTATAAAAGGTAATATAGGTGTCAGCCACACGACAGTTGGAATCCCTGCCTTTTTAAATTGCATAAGTGCTTCAAATCTCTCATGGGTTGTAGAAACATTCGGCTCTAAAATCCTGCAGAGTGTTTCGTCATAAGTAGTCATTGTCATCTGTACAACAGCTTTTGCCTTCGCGTTGATTGATTTTAAAATATCCATATCCCGCAATATTCTGGTAGATTTTGTCTGAATTGCAACACCATATTCATATTTGTCAATCAGCTCCAAACATCTTCTGGTCAGTTTTAATTTTTCTTCTGCTTGAAGATAAGGATCGCACATAGCACCGGTTCCTATCATACATTTTTTGCGTTTGGATTTTAATGCCTTTTCAAGAAGCTGTGGAGCATTTGCTTTTACCTCTATATCCTCAAATTCATGTGTAAATCCATAGCAGTTACTCCTGCTGTCGCAATAAATGCAGCCATGCGTACAGCCTCTGTATATATTCATTCCATTATTACTTGAAAGAATTCCCTTTGCTTCTACAAAATGCATATGTACTCTCCCCTAATTCTACAATTGGAAGTTATATATATCTTTGCAAATATACCATATCTATTAACTGTACACCGCTCTCATAAATTGGGTGGTCATAATTGTCAGTAAAGAAATTGGGAATCTTGTGAGAACGGGCAAATCCACATTTTTCATAAAATGGTATCGTCAATGGACTGTCACCTGTTCCAACTTGCAAAACAGAATATGCATCTGCATATTTACTGGCAAGAAAATCAATTAGTGCTTTGCCATAGCCCTTTCCCTGATTTTCCGGATCGACTGCGATATTCTTGATTTCAAGTATTCCGTTACCTTCATCGGTGACAACACATTCAGCTTTTACATTACCATCTTCAAGTGCATACATAGTACCTTTTTCAAGATAGCGATCAATCATATTTTCCTGCTCATCAGCTAATAGCAATAAGGATATAAACTGCTTTTTATTCTCATTCACTTCTCGTATTTTCATATCCATTACTCCATCAAATTGGAATTTTATCGTTCTTTCATACAATACACATAAGTCTGTACAATATTACGCATATAAATAAACTGATTATGTTTGCTCTATTTGTTTTATAGTTTGCATTTGTCGGATTTCATTTTTTTATTTTGTTATTTCAAGTAAAATCAAATACATGCAATGGGACAATAACAATAATAAGACTAAATAGTAAAGTCACTATCTTTAATATTTTACTTTTTTTCCAGAAAAAATAGTACATTGCAAACTGCAATATTATACTTATTGTAAAATAAAGTATCCACTTTAATTCCCATTGCACAATAGCTATTATTGATTCATAATCAAATTCAGTAAAAATTATGCATACAATAAATATCCAAAGAAAAAGTAAAAATACAATAAATTCGTATCCTGCTAATGCAAGTACTTTTTTTCTTATACTTGCATTTCGCATAAAAAAAACAACCCCAATAGATAATATACACAATAAAAATGTTCTATAATAATCCGAAAAAATTATTTCTGTTATCACATTCGTGTCTCCTATAAAAACTTCTGTTAAATCAGCACAATTTTTCAAATATTGATAGCAGCAATATTCCGATTTTACGCTCTCTGCAACTTCCCGACAAATTCCGATTTTTCGTTCTCTGTGACTTCCCAATAAACGGGAAGTTGTTATTCTTTTACGATTTTATCAATGCAGAAATAAACAGCTATCATAATTAAAGATATTACCAATCCAACATAAAACTCTGGAAAAGCAAATTCGATACTATTATGAATACTCATTTTCCCTGTTATATTCATTATGTGCCAAGTAAAGAAATTGTATATTTCAGAAATTACAATTCCTACTACTCCTAATCCACCAAAAATTTTATTGATTTTTTTATTTTTAAATGGAATCCATACACCTATAATAAAAAATAACACAGATATAATGCCTATTGGATTATACAAGCTAATTAAACCTCTAATCTCTTGTACACCTTTCATTCCACCATATTGGTTTAATAACATTGGTAATAAACTAATAACAAATGCTATTGTTAATATAATCTTCTTTTTCATAAAATACATCTCACTTTCAAATTACGATTTACTTAAATGCAGTATACCACATGGTCAGCGTCAATGATACTATTATTCTCTTTTATAAAATAAAGAGGAAAACGTCCCAAAACCACTTGACATAGTTTTCAAAACCGCTTACACTGTACACTATAACTATTTAATAGGATTGGAGATCATCATGTTTCAGATTATCGTTGACTCTGCGGCAAATATTCCCGCAGAACTTGTAAAAAAATATAAGATCAAAGTTCTTTCTTTTATCAACTTTGTAAATGGAAAAGAAGTCACCTGTTTTGATCCGGAATTATCCCCGGAAGAGGAACGTCAGAAAGGTCATGAATATTACGATGCCGTACGCCAAGGTGCAGATGTAAAGACCGGTCTGATCAGCACTGCCATATTTGAAGATGCATTCCGCAGTGCCATGGAAAATAACGAAGATGTGCTGTATTTCTCGCTTAGCAAAAATATCAGCGGAAATTTCAACTCCGCAAGACTTGCCGCGGAGGATCTGATGCGTGATCCGGTAAACGGCAGAAAAATCCGTCTGATCGATTCACTCAATGCTTCTTTAGCACAGGGAATTTTAGCGATCTACGCAAGTGAAATGCGTGATAAAGGTATGGAGATTGATGAAGTAGCAGATATCTTAGAAACGTACCCTGCAAAGATGAACGGTGTATTTACCGTCGGAGACTTAAAATATCTTTCAAAAACCGGACGTTTAAGCGGAGCAACCGCCCTTGTCGGTAATCTTTTAAATATCAAACCGATCCTACGTGGAAACAAGGACGGTTTTATTGTCCAGTATAAAAAATGCCGTGGAAGAAAGGCTGCATTAAACGAGCTCGTCTCTCTCGTCTGTGACAATATCACAGAACCGGAAAAACAGATCATCGGTATCGCACATGCCGACGCTTACGAAGACTCCCTCTATGTCATGAATAAAATTCAGGAAAAAGTTGCCGTCCGCGATTTTATCAATACTTCTTATGATTTCTGTACCGGAAGCCATGTAGGACCTGATACCATTGCATTGTTCTTTATGGCAAAAGACAGAGAATTAGGTGCAGACTAAAATTTTTATATGGGCAGGCAATTTCGCCTGCCCTTTTTTCTACAATGCCCTCTCCATGCAGATAAACTGCATATCATAGAGACTGCACTCTCCCACTTTCTCATATCCAAGATGCGCATAAGAACGCATTGCCACCTCATGCCCTTTTCGTACCAGTATGTGAACAGATTTCTTTCCCTGTTTCCGCAGGACATTCATGGCATATGCCATCATCATTCTCGCCATTTTTTTATTCTGGTATTCTTTTCTGATACAGAGTCTCGCCAGTTCCGCTCCCGGAAGCAGCGCCTCATCCCAGCATTTTAAACTGTCTACGGCTTCGTCTGCATCTATGGAAATGGAAGCTATCAGTTTCCCCTTTTCATTTTCCATCACAAAAAGTGCATTCCTCGAAAGATCTGATTCTATCGTATCAATTCCCGGATAATATTCATTCCAGCCTGCCGCTCCGCCGATCATCGAATGATATAATTCTAACAGCTTTTCCGTATCTTCTATTACAGCCGGGCGGATATATCGCAAAAATGTATAATCCGGAATTTTCAAGGCATCTGCCGCCTTCGCAAAATATTTTTCTTCGATATGCGGCCAGACCTTTTCTTCTGCCTCATTTTCTTTCTGCAATTTTGTAGCCAGATTTACCAGTTCCGGTGTCAGATCCGTTCCTGTCAGGAAAATATGGAGATTATTATTCAAAAACCACGGTGCCATATCATAAAGTCCTGATTCAAAAATATCCTGTATCACCTGGTTGATATCATATGGAATACGCAAAAATTCCGGTTTCCATTCATTTTCCCATGACTCTAAGATCACAGCATGTGCATATCCCGGATCACCGATCGCAATTCCACAGGAACCGGTATTCATATAGGTTTTCCCATGATATCTCATCATTCCCGGATAATGCGTATGTGCTGCAAGCAGATAATCTGTATTGATTTCATCTAAAACTTCTTTTGTCCGCTCACTGTCAAGCTGAAGTAATTCCCTTGTATTGACAGGGGAACCATGACAGCAGATGATCGCAGGATACCCTTCCTTTTCATAACGGAACGTAATAGGAAGATTTTCAAAAAAGTCCAGATCTTTTGGGGTAAGCTGTTCATAAGTATATAAAAGATTACCACTGGCAGAATTTGCGATCCAGTATTTTTCTTTTTCTTCCTGTTCCCTGACTTTACGCTGTTCTGTCATATATTCTTCCCGGTTTCCCCGCAGAACATGACAGGGAAACTGCTCCATCAGTTCATAGAGAATCTCCATCGTCTTTTTTGCACCGGCAGTATCCGAAACAAAATCTCCCAGAAGCAGAAATTCCTCACACCCCGCCTTTATCATGTAGTCCACACATGCCCGAAATGCAATCTGGTTACTGTGGACATCTGCAATCACTCCAATTTTCATCCCAAAATATCGTTCCTTTCATGCTTTGGTCTGTCTAAACATTTTCTTCCTTACAGACATCAACCCAGCCTTTTGCACCGGTAGCCTGCTCAAGCTCCGGGATTGTTAATTTTACGGCACTATGGTCATTTCCCGCTGCCGGATATACTGTCGTAAATTTTTTCAGGCTTTCATCGAGATAAACCTCCACACCATCATTGATTCCAAACGGGCACACTCCACCGCAGTGCGATCCTGCCCGGAGGGCTTTAAAACTATCTGTTTTTGTGTAACTCCCTCTTAAATCTCATAATCCATGCAGGATCTCACTGCTGTATATGGTCTTACTTTACTATCTGCCACTGCCACATGTTTCGGATGCACGCTGTATGCTTTCAGTGCTTCTGCGCTCTCAAATGTGGTATCTAACATCACATCCACAGTGGAACTCGGCAGACAGTCAATGCGCACTTTGATCTCTGTCATCCCCGGAATCTGACCGGCAAGTCCTTCTAACCCCTCCTTGATTCCTGCTTTGATCTGTTTTTTCTCCTCGTCCGAAAATTCCTCTTTCAGTTTCCATAAAATAACATGTTTTACCATTTCTCTGACATCCTCTCTTTATTTTAGTATTATTATTTTTTTTACTGTTTTCTTTGCCGTCTGATTGCTTACTTTACTATTTGATTGTCAGCTTTGCCACCTTAAGCAGGCTTTTCTTTCTTATTCTTAAATTTCCTCTTTGCCACCGGTTTTTGCTCTTATCACACAAAGAACCGCACAAAGAATCACAATGCAGACCGGAAGTGTCAGCCAGACAACCGCATCCAGTCCAGCTGCTTTTAAAATACCGATCAGAAGATATCCGACCATACATACACTGCCAACAACCAACACATATGGAAGCTGTGTTACCACATGATTGACATGCTCACAGTGTCCTCCGGCAGATGCCATGATCGTGGTATCGGAAATCGGAGAACAGTGATCTCCACAGACCGCACCTGCCAGACAGGATGCGATGGAAATGACCATCATCTGTCCTTCCGGGAATACCCCGATCACGATTGGGATCAGGATACTGAATGTTCCCCAGGATGTTCCGGTTGCAAAAGCTAAAAATGCGGCAACCAGGAAAATGATCATTGGAAGGAATCCCTGCATTGCGGATGCGGAATTTGCCACAAGATCTGCAACAAAATATTTCGCACCAAGCAGGTTTGTCATACCCGACAATGTCCACGCCATCGTAAGGATCAGGATCGGTGCGATCATTGACTGGAATCCCTCCGGGATACATTTTGCAAATTCCTCAAAGGATAATACATCGCGCATCATATAATAGATAAATGTAAATACAAGCGTAACAGCACCGCCAAGTACCAGTCCCACAGAAGCATCCGAAGCCGCGAATGCATCAACAAAAGAAGCTCCGTCAAAAAATCCTCCGGTATAAACCATCGCAACAATACAGCTTGCGATCAGTACTGCGACCGGGAGTATCAGATCCAGCACATGTGCCTTATCATTGACCGCCTCTTCCTCATTCCCCTCATATGGTCTTCCCGGTGTTGTGAACAGATCACCTGCGATCGCATTCATCTCGTGTTTTTTCATCGGTCCAAAATCAACCCGGAGTACTGTCACGAGCAATACCATAACCAACGTCAGGATTGCATACAGGTTATATGGGATTGTCTGCAAAAATACGGCAAATCCATTGATTCCCGCATTCTCCGGCACGGAAGATGTCACCGCTGCCGCCCAGGAACTGATCGGTGCAATGATACACACCGGTGCTGCCGTTGCATCAATGATATAGGATAATTTGGCACGCGATACTTTATGCCGGTCTGTGACCGGACGCATCACGCTCCCCACGGTAAGACAGTTAAAATAATCATCCACAAAGATCAGTATACCAAGGATCATGACAGAAATCTGTGCGCCGATCCTGGTTTTGATATGCTTTGACGCCCATTTTCCAAATGCCGCGGAACCGCCTGCTTTATTCAGCATCGAAACAAGTATTCCAAGCATGACTAAAAACACAAGAATACCGACATTCCATGCATCCGCGAGTTTATACACCATGCCTCCGTCTTCCTGAAAAAAGATCGTACCTATCATCAGTTCCAGATTAAAATTGGAATATAACAGCCCTCCTGTGATGATTCCTGCTAAAAGTGATGTATATACCTCCTTTGTAATGAGTGCCAGACCGATTGCAATGACCGGTGGCAGTAATGCAAATACTGTCGCATATACGCTGCACTGATAATTTTCCGGATCAGTGACCACTCCGGGTGTATTTGCCGTTACAAACAGTAATACCACGATCACTGCAAGAAAAATAAGCATCCCTATCTGTTTTCTTTTCATATGTGTCCTCCAAACAAACGTTACTGATCTTTTGTCTGTCAACATTCAATCAGAACTTTCCATATTTCTGTATTTCCATACTTTTTATAGTGTAGCGTTTCTTCTGCAATTTTTCAAACATTTTATGCATAATCATACAATATTACATAAAATAATAGAATACATGATCCGTGAACATTTTATTATCATGAATAAAAGAAGTATCATTCCACAGTAATTCATGAAATGATACTTTCTCCTACATTGCGACTATATCATCTGCGATCGCCATTGTTGATTTTCGATGAGATACTAAAAGAATTGTCTTATTTGCTTTTTCCTGATCAAGACTTCTTAAAATGATTCCTTCATTCAGACTGTCAATGTTACTGGTCGGTTCATCTAAAAATATCATATCTGCGTCATGCAGAAATGCACGTGCAATCCCGATACGCTGACGTTCCCCACCAGAGACAGACTCTCCTGACTCCGCTAATTTCGTGTCATATCCATCCGGCAGTGACATAATAAACTCATGAAGTGCCGCCTTTTTCGCAGCCGCAATCACTTCTTCCCTGGTCGCATCCTCTTTCGCAACTTTGATATTATTTTCAATCGTATCCGCAAACAGAAATGTCTCCTGTGTGACATAGGAAATATTGTCACGCAATGCCGTGGTTGAAATTTCATCCACATTTGTTTTTCCGTACCGGATATCTCCTTCAGATGTCTCATAAAAACGCATCAGAAGTTTTAAAAGCGTTGATTTACCACATCCGCTCTTTCCTAAAATTCCATGGATCTTATGTTCTGTAAATACATGATCAAAGTTTTCTAAGACTTTGCCAGGTGTACGTTCTTCTGCTGCTGACTCATAGGAAAAAGATACATGCTCGCAGGAAATATCGCCGCCACACTCGTTATTTCCATCTATTACATCTTCCACAAGCGGCTGCTCCTCTAAAATATCAAGTACACGGTTTCCGCTTGCCAGTGTGTGCTGTAAATTATTAGAAAGTGCAGATAAAGCGGCTGTCGGGCCAAAGGAACTGATCATCGCGATCACAGCAATCATTGCTTCATCTATGCTCACAGCTCCCTGTACAGTAAGATGTCCGCATAAAGCTGCCATAAGGACTCCTGCGATCAGAATCACACCATCTGTTGCAATGCGCTGTGTATTCTCTGCCATTTTCAGCTTTTTATTTTTCTGCTCTAACTTTTCTGTCTGTTCATTCATTTCATGCAGACGTTTTTCCTGCTGTCCGTACTGTAAAATTTCATCCATTCCATACAAATTATCCAAAACAACGGTGTTTAATTTTCCAAAACTTTCGCGGTAAATGCGTCCGTTTTCTGCACCATGTTTTCCATTGATAACAGGGATTACCGCCCCGACGATCAGGTAAAATACTGCTGCTAAAGCCCCCGCTGCCGGATGTAACCTCCCAATAAACCATACCATAAAGCCTGATGTAAGTATGGCGATCGCAATTGGAGAGATCGTATGTGCATAAAACACTTCGAGAAGTTCAATATCACTTGTGATAATGGAAATCAGATTTCCTTTTTCACTGCCATCTAATTTTGCCGGGCAGAGTTTTCGCAATGCGGCAAATACCTTATGACGGATCTGTGCTAAAAGTTTGAATGCAATATAATGGTTGCTTGCCTGCTCTGCATAGCGCAGGATGCCCCTTAATACTGCAAACACCACGATCAGAATAAAAATATGTGAAAGTGTCATTCCCTGATACAATCCTAAAACCTGACGGACACCAAAACCACCTAAGATCGTGATGAATGTCGCCATCAGATTTCCGGCACATCCCATTAAAATCGCAACAAACATAAACGGTAGCATCGGTCTTATCATACCGATCAGTCCTGCCATGACTTTTACACCACTGCGTGCCCCTTTATTCTCTTTTCCCTGCATCAGACTGCCTCCTTTGCATATTTTTCCAATTCCTGCTGTGCCTTATAAAGGCTGCTGTAATAGCCATTCTTCTCCATCAGTTTTGCATGGACTCCCGATTCCTCGATCACACCATCTTTCATGACAAGAATCTGGTCTGCATCGGTCACATTCGCAAGACGGTGTGAGATCAGGATCACTGTTTTCTTCTGTGCAAGCTCACGGATAACCTCCATGATCTTATTTTCACTCTCCACATCCACATTTGAAGTTGCCTCGTCAAATATGTAGATATCACTGTCATGCAGCAATGCCTTAGCAAGCGCAAGACGCTGTTTTTGTCCACCGGACAGATTCGATGCCTTCTCTGTGATCTCCATGGATAAACCACCTTTTTCCGAAACCGTATCATAGAGGTCAACCGCTTTTAACGCTGCTTCCATCTCCTCTGTGGCTGCATCAGCACGCCCCATACAGAGATTTTCACGCACGGTTCCTGCAAACAGATAACTGTCGTGACGCACTCTTGTAATTTTTCTGTACAATGCATCCGGTGCGATTTCATGGATATTGACACCGCCGACCGTGATCGTGCCGGAAAATGCATCCTGCTCCTTCCCTTCTCCCATCATTAAAGACGCCGCTGTACTTTTTCCGCATCCAGACACTCCGACTAAAGCTGTAAATGCTCCCTCTTCTGCCGTAAAAGATATCCCTTTTAAAACAGGTTTTTCCGGTTCATAAGCAAACGATACATCAGAAAATACGATGTCATCGCCCCCTATCTTTGTATTCTCTCCACACTGTGGCAACGGCTCATCCAGTAATTTAAAGATCTTGTCTGCGGCAGCATTTCCATTCATCGCGATATGGAAAAAAGAGCCTAACAGGCGAAGCGGCAGGAAAAATTCCGCTGAGATCAGTATGATAAAAATACATTCCGCCAGTGTGATATGGAAAGCCCGAAGTTCTAATACACTTAAAATAATACCGATCCCCGCTCCTCCATATGCAACCAGATCCATGATACTTATCGAGTTAAGCTGCATGATCAGCACCCGCATCGTCACTCTGCGGAACTGTTCTGCCTCCTCATCCATCTTTTTTGCATAGCGCTCATCTGCCTGATAAATTTTTAAGGTAGTCAGTCCCTGTAAATTTTCCAGAAAAGAATCTCCAAGTTCTGTGTAACTGCCCCAGTACTTTGCCAGAAGTTTTTTTGCGAATTTCTGCACGGCAACGATGGATACCGGAATCAGCGGGACGCATAAAAGCAGCACAACCGCAATTTTAAGGCTCATGCTTCCAACGATCAAAAACAATGTCAGCGGTGCGAACAGGCTGTAAAAGAACTGCGGGACATACTTTCCAAAATAAATCTCCAACTGCTCCACGCCCTCAGTACTGATCTGGACGATCTCGGATGTGGCAAAATGAGCATGATAGGAACTTCCAAGTTTCATTAATTTTTCATAGACAAGCTCGCGCAGTTTTCTTTTCACCTGCGTTGAGGCGGCAAAGGATAAATGGCTTCCAATGCTTGTAAATACTGCACGCCCGATATAAACCGCCGCAAAAACAATAAATAACTTTGCGATATCTCCCTCTCCAACAGTTCTGTTATACAGAAGCAGTTTTTCCAGAAAAACACCAATGGCATACATCAGCGCCACATTACAGAGCAGCGAGCCCCACTGCGTGGCGACCATCCCTGCCACATACTTCTGATTCTCTTTAAATTCCTTCATTAGTCTCTTATGAAACATATTAATCTCCATTCTTGCGCTGTCTTTTGTGCATCTCAAGTTTGTGCGTAAGCACTAATCTTGCGTGTGAAAAATCTTATTTTTCACACTATTCTCCATTTCTGCCTGTTTATCTGGCATCACAAGTTTGTGCGTAAGCACTAATCTGCCTGTTTCCTCTTATTCTGCAAAGTTACCTTCGCATGACGCAATGTAAGTACAGGATGCACAAATAACATTCTAGGTCCCGAGTAACGCATCACTTTTCGTATTTCCTCCTGCATTTCCTTCGAATAACAATGCACCTTACATGCACTGCAGAATGTTTTTGTTTCCATGAACGGACAATGCATGGTGCGTGCCGTCGTATATTCTTTTAATTTTTCACACTGCTCACACAGCGTTCCCCTTTTCGTCCCATGACTGCCATGACAATAGATTTCTATCATGGAAGACACTGTTTCTATCTCCCTTTTTCGTTTTTCCTGTATTTCTTTTGTTTCCGTTTTCATATCCGCTTATCTATTTTTTTCCTCTCTGTTCCATCCTTATTTCTGTGTTTTGCTATTAGATTAGACTAACTTTGCTTCGTTAGTCTAACCTAATACATATTACTTTGTCAAGAAAAAGTGGCTGGCACAAAAAGGAAAAGCGTAGATCTCCGCCGGATCTACGCTTTTTCTTCTAAAAAATAATATACTTTGATTTTGTCCTACACAGTTTTCACACACTGTGAAAACTTCTGTTTTGCATTTTCAACTTTGTTTGCATCTGCATCCGGAGTCGGATAAAGACCTCTCTGATGCATCATATTAAATACATCTTCCTGAATGCAGTGTTCCTGCTCTAAGCAGTGAAGAATTGCATCTCTCACACTGTCATGCACACATTCATTTGCAAATGCATTATAGTTATTCGTTGCTGCCTTCTCAGCCGTAAGTGCATCGGCTAAGATTTCTTTGTCCGTATAAATCTGCTCTGTCATGATCTTCCTCCCTCTCTCATTCCTTAGCTCAACTGTGCATACAGGGAATTAAAATGTCCCTGATGTTTCTGGGAAATCTCCGTAAATTTGGCACTGATTTCCTGATCCTTTGTGTGTTCTGCAAGCATCTGGAATTTTTTGATCAAAAGATCCTCCTCGGTCAGCAGATCATTCAAAACGGATAATTCTTTTTCTGATAACTGGCTCATGTTCCACCTCCATATTTTCATTCATGGCAATAGATCCGGTCTTTAAACATGCGGTCTATCGCTGGCATATCGTCTTTCACATTGACTCGCCTAAATCATAGTGTGGTCAGAACCTGTCAGATTATACATCTCATTTAAAGTAATCCGTCACCGTTTACCAGTTCGTCTAAAACAGCATACATCTGCTTAATATCCACCGGTTTGCTTAAGTGCGCATTCATTCCTGCATCAAAAGATTTCTTTACATCCTCCTCAAAAACATTCGCTGTCATCGCAACGATCGGTACTGTTCTGCTGTCTGGATGATCTGATTCACGGATACAGCGTGTGGCAGCAAGTCCATCCATGACCGGCATCCGGATATCCATCAGTATCACGTCATAATATCCCGGTTCATTCTTTAAAAACAGTTCCACACCTTCTTTTCCATTCTCAGCGATATCCACCATAAAATTCTTATGTATCAGAATATTTCTCGTGATCTCAATGTTGATCTCATTGTCCTCGACAAGCAACGCTCTTTTTCCGGAAAAATCATACTCCTGATATATTGTCCGCTCTGTTCTGCGCCTGTCCTCCTTTGCAGTCTTTAAAGGAACTGTTACAACAAACGCAGTGCCATTTCCTTTCTCACTGTACACATCGATCTTACCACCCATAAAATCAATAATATTCTTGGAAATAGTAAGTCCTAATCCGGTTCCACCGCTTAATGTTGTATTTCTGTTATCTTCCTGCGCAAATGCATCAAAAATGTGTGGCAGAAAACTCTGCTCCATTCCAATTCCATTGTCCCTGATTTCAAAACGGAAGATCGTTTCCTGTTCTTCCCGGTTAAAAAGCTCTATGATAAAAATAACTCTTCCTTCCGGTTGTGTATATTTTACCGCATTCTCTAAAATCGATGACAATGCCTCATTTAACTTTTCACGGTCAAACAGATATTTATCCGCAAATGAACCCCGTCTCTGCATGGAAAAAGAAATTCTCTTCTCCTTTGCCTTACTGGAAAATTTTTCCTCTATATGCGTAAGAAATTCTTCAAAATCTGTACTTTCTTCATTGAATGCAACACGACCGCTCTCTAAAAGCGAAAGATTTAAAATATCATCCATGCAGGAGCGTAAAAACTGCGCCGACATCTCAATCTTGTCAAAGTTTTCAAGAACTTTCTTCTCATCACTAAGATTTGCCCTGCTCAGATAGGAAAGACCAATGATCGAATTAAGCGGTGTACGGATCTCATGACTCATGCGCTCTAAGAACTCACTCTTAGAACGGTCTGCACGCTTTGCCTCCATCATCGCATCATAAATTTCTCTCTGGTGCTTCTGTTCTTCCTCGTAACTGTCTGTAATATCCCTGCGCACAAAAACCAATGTTGTTCTGGTCTTATCATAATAGTAAATACTCATTGATTTCCGACGATATTCCTCACCGCACAGCAAACGGTAGTTAATGACTAAACGCTCTTTTTTCTGTAAATTTTCCTTAAGTCGTTCCAGTCTGAACTCCCTCTCACACATTTCTCTGTCATCCGGATGTACATACTCCGGAATTGCCACATCATTGACTTTCTGGTAATTTCCATCTAAAGGCGGCATAACATCCGCTTCCTCATTGGTAACAATCGTATGTACCATTCCATCTGCCAGATCCACATATGAAATAAAATCAATTTCTTCTTTTATAACGCTTTCCAAAATTGCCCGCTGTTTTTCCATAGTAATCCTTTTCCGCTCCATTTTGCATCTCGTACTGCTCTGATTTTATGAAACCTGTCTATTTATTATAACAGTTTTCTTCCCTGTTTTAAATAGAAAACGAAAATAAACTGTGTCTAAAGTCCTATTTGTAATCTTTTAAAAAACTATGAAGCTCCGTATCTGTACGATATGCGATCACAGTATTCAAATTTACATTTTCCACACTTTTAAAAATATTTGCAGCAATTCCGGGATTGATACTTCCAAATTCTTCCAGCAGATGTTTTATTTCTTTCTGCTGATCCAAAAAGATCTCTGTCATTTCCGGCATCATTCCAAATTCTTCGTTCCATTCTGATAGATCCTGCTTATGCACCAGATAAAACGGGCGGATCAACTCTAAACGATCTCCACACCCTTTTTCTTTTGGCATCAGGGTACTGATCTCACCTTTATACAGTACCCCCGCAAGGATCGTCTCTATCACATCCTCATAACAGTCTGCCACCGCCACCTTGTTACAGCCAGCTTCTTTTATCTCTCCATAAGATCTGATCTTTCGCACCGGAATACCGGTCTCCTCTGCAATTGATACGATTTTTCCGTCATCCTCCCTGCAAAGTCCAAAAAAATCCACTTCAAAATCAATCTTTCTGTGACGTTTTATCTCCTGAAAACATTTTGCAAGGATCAGCTCATTTCTGCCCTGTTCCATGAAGACTGCGACATGATCGCCATTCTCCACTAACTGATAATGATTGATTGCCCTTGCAAAACGTGAAAATATTGTCTTATGATATTTTTTACGAATACTAAGCTCAATTTCGTCTTTTCTCGTCTCTTCCATAGAAACTCCATTTCTATTTTCAAATTATATTATCATGATATGGTACCTGCTCCGCAGATATTGAAGCACTATGAATCAGTATAATTTTTTCAGAATAGGAAGTCAATTTCTAATATCAAAAAAAGAACCTCACAGCCCAGAAATTTTTAGACTGCTCAGTTCCCTTTTTGATGTTCTAATAGCAAAAATAATGCCCACCAATTTTGACTTCCACATGTTCCGTCAAAGGAAATGTAGAAAAATACATTGTATCATCTCTTAATAATCTTGTTTTTCCATCCAGTACCTGTTTAATGGATTCATATTCCTTCTGTGTCGGATTCGCTCTGTTCCTGTTTTTAAAAGAACAGAACTGTACCGGATTTTTCTGGCTTAAAACTTCATAAAGTGTATCCGGATACACTTCACTTCTCATACGGTTAAACACAACTTCCACAACCGCCTGCTGCCCCTCTACCGGTTCGCCTTGTGATTCTAACCAGACGATCCTCGCAAGCAGTTCCGTTTCTTCCGGCGTTAAAGTAATGTTCCAGCGGTTTTCCTGTGTTTCCTGCTCTATCGCCGTTTCCTGCTCTATCGCCGTTTCCTGCACTACCTGACTTACCTGTGCAGTTTCTTCTGTCTGTATCTCTTTTGTGGTTCTTATTTTTTCCTGCATCAGATCATCATCATATGCAGATGTTACTATCATAGTTTCTTTTTTTTCGATTCCTGTTTTTTCATCTGATTCTGGCGTAAATGAATGTGCAAAACGTATCGATCCTGCTGCAAGCCCCTCCATTACCGGAAGTTCTCTGACCGCTGCGTCTTTTTTTATGTTGGATGCTGCAGTCAGACTGACGATAAAACAAAACAGCACTGCCGCGTCCAATATTCTTTTTCTCATTTTGCTCCTTTCCTCAAGAATGATACATATATGTCAACATGACGAAAGCCGTCATTTGATACAGGCACATATCATACTTAGGTTATATCCAAAAGTCAAATTTTTTATACATACTTTTCTGAAAAAAAATTTGCGAATTTTACTCAAAATTTTGATATGTGCCACATTTTTTATCAGCCATTCATCCATTCGAAACTATGTTCGAATAAAGTAGAACTGACCAGGTAAACAAAAAAACACCCGTTTTTTCGGATGTTTTTTGAGATAATTGCCAAATTTTCAACTACATTTTTCATCTGTTTTTTATAAAAAACAATCTTTTTACTTTCGATAGATACATTCTTTGTTGCTGCAGGAGACACAGATTCCTGTATGTTTTTCGCTGCATTTTTCTTTTCCACCAGAAAGTTCCACTAAAAATACTGCACTTTTTTTCGGCTCCATGCAGTATGCCTGATTGCAGATAACCCTTTTTTGTTTCATTCCAGACAGGAGCTTTACCATTTTTTCAAAAGAAAGTTCTTCTTCCGTACCAAAAAAGTGATAAGAACTAAGCCTCTGTTTCAAATGTGCCTCTGCCCATCTCTGAAACAGATCATAACCTTTTCGCAAAAGCTCCCAGCAGATCGTCTCCACTGCATATGCTTCTCTTAGGCAATCTGTGCTGCTATAGCGGTTTTGAAGCTCATCGACCCTGCCCCCAAGCGTAAATATTCCGATAGCATAGTTTTCTTCCCTGTGTAGACTGAGTATCTGCTCACACCTGTTCCTGCCCATGCAGTAAAATCCTTCCTCTCCGGCAAGACATTCGCGCAGTCTGTCAGCAACCGTCTCTAGCATTTCCATATCCTTTTTTTCATAATGATACTGTTTTATGATATCCATAAGGAAATTATATGTCAGTTCATTTTTCAGGTTTGTATGAATAAATTTTTCTTCTGTCACTTATCTTTCCGTCTCTGCTTTCTTTTTTAAGAACTGCATGATGATCTCATAATTTTCCGCTTTGTGTGGAAATGTACAGTTCATACAGGATTTGATGATTCTGCCTTTACTGTTAATATATTCCGGTTTTCCCGGACAGTGCTCTCTCTCATACAGAGGACAAAAACAGAACAGACAGTTCATCTCATCATTTTCTACTTCATGGCATGGATAATATCTGCACGCTCTGTTTTCAAAATAACAATAGGAATTTTCCAATTTTAATGCTCCTTTACGATCACAATGGTAAGATAACCTGATGTATCGTCTAACTGTCCGATCTCTCTGGTTACTTTTTCATTCATCATACCACAGTTTTCCACCGAATACACTTCCATCTGACCACCTTTTTTCTGTTTTTGCAGCATCTGCTTTAATTCCCCTAATTTTTTTCCGGACTTCATATATATTCTGGTTCCTGAAAGTTCTGTCGTTTTTTTTATATCGTAGGAAGCCGGTATCACATGGATTTCTTCTTTGTTATCCGCTAACGATATTCCAAGCGCCCCTGCCGCCGCACAAAAAGATGGAACTCCGTTTATGATATGCGCCTCATAACCAACCTTTGCCACACGTTTATGGATATATTGGTAGGTAGAATAAATAGTCGGATCTCCGATTGTCAAAAAGGCTGCTTTTCTGCCCTCATCTAACAGTTTTTTTATTGTAAGATAAATCTGTTCATGTGCCGTGGCAAGCCTGTTCTCATCCTTTGTCATTGGAAACGGCATACATATAAGTTCTTTTTCTGCGATCTCCCTGCATGCCTCTTTCATGATCCCATAGGCAATACAATCCTCTTTGCTTTTTGCAGGAAGTATCACTGTATCGCACTCCCTGACAATCCGCACAGCCTTTAATGTGACAAGCTCCGGATCACCCGGACCAACACCAACGCCATAGAGAATACCTGTTTTTTCTGTATCTTTCACGGTTAAATCCCTCTCTTTTTCTTTCATTTTCCTATGACTGCTTTCACATGTATAACAATAATCGCATTATGAACCGGTTACGCTGCCGGATGAGGACTTCTGTAATTTATAGTTTTTCGCTTTTTTCACAAAATTTTCTGCAAACCGCGGCGCAGACGGATAATAAAGATGTGGAAATCCCACAAAAATCGTTTTTTTATCAAAAATGCAATCATATTTTTTCCCGCTTACCGGTTTTAATGCCACACAGCCATCACCGTTTGCAGTGCTGTCGAAATAATGAAATTCATGCCCTTTTATACTGACATTTTCCGGCAGAAAATCTGCCTCTTTTTCTGTCAGTTCGATATATCCAAAGCGGACAAGTTTTCCTGTGTAAAAGCAGTCTCCCGGCACAACCCCCGCCATCTCATAAACATGGTGGGCTGTATCTTCCATTGTCCGGTGCAGATACATAAATCCGCCACATTCCGCAACGATCGGCATTTTACGTTCTGCCCTGTCTTTTATGTCTGCAAGCATCGTCTTGTTTTGCGATAATTCCTTTGCATAGAGCTCCGGATAACCACCTACAAGCAATAAAGCATCCGCTTCTTTCGGGACATAATCATCGTGCAATGGAGAAAAAAACACAATGTCAGCTCCAGCTCTTTCTAGTGTTTTTAAATTATCTTCATAATAAAAACAGAATGCCTCATCACGTGCCACCGCGATCACAGGTCTTTTCTCATTTTCCTGTGAACACGCTTTCTGATTACTGGAACTATTTTTTTCCAACATATCAGTTTCTGCTGATTCGGATGTTTTCTCTGTCAACGCCCTGAATTCAGCATCCGGCAATTCTTCTGCACTCTCTGCGATTGCTATAAGTCTTTCTATATCAACCGTCTTTTCTAATATATCCGCTGTTTTTGACAGTTTTTCAGCCATCCTGTCTATTTCTTCCGGACGTTTCAGCCCCAAATGTCTGCTTTCTAACAAAATATCTTTCTGATTGGGAAAATATCCGAGAACGGCTGCCGGAAAACTTTTTTCGATCTCCGGACGGATCGTCTCAAAAAAAGCTCCGGATGTCCGGTTTAAAATAATCCCCTTTATCAGGTGATTTGTATCATAAGCTAAAAAACCTGCGATCAGCGGAAGGATACTTCTACCCATCCCGTGCGCATCAATGACCAGAATGACAGGCGTATCTGTTACCGTTGCCAGATCATAAGCAGATCCTTCTTTCCGGATTCCCCCTAACCCATCATACAGTCCCATCACGCCTTCCATCACCGATATATCTGCATTTTTTGCAGACGTCATAAACAACTCTGCTGTCGTTTTATCCCCGGTAAAAAAAGTATCCAGATTTTTCGATGGTATTCCAAGTACCGTGCGGTGGAACATGGGATCGATATAATCCGGTCCACACTTAAATGCCTGCACTTTTTTTCCCTGTCTTTTTAAGATTTCAAGCAGTGCACAGGTGATCGTAGTCTTTCCGCTTCCACTCCCTGTTGCACCGATCAGTATTCTTGGTGCCCTCATTGCTCCGCTCCTCCTGCAAAATAAAATGACAGGATAAATACCGGATTTTCTGCCTGCATCAGATGATAACGCCCTGCCTTTTTAGCCCTGCCAACAGACATCTGAATGATTTCTTCCTGTTCCACCGGAAATTCATTTAATATAGAAGAAACAGCTCCAACCGTCTCTAATGTTATCGCTGTCACCACCACACGCATGCGTGGATTTTTCTGGTATAAATCCGTTAATATAGCCATTAAACTGCCATTGCTTCCGCCAATAAAAGCATGTGTCGGAACCGGAAGATCTGCAAGTGCCAAAGGTGCCTCCCCTCGAATCACTTTTACATTGGAAAGTTCAAATTTTTCACAGTTCTTTTCGATCAATGAAGCTGCCTCCGGCTTTCGCTCGATCGCATAGACTGTAAGATTTTTCGATAACCTTGCCATTTCAACTGCGATCGAACCTGTCCCGCTTCCGATATCATAAACGACTGAATTTTCTTTCAGCTGCATTTTACAGATAGCGGTCTCTCTGACTTCCTCTTTTGTCATCGGAACCTTATCACGGCAGAATGCATCATCCGGCAGACCGTGAGTCAGGAATTTCCGGTCAGCGTCTTTTCCTGTTTCATGAATTTCTTTATTTTGGATCAGACAGGTAAAGAGTCCTTCGTCCGCAAGCTGTATACATTCTTCCGGCGATAAGGTTTTAATCTGTTCATCCGGATAAGAAAGTGCATACCCGACCGTCACAGCCGTTTCTTTTAATCCACAGTCCAAAAGTCTCTTTCCAATTTCACGGACATCCAAAACACCTGATGTGATAACGAACACTTTCCGGTTCGTCCTGACAGCCTCCATCAGAAGTTCCATATGATCTGTTCCGTGCAGACTGATGATTTTTGCATCCTGCCAGCTGTTACCGCTTCTAGCAGCCAGATAGGAAACGGAAGAAATCCCCGGACAGACAGATACTTCCATATCGCATCTTTCCTGCAATGCCTGTACCATTTTTTCTGCCCCGCTGTAAAACCCGGTATCACCGGAAAACAAAATAACAGCCTGTGGAACAGATGTTTCCAGATATGGAAGAATATCTTTTGCCAGGTAATATGGCAGCCGTCTGGCAGATAAATTCCACTGCGCAGGCACAGCGTCCAACAGCCTTTTTGCCCCGAATAACAGATCTGCGCTTCTAATGCGCTCTGCCACTTCCTCCGTGATCAGTTTTGTATTCCCCATACCGATTCCGACGAGAGATACCTGCATCTTTTTTCTTCTGATCTCTTTCCCGGTCAGACGCTCAATCTCTTTTAAAATCTCCTCTAAATTTTCCTTCTGTTCTCCGTTTTCCGCCTCCGGGTTTTTGATCACATAAACGGAAACTCCTGCCTTTTTTGCAGCACTGATCTTCTCTGAAAATCCGCCTGTCGCTCCACTCTCTTTTGTAACCATATGTGCGATCTGATACTGATGAAAAAGTGCCAGATTCATTTCTTCCGAAAATGGTCCCTGCATGGCAATAATCTGTTTTCCGGTAATACCATTCCGGTGACAGATCTCTATACTCTCCATTCCCGGAAGGACACGGACAAACAGACGTTTTTTTAATGTCTCATTTTCGCAATAACAATGCAGTTCCTTGCTGCCTGTGGTAAGTAAGATATTTCCGGTTGTCTGCTCAAGGGCACGGACACATTCCTGCTGCGACTTTGCATAGATCACATTGTTTTCTTCTCCGGCAGACTGTAATGTCCGTCTTAAACGGTAATACGGAAGTCTGACCTGTTCTGCCGCCTGCCTGATATTCGAAGAAACCAGAACCGCATAAGGATGTGTTGCATCAACTGCTGCAGTATAGTCTCCATTTTGCATAAATTCTTTCATTTCATCTTCCGCAAGCCGTCCGGTATGAATATTCCGGTACTTTCCTTCGGTCATGACTTCATGCCCATATTCTGTGGCTACACAGACATCTGCACAGATTCCGGAAGCATCTAAAATGTCTGCTAACTGCCTTCCCTCTGTCGTACCGGAAAAAATCAAAATACGTTTCATATGTGATATCCCCTTTTGGTGACGAGATGTCCGTCTATGATCTTTGTCTCCGAGTTGCCGATAAATACCGTTGTAAACATATTTACCTGACGTTCTCTCAATTCTTTTAACGTGCACAGTTCCATTTTTGACTCGTCTCTTCCGATATTTTCCACATACCCGCACGGACGTGTCTCCTCGGCTGTCTCTAACAGAATGTCGCAGGCGCGCATCAGATAATCTGCCCTTTTTCTGCTCGACGGATTATAGACCGCAATCGCAAAATCTCCGTCTGCCGCCGCTCTTAATCGTTTTTCTATCTTTTCCCACGGTGTTAAAAGATCACTTAAACTGATCACACAAAAATCATGGTTTAACGGTGCACCAAGACATGCTGCGCCGCTTAACGCAGCGGTAACACCCGGCACAACACAAAGTTCACAGTCCGGGTAGTTTTCCCCGATCTCATACATCAAAGATGCCATTCCGTAAACTCCGGCATCCCCACTGCAGATCAAGGCAACTTTTTTTCCTTCTTCTGCCTTTTCAAAACAAAGAATGCAGCGCTCACGTTCCTGTTTCATCGGTGTGGACAACTGCTCTTTTCCGGCAAATGCCTCTCCTAATAATTTTAAATAAACCTGATATCCGATGATCGTATCACAGGACATCAATGTCTCGTATGCCTGCATCGTCATCATAGACTCCTCACCTGGTCCCATTCCAACAATATATATTTTATGTTTCATCAAATCTTACACTCCATTCCCGCTCCGCTATTGCGAGCGTTATTCCGTCTTTTGCTTTCTTTCTGAGCAGTAATCTGCCCCGTGACAGCACTTTTTTCTGATTTTCACTACTGTCACAGCATACCTTTGGTTCTTCTTTCTGGCATGCCGCAAGCGCTGCACGCTCACAGACATTGTCCACACCGACTGTCTGTGAAACAAATTCTGAACTGCTAAAAAAACCCGGTATTTCTTTTAAAACCTCTTTCGGATATGCCAGAAAATCCAACCCGTATTTTTCTGCAAATTGCAAAAAACCCGGTTCTTCTTTTTTCAGATCAATTGTGGCAAGCGCATTGACTGCCTGTATAGCTATCTGCTCCTGTTCTAATGTCTCTAATACAAACTGCTCAATCTCCTCACAGGATTTTCCCCTCTTGCAGCCCATACCAAGGATGATGGAACGTGGAACCAGCCAGAGTGGCTCTGTATGTGCTTTAACTTCCAACTGTTCATCCATAACCTGATTTAGGAGAAGTTTTTTTACCGGATATCTTGCAGATATTATAACATCCGGCACTATCAGATTTTCTTCCTCACATATTTTCATAGCCGGTAAAATGACCGAATCCGGTACATTTCCCTCGATTTTTCCATCTGTCAGCATCACGATCTTTTTTCCATCAAGCACCTTCGATGAGACTGCTGCGATCTGTGCTTTATTCTGTATCAAAAGCACATTTTCTTTTGCAAAAACATCCACCGCAAATGCATGATTGACATCGGTTGCTGTCGTGATGACAGGCACTGCACCGATCCTATCTGCAAGCAGTCTTGCAAGATTATTTGCCCCACCGTAATGTCCGGATAAAACCGGGATAACAAACTGCCCTGCCTCATCTACGACCAGAACCGGAATATCCGTAAGTTTATCACGTAAAGACGGTGCCATGGCACGTACCGCAATTCCACATGCACCGATCCAGATGACCGCTGTTTTGTTTCCTTTTCTATTCTGTTCGAAGCGTGCACGCATCCAGTCGTAGATTGTTTCTTTGACGTAAACCTGATTTTTCCATCCGGCAGCATTTTGTTCCTGTTTTTGCCAGATCTTTCTCTCTGCATCTGCCAGATTCTGATATTTTCCATATTTTGTATACAAGTGGACTTCGTAATCTTCCTGCTCAACAAGAATTTCATCCCGTATCTTTTCCGAGAGTCTTATCCCGCGCCCGGTAAAACTCATGATATCGATCTGCATGTATTACTCCTTCTTTTTCCGGAATTCTGTTTCAAAATCCGGTGCATACAGTTTCGAACGTGTACACCGTTCTTTTGCAAGAATATCTCCAACCAAAACCAGTGCCGTTTTTGTGATATGATGCTCTTTCGCAACCTGCGGTAATGTCTCGACCGTACATAAATATGCTTCCTCTTCCGGCCAGCTTGCCTTATACACTAACGCTGCCGGAGTATCTTCCGTATAACCCCCCGCCACAAGACGTCTGGAAAGCTCCTCTAACATTCCGGTACTTAAGTAAATCGCCATGGATGCCTGATGTGCTGCAAAACTCTCAATGCTTTCTTTTTCCGGTACCGCTGTTTTTCCTGCCATACGGGTAATGATAAGACTCTGTGAAACCTCCGGCAGTGTATATTCAATCTGTAAGGATGCTGCAGCGCCAAAGCAGGCAGAAACTCCCGGACAGCTCTCATAAGGAATCCCCAGTTCATCCAGCCAGTCCATCTGCTCTCTGACTGCCCCATAAAGACTCGGCTCTCCGGTATGAAGACGCACCAGCATTTTTTCTTCTGCCTGTGCCTTTTTCATCACATCTATGACTTCCTCCAGTGTCATTTTTGCACTGTTATAAACCTCACACCCCTCCCCGGTATAGGAAAGTAACTCCGGGTTTACCAGTGATCCCGCATAGATCACTACATCTGCTTTTTCTAACAGCCGCATTCCACGCACTGTAATAAGGTCTGCTGCTCCACAGCCGGCACCTACAAAATATATCATTGCTTCTCCTCCTTCAGTCTCCCGATCAATTCTGCTGCTCCGTCACTTTCTCCAAGTCCTCCATGCTCGTTCGAATATAAAATACACTCAACCACGATCTTCCCTGCTGCTCTTTTATTCAGGTAAAACATGATCTTTTGCATGATAAGTTTCATCGTCTGTTCGCAAAGCCCAGCCTTTTTTAATACATTGACTGCCTCTTCCGTTGTCACGCAGGAAAGGATCTGACATGCTGTATCCGCATCCGCTCCTGCTAACAGGGCAGATGATGCGATCAGCTCCATCCGGCAGTCTCCTTCCCTTGAATGTGTGTTCATGATTCCTCCGGCGACCTTTACCAGCTTGCCGATATGCCCGGTCAGAAGCATGGCTTTAAATCCATTTTCCACCGCCATATCAATCGTATCTCCGATAAAATTGCTGCATTTCACACTTTTATCCAGATCATAACCGTAAGTCCGTTTCATATAATCAAGTCCATAATTTCCCGGTGAGACTGCTACGATGGAATTTCCTAAAGCACGTTTCTGTTTTAATTCCACACGGATCGTCTCAAGCAGCGCCCTGCTGCTCATCGGCTCCACAATGCCGCTCGTTCCAAGAATCGAGATCCCTCCTGTGATGCCAAGTCTCGGATTAAATGTCTGCGACGCAAGTTCTTCCCCTTCCGGCACAGAAATTTCAACCAGAATATCTGCCCATTCATCCGTGAGCGCACAGACTTCCCGCACCTCTTTTTCGATCATCTCCCGCGGCACATGATTGATGGCTGCATTTCCGACTGGCTGGTCTAATCCCGGTTTTGTGACACGCCCGACACCGTATCCCCCATCGATCACGATCTTCTGTGAATGCGCAGACTTCCCTTTTTGCTGCATGTCACTGTCAATCCTTGAAACAGTTGCCACGATATGTGCCCCTGTCGTAATATCAGGATCGTCTCCACCATCCTTTATTACTGCACAGCTTACTTCTGTTTCACCTCGTCTTATGTCTGTGATCGCAGCATGGTAACGGATTCCTTTTGGTGTCTCGATCTCTATCTCATTTTTTATTTTTCCGGTAAACAACATATATGCTGCCGCCTTTGCTGCTGCTGCCGCACAGCTTCCGGTTGTAAATCCATAGCGCATGGGGTTCTCCTTTTTCTTTTACAAGAATCTTCGTGATATCAGGCGAAAATCTATCAATCCACCTTTTTCACTGCATCCTCCCGCCGCACTTCATATAACAATGCATTACAGATCGCAGCAGCCACATTGCTGCCTCCTTTTCTTCCCCGGTTCACGATACACGGCACATTGGTGTGCAGGATCATTTCTTTTGCCACCTCCACATTGACGAATCCAACCGGAACTCCGATGATAAATGCAGGACGGTAAATTCCATCACTAATCAGTTCATATAAACGTATCAGCGCTGTCGGGGCATTTCCCACAGCAAAAATGACCGGCTTGTCCAGTTTTGCCGCATGTTCCATGGAAATAACTGCCCGCGTCACCCTGCGCTCTTTTGCCTCTTTTGCAACCTCTTCATCTGCCATAAAACAATGTGCCATACCACCATATGTTTCAAGTACTTTTTTATTGATGCCGGATAATGCCATGTTTGTATCCGTCACGATATCCGCACCGTTTCGGATCAGGCTCTTTGCAACTGCAACCGCATTTTCTGAAAAGGTAAGTGTATCTGCATATCCAAAGTCAGCACTCGTATGGATCACACGTTTGGTCACCGGCTCCTGTTCTTCCGGGATCACAATTCCCCGCTCCGCCAGTTCTTTTGTGATGATTGCAAAACTGCGACCCTCGATATCTCCGGGCAGCACAAATTCTACCGCGCCTGTTTTGTGCACCAGTTGGGCTGTTGCTCCGGTTTTGCCGATGCACTCCTGCCCTTTTACTCTGTCATTTCGTTCTTCTGACTTCTCTTTCATCAGGTCAATACGCTCTGCTGCCTGTGCATTTTCATGAATTTCCCTTAACACCTCTGCAAACATCCGGTTCTGTTCTTCTGATTTTACCGCGATCCGGTAATAACCTCTCTGTAACCCCCGGAAATTACTGCAGTCACGGATCAGAATACCGCGCTGTAAAAACAACTCATACAGCGGCATTTCACTGTAAAATAACAGATAGTCTGCATCGGAATCAAACACACTGCATCCCGCCGCCTGTAATTCTTCAAGCAAAAACTGCCGCTGCGTCTGAATACATACTACCGCACGCACAATATATTCCTGCTCTTTTATTGCAGCGACTCCCGCTCTCTGGGCGAATACCGACAGATTCCACTCCGGTAACTGCAACCGGATCTTTTCTGCTAAATTCTGCTCACAGACCAGATATCCCAGCCGCACCCCCGGTATCGCATATAATTTGGTAAATGCACGTATCACGACTACATTTGGAAATTCATCCAGCCGTTTTAAAAAAGAATATGTCTGTTCTTTCCCGGTCAGTTCCATAAAACATTCATCTAACACCAGCGTAATGTCACACTGTCTGCATTTTTCTGCAATTTGAAAAATCAGTTCCGGTTCAACGAGATTTCCGACCGGATTATTGGGATTTGCCAGAAATACCAGAGAAATATTCTCATCTAACACATCCAATATGCGGTCGGTCAGACAGAAATTTTCTTCTTTTTTCATCTCATAAAAGATAACTTCGCAGTCTATTGCTTTTGCTGCCTCTTCATATCCCAAAAAAGAAGGTGCCGGGATCAGTATTTTTGATGGTTTTATGGCATGTAAAACGGCATGGAATAGTTCTGATGCACCATTTCCAAACACAAGCTGTTCTTTTCGCACCTGTAACTGTTCTGCGACTGCAGCGCTAAGTGCCTGTGCTCTGATATCCGGGTAGTTTTCTGCTTCCTCCACTACCTGATGAAGTGCTTCTTTCACCGGATCTGGCATTCCAAGCGGGTTGGTGTTCACCGAAAAATCCAGTCTTATCTGATTACGGTATATATCTCCTCCGTGGTACTGCATTCCTTTATTTCTCACTTTCTGTAGTCTGTTCTTTTATTTTCGGACATTAGATGATCTGTCATTTCAAAAATTCAGATATATCATTCGTATTCAGAGTATAACACAAAGTGCCGTCTGTACACAATTTTTTGTGTTACAGACGGCACCTGCTAATGATTTTTTATACATTCCATACACCTTAAATCATTTCTTTATTATAATTTCGTTTTCCGTTGATATATTCTGCATATGTTTTTTATTTCCATGACTACTATTTCACTTACTCATAGCAACCGTACTTAAGCATTTTGTATGCGGATTGTCAATCTTTATCCTGCACAAACTCTTCCCGCATCGGTGTAAAGATGTCTAAAAGGATTCCCTCTTTTAAACATACACAGCCATGCTCAATCGAATCTCTCTTTAGCAGTGCATCTCCCGGATTTACGATCTTCTTTTCACCATTGATCGTAAATTCAAACTGACCTGACACCACATATGTGATCTGGGTATGCGGATGATGATGCAGCGCACCAATGGCTCTTTTTTCAAAATGATTTTCCACACACATCAGCTCATCGGCATATGCTAATATTTTGCGCTTTACGCCTTCTCCACAAACTTCTGATTCAATTTCGCTGTTAAAGTTCCAGATCTGATTTTTTTTGGTTTTCATAGAAAAGTCCCCCTTTTTGATTTAAGAATTTGCTGATTTTTGTTTTTTTAAGTACCGCACCAGTGCTAAGATGCAGACCATATCAATAAATACAACCACCACGATCGAACCCATTCCATAAAAAATACCTGCTGTCTCTGCGATCTTACCGATGATAGACGGCATCACGATGGAACCGATACTTGCGGTTGTCAGAATAAAGCTCCATGCGATTGGATATTTTTCAATGAGATTTCCGGCAAAGGAAACGGTCGTCGGATAAATTCCTGCCATGCTGTAACCAAATCCCATAATACCGATCACGATCCATACCGTACTGCGGCTGAATAAAAGTAAAAAGAAAAAGCATACGAGTCCGATTCCCATAATTGGCAGCAGTTTTTCTTTTTGCATTCTGGTGGAAAGCCACGCTGTGGTCAGACGCCCTGCTAAAATCATCACCCATAACACGCTCGCTGTCATCTGGGATAAAGATGCCGGCAGGAATCCGGTATCTTTAAAATATGTGATCATCCATCCGATAACTCCCTGCTCTGCACAGAGATAGAAAAATAATGTTGCAACGCATAAATAAAACAGTGGTTCCGAAAAGAACCCAAAGTTTCCACCTTTTTTCTCTTTCTCCACCCGGTCATTTTCCATCGGGATCATCGCATACAAAATCCAGCTTAAAACGCCCATTGCAAGCATAAAATAACATGCCACGATCCAGCCGGATTCTCCGCTTCCTGTAAACAGTGTCAGAAGGATCGGGAACAAAAAAGCTCCGACAGAAAACATTGCATGCAGTCCATTGATCGTCCATGCTTTTCCCGGTGCCAGACTGTTGATCGCCGTATTGCAGAAATTACTTGTCGCACCTCTGGCAACTCCGGTCAGGAAAAATGCCAGTGCAATGCACCAGTTATGATTTCCAAAAATGATCAAAAGATAGGAAAGTGCAAAAAATGCATTAAAAAATAAAATACTCTTTTTTCTTCCGATGGCAACCGGCAATAATCCGGCTGCAAAACTTGAAACAAGATTTCCGACAGAATGCAGACTGACGATCAGACCGCAAAATGCATAATCAAGTCCTCTTGCATCCCTGATAAAAGGAAGCAGTGAGCCGATGGAAAGTGCTAACATTCCATTCAGCAAAAATACACTATAATTGCATAAAAACTGTTTCTTTTTTATTTTATCCTGTAAAAAATCCATCCGTTCATCCTCACTTATTATTTTGTGCAATGATCTGTTCGATCACATCCATATAGTCTGCACAGTATTTTTCATACACTCCCATGACAGCTTCCTGAAAACGCTTTTTTTCTGCCGCAGATAGTTCTACTACTTCCACACCCTGTTTCAATGCCATCTCCTTTGAATCCGCTTCGCGTTCCGTCCAGAGTTTTCTCTCATACAATGCTGATTCTTTTGCACAATCTAAGATCATCTTCTGATCATCTTCCGAAAGTTTATTCCATGTATTTTTCGAACATATCTGCATTTCCGGCACCCGGTTGTGCTCATCAACCGTATAATATTTTGCCACCTCATAGTGATTCATCGCCTCATAGGAAGGCCAGTTATTCTCTGCCCCATCCACCGTTCCACGCTCTAATGCAGAATATACATCAGCATATGGGATCGGCAGTGCCGTTGCGCCAAGTGCCTCTACCATATCTACCATCACTTCCGATTCCTGTACACGGATACGCATGCCTGCCATATCCTCAAGACAGGTGATCGGTTTTTTTGAATTATAAAAATTTCTTGCACCCGCATCATACCAGGAAAGTCCGACCAGTTCACTTTCATCCGTCGCTGCAAGAAAAGCATCTCCGATCTCACCATCAAGAACTTTCCACATATGATCAGAATTTGTATACAGATATGGCATCTGCAAAACATTTAATTCTGGAATATATTCTGCCAGCTGCGAAAGGGATACTCGCGCAAAATCGATCCCACCATACTGTATCTGTGCGATCACATCGCTCTCTGTGCCAAGCGCCCCTTCCGCCTGGACTAAAATCTGTATTCTTCCATTACTTCTCTTTTCTACCAGCCTTGCAAACTCTTTCGCCCCCAGTGTTGTCGGATAATCCTCCGTCTGGTTCTCTGCATAAGAAAAAACAAATTCCGGTTCTCTCTCTTGTACCAGCATATGACGGCACAACAATCCTGCTGCAAGAACCGCCGCCGCAGACAAAATAAAGATTCCTCTTTTTTTCATTTATCCTAATCCTCCAACAGCATTTCCCGTCTCCATCTGCTTTAAGACCTCCATACGGTACTCTGTAGGCGTGCTTCCCACGGCACGTTTAAACACTTTAGCAAAATAATTCGAATCCCGGTATCCGACATTCGTGCTGATATCTTTTACATTGATACGGACATCGGCAAGCAGCTGCTTTGCCTGCTCCATCCGGAACTCGGTCAGATATACAATAAAACTCTTATCGAAACACTGCTTGAATATCTTACAGAAATACGCATCAGAATAATTCATTTCTTCTGCTACACTCTGCAGGGAAATATCTTCTTTATAATGCATGCTGATATACTGTCTGATATTTTCTGCCACAGCACTCATTCTGATATTGCCGCTTTCCGGCTGGACATCTTTCTTTTTTTCCTGTTTTTCCGGTAAAATCTCTTTTCTATCTTCCCGCAATCCGTCTGTTCTCTCATTTAACAGCCGTATCGCTTCCTCTAGCACTTTAACCAGTTCCTCTTCGGTTCCCGGTTTCAGCAGATAATCCAGGGCATGTACCGAAATTGCGCGTTTTGCATAATTAAATTCATCAAATGCTGTCAGGAAAATAATGCTGCAGTCCCTGTTTTTTTCCCGGATCTGCCCTGCTGCCTCTAAACCATTCACACCAGGCATCTCAATGTCAAGCAATGCGATCTGACAGTCTTTTTCTGTAAAAAACTTTGCTGCCTCCCTGCCATTTACTGCTTCCACAACTTCTAACTGTCCGGAAAAATATTTTTTTATCGTTCTTGCGACGATCATTCTCTCTATCGGTTCATCGTCCGCCACCAACACACGGTACATCCTCTTCTCCCACTTCCTTATGTCTGATCTGTATTTTTATGACAGTCCCGGCATCTTTCCTGCTGTAAACTTCCACATTTCCATCCTGATACATTGCATGTATCCTCCGGTAAATATTTCCAAGTCCGATTCCGGTCTTTCCATCTTCTTTTGCCAGTTCTCTGCGCAGATGCATAAGCAGCTCATCATCCATACCCAGTCCATCGTCTCCAATCGTAATGAATATAAATTCTCCCTGCTGCCAGATATGTATCCGCACGGTTCCACCTTCTTCCTTTTTGGAAAGTCCATGAATAATGGCATTTTCCACAAGCGGCTGAAACGTAAATGCCGGAACAATGACTTTATCCGCATCCACACGGCAGATCTTCTGATACGAGATACGCTCTCCAAACCGCATCTGCTGCAGATACATATAATCTTCTACAATTTTTAATTCCTGCGACAGACACACTTCCGTTTCCTGATTTTTCAGGTTATACCGGAAAAGCGCAGATAATGCACGGATCATTTTTTCGGTCGTTGCAGCCTCTTCTAAACATGCCATTCCACCGATCACATTTAATGTATTAAACAGAAAATGCGGGTTGATCTGGCTTTTTAACAGTTCGAGTTTGGTCATCTCCAATCGCTTTTCTGTCTCTAGTTTTTCCAATTCTTCCTCATGTAAGAGATCTAACGTCTTTCGTTTTTCTTCCAGTGCCTGAATATATTCTCCTGTCGCATATTTCATTTTATTGAATGCATGAACCAACTCCCCAAGCTCATCTTTATTGTCTACTTTTACGTCCTCTATAAAGAAATCATTTGCTGCGATTTTCTGTGATGCACGCACCAGCTTAAAAATGGGCGACATGATCGTTTCTTTCATCAACGAAGCCATTTCCGCAATTCCAAATAACAGCAAAAGTCCGGCAAATATAACTACCATCGGCACGCCGACTAATGTCGGTACTTTTTTCTGATAGGAAATATCCCCCTCCTCGATCGTACAGTTCATCAGTATCCCGGCATACTGTCCTAAGTATTTCTGCATATCATAAACTTCGTAGAGTCTGCTGACATAATCTGTCACATTGTCTTCCATGGAAAGAATCGCATCTCTTTTTGTACAGTAAACTTCATAACTGCTGCGGATCGACCATGTTTTTGCATAACGGAGCTCTCCGACCTTACGGTACTGAAATGGCAGATCATAAACAGCATTTTTTGTCCGTTTCATGGCACGGTCTAACTCTTCTTTTTTCTCTGCATCCGGATTTCTCATATAACTTTCAAACAGCGTACTCTCCTGCTCTAATGCCTGGATCAGTTCGCTGCACTTTGCATTATCCTGTAAAATACCGTTAAAATCGACCAGTGAAAAACGGACAACCCAGACATTAAAAACAACGGAAAGCAGGATGGTCAGACAGACCATCCCGGTAAACACTGCTATTTTCTTTTGAATGGTAAGCTCCTGCCACCATAATTTTATCCTTTTCTTCAAGCTGTTGTCCCATCCTGCTTTTTTATCCGCTTCGCTGCTATAGCAAGCCTGTATTTTTTAATTAGCTGCTGCGATCTTTTCTTTTGCAAATGTATAAAATTCTTCTTTCTGTGCTCCTAAAATACGGTTTGTAAGCATATATCCATGTCTTGCATCAGAAAAAACGATCATCATGCCAGGTTCTTTTGACACCCGCAGCTTTCTCCAGCCAATGCTCTCTTTCTCTTTTCCCACTGTCACATGGAGTCCTGCATCATCAAATGAAAGATTCACATCTTTTGGCATTGTTTTTGCCTGACCTTTCGCTTTCAGGTAGATTGCAATCGGCTGAACCACAGGAAACAGCAGACATCCAAAGAGCATCAGCATCTGCATCAGATCTCCGGAGCTTTTGAAAAATTTTGCTGTAAATAAAATCATCGCCACCGTAAAGACCATGTTACAGACTCCTGCCACCGAACGGTAAGTCCGGCTCATTGTTAATTTAAAGAAGTCTCCTGCAGTTACTTCGCTCTTAAACTGGTATGTCATGCCAATCCCCCTATCATTTCAAACTCATCCGCCGTAGCCGCCTAATACTCTCGGTAACAGAAGGCTGACTTCCGGAACGAATGTGAGTAACAGTAATACAATAATCATACATACATAGAATGGAAGTGTTGCCTTTACGACACGTTCCATTTTTACACCACTGACTGCGGAACCGATGAATAATACGGAACCAACCGGCGGTGTCAAAAGACCAATACCACAGTTTAATACCATGATAATACCGAACTGTACCGGATCAATACCGATGGAAGTTGCGATCGGCAGTAAGATCGGTGTTGCGATCAGGATGATCGGCGCCATATCCATGATACAGCCAAGGAATAAAAGAATCAAGTCAATCAAGAGTGCAATTACGATCGGGTTTGTAGAAAATCCTACGATTGCATTTGCTACCATATCAGGTACATGTAATGTGGTCAGGCAGTAACCGAAGATACTGGAAGTTGAAATCAGGATCAATACGATCGATAACGTATCAATGCACTGCTCTAAACATTTCCATACACCCTTCCAGTTGAGGCCTTTATAAATATACACACTGACGATCAAACTATAGAATACAGCGATTGCTGCTGATTCTGTTGCAGTAAACCATCCGGCTACTACACCGACAACTACGATAACAACGGCTGCGAGAGCCCAGATAGAAACTCCGATCTGTTTTAATAATGCTTTAAAGCTGAATTTTTCTCCCTTCGGATAATGTCTCTTCTTAGAAATAATATAAGAACCTACCATCAGGGAAACTGCAAGCAATGCACCTGGCAGATAACCAGCAAGGAAAAGGCTTCCTACGGAAATACCACCTGCTGACATTGCATAGATAACCATGTTGTGACTTGGAGGAACTAAAAGTCCTTCACAGGAAGAAGTAATTGTTACTGCGGTAGAAAAATCATCATCATATCCCTGGTCTACCATCATAGGGATCATGATACTTCCGATGGAAGCGGTATCAGCCGATGCAGATCCGGAAATTCCACCAAAAAAATAAGATGCTACGATATTTACCATTGCCATACCGCCTGTCATCCATCCAACACAGGCATTGGCAAGTGCGATCAGTTTTTCTGAAATACCACCGGTACCCATCAGTACACCCATCGTGATAAAGAATGGTACTGCCATCAAACTGAAAGAACTGATTCCTTTTACCATCTGCTGACAGATTGTGGTAAGCGGCAATCCCTGTGTCAGTAAACAAAGTAATGATGACAATGCAACTGCATATGCAATCGGAAATCTAAGGAGTATCATTACTAAAAAGCTGATCAGCAATACTGCGATTGCAATTCCTTGTGCGCTCATTATTTATCCTCCTTTACAAAAATTCCTTTGATATGGTTATAAACTGCTTCAATCTCAAATACCACCATTGCAATTCCTGCAAGTGGAATCGGGAAATACATCCAGAATTTTGAAACACTTGGCATACTTACATAATTTCCTTTTGCACCGATCTGGACTGCATAGGAAAAGCCAACTGTGATCATTATCACACCAAGGATCAATACTGCTACATCTGCAAAAATATCCAGTGCACGGATCACAGATTTTGGCAGATACTGATCAAATGCTGTCATACGGATATGTGCATTTCTTCTTATTGCAAGTGCTGCAGATAATACTGCCATATAAGACATCAGTGTCAGAACGACTTCCTCACTCCATGCCGGATCCGGCACAAACGAAACGTATCTTCCGACAACGCAGACACTTGTGATCACAAGATCTGCCGTCAGCAATAATTTACATATGAATAAAACGACCTTATATGTAATGTCATATGCCGGTTTTATTTTATCAATGGTCTGAAAAAATTTTGGCATAAACTATCTTCCTCCTTTAAAATAATTCCTTTTTCTTTAGAAAAGGAGCACAGAGAGCAGGTATTCTCTCTGTGCTCCTTTGGTACATCACATCAGACTCTGTGTGTCCGATCACATTTTTTTAATTAGTTTGCCATATCAAGGATCTGCTGATATAACTCTTTGTTATCTTTTGTTGCTTCTTCAATAACATCTTTACAAGCATCCTGCCATGGTTTGATGTCATCTACTTCAATAACGTTGCATCCATCTGCTTTTAACTCGTCTAAGATCTTATTCTCTGTCTCTTCAGAAATCTTACGGTTGTACTGGGACGCATACTCACCAGCCTCTGTTAATACATCCTGCTGTTCCGGTGTTAATTTATCCCATGCTTCATCTGTGATGACTACCTGGATTGCTCCTAATGTATGTCCGTCTAAGATAATGTTGTTTGCAACTTCCGGGAATGCATTTGCCTGATAGTTTGCGATCGGCTGTTCTGCTGCATCAACAACGCCTGTCTGTAATGCGGAATATAACTCACCCATTGCAACAACGGTCGGGTTTGCTCCAAGTGCTTCAACCATACCTGTCATGATCGGGTCATTTGATACACGGATCTTCATTCCTGCAAGGTCTTCCATTCCGGAGATCGGTTTCACGGTAAAGAAATGACGGAAACCTTCTTCTCCGTAGAACAGTCCGCGGATACCGCTTCCGTTCTCATGCGGCTCAAGCAAAAATTCCTGTGCCAGATCAGATGTTGCGAAGTTCCAGAAATGATCTCTGTTTACAAATGTGAATGGTACGGATAAAAGGCTGGATTTTTCTCCGCCGTAGCTTGTCAGTGCGAATGCAGAGATACGAGCCATATCAATCGTGCCGCCACCGCCAAGCATGGTATCTAAGACATCTGACTCAGCTCCTAATACACCGTTTGCCTGGATATCGATTGTGATGCTTCCGCCGGAAAGCTCTTCTACTTTGTCTTTGAATGCGGTAGCTGTCTGTCCAACAATGGTTCCCTCTAACGGGTTAACCTCAGCATATACAAGTGTCACTGCCGGTCCGACCGGTTCTGTTGCGCTATCGCCTGTGGATGCTGCTTCTGTCGTTGTGTCTGCTGCTTCTGCATCTGATGTACCTGCATCCGATGTTGCTGCATCCGATGTTGCTGCATTTGTTGTTCCGCTGTTGCCTGTCGCTGTGTTCGGTGACTGTAAGCCACACGCTGTCATGGAAAATACCATTGCTGCACATACGATTGCAGATAAAACTTTTTTCTTCATAAGAAACCCTCCTGTAATTGGTTGATATATTTGCTGCGCTGCCCCTCTTTGCCGCTGCAACTTTATGTATTTATTATAAGGGGAATTTTTAACAAAGAAAACCGTATTATTTTTATATTGTTAGCACATTCTTAACATTCTTTAGAATTTATTAATATTTTTTTGATACTTTTGTACAGTATATATACATTTTTTCTATTTTTATATGTAGAACTAAACAAAAAGCCACAGTCCGTAGGTCACCTTGCAGACACCTCATAATTTTGTTATGCTCCTTACAAACCATGCAGCATGGAGGTACAAAATTGAAAGAAGAATATTACCAGATCGGTGAGGTCAGCAAAATCACCGGTATTTCCAAAGATACGTTACATTTTTATACGAAGGCAGGTCTCGTGACACCCGACTATATCAACCCTGACAATCATTACCATTATTATTCCCGCTGGAACATGTATCAGCTTGATATCATTACCACCTGCAGGAATCTTGGCATACCGCTCGATAAAGTACGACAGATCATTTCCTCGAAAGATAACGATAAAGTTGTTCATCTTCTGATGGAATACCGCAAAGAAGCCTTACGTTTAAGCGAATATTATGCGCAGGTTGCAGACGATATCCTCTGGTATGATTCCGAAAATGAACATATCAAAGCCCAGACCCCGTCACATAAAATCCAGGTCAGATATCTAGAACAGGAAACGGTCATCGCCGGAAGCCTGACACGCGAGGATTCTTCCTACCATGCCAATCTGCAGGAGGTCTTAAAGCAGGAATTTCAACAAACACATTTTGTCCGTAGAAAATACGGATACTTTCTGGATCCGGACCGTCTTTTACAAAATGATCTCCTCAAATGCCGGGAATACATGAAACTGCCGAACGGGGATTACTCTTCTATCAACCCCGAACACCTCTATACACTTCCCGCCGGGGATTATGCAGTATTTACCGTTCAGATTCAGGATGAGACTGCTGACTTTTCGCCACTGCTTGATTTTCTTTCATCAGAGGGCTTTACGACCGACATCGTGTTTGCCGAGGAAATCGGTTTTCAGCTTTTTAAATATATCCATAATTATTATTGTGAGATCAAAGCTCATCTGATAAAAAAATAATTTTTCTCTTGACCGTGTAGTTACTCCATGTTTTAGAATGTTCCTCGAAATACATGACATGCGAGGAACATTCCTATGGATATGGAACATACATCAATTCCAAAACTCTTATTAAAATTATCGCCACCGGTAATGCTGGCACTGCTGATACAGTCGATCTACAATATTGTGGACAGTTTTTTTGTGGCAAAATATTCTGCAGTCGGATTGACTGCTTTATCCATCATATATCCGATCCAGCTTTTAATGGTAGCACTCGCCACCGGAACAGGTGCCGGTGTCAATATTTTAATTTCAAGGTTAGACGGACTGGGAAGATCAAAAGAACAGCATCAGGTCATCAAAAGCGGACTTTTGCTTACGCTCTTTCATTTTCTTATTTTCGCTGTGGCCGGGACTATGCTAGCTGAATTTTATTTTCAGATTTCTACAGATAACCTTGCGGTTGCGAAGGATGGAATTATTTATACAAAAATTATTTTTATCGGTTCTCTCGGGCTTTTTGTTGAATCCATCTGTACCAAGATTTTACAGGCAAGAGGAAACATGGTCATCCCAATGATCGCCCAGATAACCGGTTCCCTGTTAAATATCATACTTGATCTTTTTCTTATTTTCGGACTTACCGGTTTTCCAGAACTTGGCATTGCAGGCGCTGCCATCGCAACCGTGATCGGACAGTGGGCAGCCATGTTTATTACACTGATCGCTGTTATACGGAAATATTCTCTTCGCGGCAGGTTTCAGATATCTGTCTGTAAACAGATCTACCAGAATGGCATTGGCTCCATTGTGACGCAGTCGCTTTTTACACTTTATATTGTAGGTCTTAATATGATTTTAAAGGGATTTACCGAAGATGCCGTGACGGTGCTTGGCATTTATTATAAGATACAGTCTTTCTTTTTTATTCCGCTGCTTGGATTTCAGCAGGTGCTGCTTCCGCTTATCAGCTACAATTACGGTGCCGGTAAAATATCACGCACAAAAGATATTTTGAAATTCGCATCCATCGTTTCCTGCTGCATTATGACGGTTGCAACTATGATCTTTTTTGCCTTTCCGCACCTTTTGATAGCAATTTTCTCCACCAGTCCTGCACTGTTAAACATCGGCAGTTATGCGCTGCGTGTTATCTCGATCAGCTTTATTTTTGCAGGACTTACTATTGTTATCACTTCATATCTGCAGGGAATTGCCCGTATGCAGGCAAGCATCTTTATCATTGTGCTGCGGCAGGTGTTTTTGCTGGTGCCATTGGCATGGGTGCTTCATTTTTGGGGACTTAACGCAGTCTGGTGGACATTTCCGCTGACGGAAGTGATCGCATGCGTGGCAGGGATCATCTGTGTGAAAATGTTTCGTTAACTGCCTGACAAATGCTGGTTTGCGGGTGACATGAGTTTCCTCGTGTAGGGTGGTTCCGGGGGTTTTCGATTGG
>NZ_QRHS01000029.1:0-42861 GCF_003470905.1 Roseburia sp. AM23-20
TGTTCTGCTATACACTTCCTCGTTGCCTAGGCGTGTTCGGGACTTTCACCCATTAGAGCACGCCCATGGCGCGCAAACCAAATATGGGCAGAATCCGGAAAATCGGCTCTGCCCATTTGTAACTATTCACAAATCTTATATCAGTTTTTAACGTTTACACAAAACTTGAAACGGTCTCGAATTTCATGGCGACACAAAGTATTTTTCACAATATCATTATTCAGGACTCTAAAACTGCCGAAGCATTTGTAACTGCTTTAGAAAATGCTGCCGATGCCGCTGATAAGATAACTCCTAAGAAAGTATCTTCCAGAGATTTGTCAAAAGAAGAAATCATAAATTTTTTTGGAGCAGTAACCAATGCTTAACTATGTGCAGACCTTATTTTAGAGACATACCTGCATATATTATTAGAGAGGATGCCTGTCAAAACATCCTCTCTTTTCTTATGTCTTGCAAAATGAATTATATTTTTATATCTCTCTGTGTGCCTTTTTCTCGGCATCCTTTTCTGGGCAGTTTTTCTCTGCTTTATCCCGCTTTTCTATGACCGCTTTTTTCTTCGCCAGCTTTTCCTTGACGGATACTCTGGTCTTTGCTTTTTCATCCTCTTTCTTTTCTGCGCCGTTATTTAAGACGTTATCTATCATGTTATAATTCTGTTCTTCCAGTTCCTCGATTTTTGCCAGCGGCTTATATTCTGCCAGCTTGTCAAGCAGCTCTTTCGCCTTTCTTGCAGTCTGCACCGCTTCACTGTCTGAAATGTCCGTTCCCTGCCCGAAAATGTCTGTAATGCCCTCCCGGACTTCTTCTGCGATGATCGCATTTAAAAAATCATTGAGGTATCCCACATTGCCGCTTCGTATATCCTCCGTGATATTGGCTACCTGTGCTTCCCTGTCCTCTACGGTGTCTTTATACTGGTTTGTATCATAGTCGTAGGAAAGCTGGTCGATCTCGGTAGCAAGAAAACCCGCCTGCCATTTTTCCAGTGACCCCCGCACCTCAATGTCCGGCAGCTTGTCGATCAATTCCTGTATCATGGCAACTGCTTTCGGATCGTCGGTTATATCCGGTACATATTCAAGCATTTCAAGGTCTGCCACCCCACCGGAAAAGACATCCATCTGCACATCCTCGTATTCTTCCGTTCCCTCTGTGTGCATCCGGATACCAATGCTCGGAATACCATGCATCCTCTCCGGCGGGATTTTATTGAAAAAGTCGATTGCCTGCTCCACCGTTTCAACATTTTCATGCAGTTCCCCCATATCGTGAAACTCCCCACATTCTGCAACCGTCCATGTAATCGTTTTTTCCGGTACTTTTTCTGTTTCAGCAACGGCGTTCTCCATTTCCACCCGTTTCTGCTCCAGATAACTTTCCATACCAGGAAGATAGGTTTCGAGTGTGCCTGTCTTTCCCTCTGTGATCGGGTTGATGTCCACCCTGACACCGCCAATTTTCAATTCATCTTCATTCAATACAGCAAACAGGGTATCTTCGTTCGCACTGCCCTTATATTCCACCACAATGTCTATGTCGGAACCCTCCTGCTCCAGACCTCTGCACCAGCTTCCGGATACCACGACATCTACGATCTGTGCGTCAAGGTCAAAATCATCCAGCTTTGACAGGATATGCGCCCTTGCCGTCATTTCCATATCTTCCGCATTCAGACCGCTGATCTCATGGAACATCTCATTTGTTTTTGCCCTGAAGTCCGAAACGATGCTCTTTGCCTGTATCTTTGCCTGTTCTGCCGCTTCTGTTTTTTCCATGAGTCCGTCATAGTCCACCGGAACAAGCTCTTTCTGATCCTTTACCCCAATATCTTCCAAAACTTCCTTTAATGCCGCATGAATGGATATTTCCGCATCATCATACATACCGCCGTCAAACAGTGTATAATCTGTGTTAAAAATGGAATAATCATACCCATCATCACAAACCTGTATGCTGACAAACTTATCCCCAGCCATAAATGCCATCTGTTCCAGTTCCTCCATCTGGAAATATGGATTGTCCCATTCTGTATATGGCACATCTTCCACAAGCTGCTGTTGGTTGGCTGTCGGCATAAGGTCATTCATTTTTCCCTGCTCATACAGCATATCAAATCTTGTCATGTAAAAGCTGTCATCCTCAATCCCACTTTGCTTTAACTGGTTCTGGAAACGCTGTTTTACAAACTCTTTCTTTTCCTCCGGTGTCATCGTCCTATGCACACGCACCTTATCTACCGGAAGTTCTGCACACAAGGTCTGCAAGGCTTCCATGAAGTGGCTGCTCTCCTGTGCTGTCTGGCTGTGTGTAAAATCAAGGGACAGGACATTATCACTTTTTATGGCATAGGCTACATCAAATTCTATGCCGTTTACGCTTGCTCCGATCGTCGTTTTCGCCCTGTCCTCACTCTCATCGGTGACATCTGCCCTGTACTTTCCAAACTGCTCCATTGCGTCCGAAAGACTGTCGTAACGCTCCAGTTTACTTCTGTTCTGGCTGTTATCCGCCCATGTGGGAATATTCTCTATCACATAATAAGATACCTGATCCAAATTCATGTTTTCCCCTTCCTTTCCTGCCGGATTTTGCTCTAATTCCTGCTCTATCGTATGTTTATCCGAAAATGTCTTTATTTCACTGGTATCCGTATTGTAGCGGACATCCAGATGGTAAACGCCAAACTCCTTTGTGTCCTCGTTTCCGATCTCCGCCGTCCATGCACCCTTGCTCTCCAGATATGCCGCAATACTCAGCTTATCATCTTCGCCCATCACGGAGAGTGCTTCCGCTATCTGCTCTACATCCATTCCACTGACACGCAAAAGACTGTATTTTGTGAGGTCGCTGTTTTCTATCAGAAGAAGATTTTCTTTGTCCTGTTCCTGTCCCCTGTCCCTTTTTAATTCCTGTAACCGCTCGGAAATGCCTGTAATCAATTCCGATGAAGTTTTTCTTATGGTATCAAGAGAAGATTTCAGTTCTTTCATGCCTTTCCCGCTGCTCCAGCCTGCGATATACCCAAATGAATAGTCTGAGGTATCTATCCCGAAGTGCTGACATACCGTATAGGCAACGCTCTCCGCTTCCACCTCTTTGGTATTACGGTCTTTTGGTATGCTTTCCTCTAAATCACTGTTTAATTCCCTGTCATGGAGTTTTGCATGAGCAACCTCATGGACAGCGGTTTTTACGGTCTGGCTCTGGCTCATGCCCTCCTGCAGGGCAATCCTGTGTTCCTCTGTATGGAAATATCCCTTTGCATCCCCGTCGATCTGCTCATATCCGATCGACACAGGCGAGATTTCCGTGAGTGCCTGCATAAAATCCTCATAATCTTCCACGCTTCCGGACAATTCACTTACGCCAATGTCTGGCAGCTCCTTTCCCTCTGTCTGCGACACATCAAAGACCGGGACAACACGAAAAGCGGAGAGCTTCACTTCCACTTCCTCGATCACCGGCATCCCGTTTTTATCCAGCACGATCTCCCCAGTCACCGGATCAGTCTTTTCCCGTTCTTCTTTTATCTTATACGGTGCGGGTGCAAGGATACGGATACCCTTTTCCCCACGCTTTACATGACGGTCAAAGTTTTTCTGCCATGCCTGATAGCCTGCAACAAGTGTGGCATCCGGCTTCTGCATGGCGATCAGCATGGTATTATTCAAACTGTAATGATGGAATTTTGACATGGTGGTAAGGTATTCCTTATATTTTTCGCTCTCAAATACATCTTTGATCCCCTGCTCCAGCTTTTGCGTGATCTCCTGTACTTTCTGCTTTTCTGTCTGTTTCCCTGTGTTCGTGTAATCATCTGCCATGATAAATTTCCTCCTTTTTTCCACAGAAAAAGCAGATAGATTTCTCTACCTGCTCTCTCCAAACTCTTATAAACATTCTTCTTTGCTTTTCGCTTTCGACGTTTCCGGTACTTTCTGCTGTTGCGATTTTGCTCTCATCTGCGATAATTTTTCCTTTACAGATACCCTCGTGCCTTTTTCTTCACCTTTTTCTGCATCTTTTTCTGCATCTTTTTCTATATTTTTTCCGGCACTGAGGGAAGATGAAATACCATCTATCTTCTCAATCGTCCGATCAATCCCATCCATCTGTTTTTTTAATTTTGCGATATGCTTCTTCACCGGTGCATTGATGGCTCTGGTTATGGCAATCCCCGGTTCTTCCCCGGAAATCTCTTTTGTCCCTTTCCCGGACAGGAGTCTGCCCACATTGGCGGCACTGTTTCCGATCTGCTTTAATTCGTCACCGATGCTGTCGATCTGGTTTGCAGTCTGCTCATAACTGGTCAGTGTGCCAAGCAGATGCTCCCGGTGTCCCAATAGTGCCTCTTTCACGCCGGAAAGTCCTTTCTGAAGGACTTTATTCATTTCTTCCCTGCCTTTTTCCTTAAAAGCAGACACCGCCTGCACAGCGGTGTCCACCAACTTATCTTTTATCTCTGATAAATGCGTGGCAAGATTTGTTACCTTCTCCTGCAGGTGGGATAATTTTTCCAACAGGGGATGCTTTTTTTCCTCCGGCTGGCTCTCCTGCATCTTCCCAAGCTGTTCTTTTACGCTTTGCAGCTCGTTTACCATTACATTAAGCTGCATCTGCATCCCTGCGACGTACTGCAACACTTCCATAAAGTTCTGTGACGGTGCTTTCTGCTGTTCCAAAAGCTCTAAGAGCAGTCTGACCGCATCATTCTCTGCGGTGTCCTGCCGGTTTATTGTCTGCTCCTCGACTGTCTGGTTTGTTTCCATAATGACCTCCTGAATGTATGATTTTATGATTTTCTGGTACGGAAAAGGGTTAGCGGCTTTCCTCCCTGCCCTTTTCCTTTGTGATTTCCGGTTTCTGCATGGATTTCTGTCCACACAGCTTCTGTTTCATTTCCGCAAGTTTTTCTTTCACGGAAATACGGTCATGCCTGCTGTCTGCGACACTCTGACCGCCTGTTCCTCCGCTTTCCGGCTCGTCCCCGCCTAAATCTGCCATGTTATCGCCCTTTTCATCCATATTTAACAGGGCATTTAATTCTGTTAAACGCTCCAGCTTCTCCGCAAGCTCCTGTTCCTGTGCAAACGGCTTTTTTACCTCGATTTTGGCAGTTTCAAGCTGATGTTCCACATTGGAAAGTTTCTGTTTTACATCTTCCATTCTCCCCGCCATGCCCTCTAAGGCATTGGAAAGTCTTTGCAGATTTCCAAGCGGATCAGCACCGATCTCCACATCATGGCTCAACTGCCCTTTGAGATTGATGGTAAATTTTGAGAAAAAAGTATCGTAGGACACTTTCATACGGAAACCCTGATATTCCCCGATGGTCACTGCCATGTTCGGCTGTTTTGCACTCCGGCACATATCAATCAGTGCTGCCCCGGCTTCTTTTTTGTCCGTATAAATGCGGTTTCCGATTTTCATGGAAAAACTGTCTTTGTCCACAGGCTTATGCTCCTGGTACGTCTGTATATCCGCACGATACCCCTCAAGCCGTTCTTTCATGGTTGCGATCTGCGTCGGATAATTTTTTGTGATATTATCTTCCAAACGGTAACGCTGGCTGGTATGGTTTGCCTTTAAAAGTTTGAGTTTTGACACCTGTATGTCGAGATCCATCTTTTCCTTTATGTAGGGATTGCCGGTTGCAAGTGCCTTTACCTCCGCATAGGAAAGTGCCGCTTCATCTATATCCTCACAGCTACGCACAGGGGATTTGCTTGTCATGATCTGACCGATAAATTTCTGCTTGTTCTCTATGAGCTGCCAAGAGTATGAATCGAAGGTATTTTCTGTCACATAGCGGAAAATCTTGACTTTCGGATTGAGATTACCCTGTCTTAAAATACGTCCTTCCTGCTGTTCAATATCAGAAGGACGCCACGGCACATCTATGTGGTGGAGTGCGATAAGCCTGTCCTGCACATTTGTCCCGGCTCCCATTTTTGCGGTTGATCCCAATAAAAAACGAACCTGTCCGCTTCTCACTTTTGCAAACAGCTCCGCTTTCTGGTTTTCTGTATTCGCCTGATGGATAAATGCAATTTCTTCCGGTGGCACTCCTTTTTCTATCAGCTTATCCCTTATATCCTCATAAACATTGAATGTCCCGTCCCCTTTTGGTGTGGACAGGTCGCAGAAGATAAGCTGTGTCGACCTCTGCTCTTTTGTTTCCTCCCATATCTCAAATGCCTTACTGACACAGGTTGAAGCCTTTGAATTTTCATCATCCGGCAGCATATCATTGATTAAACGCTGGTCAAGTGCCAGTTTTCTTCCATCGTTGGTCACCTTCAGCATATTATCGAAATATGGCTCAACTTCCCTGTTACGGATTCTTTCCGCACGATCTGCAAGGGACTGTACCATTTCTTTCTGGTATTCGCTCGGCTTTAAGACCACATTTTCGTACTCCGCTTCCGGTATAGGGAGTTTTAACATATCCGGTGTCTGAATGTCGGCACTCTCCTTAAAAAGACGGATCAGCTCCGGCAAATTGAAAAATTTTGCAAATCTCGTCTTTGCCCGGTAGCCGGTTCCCTCCGGTGCAAGTTCTATGGCGGTCTGCGTTTCCCCGAAAGTTGCCGCCCAACTGTCAAAATTGCCAAGTCCCAATTTCTGGAGCGTATCATACTGTAAATACCTCATGTTGGTGTAAAGCTCCGTCATACTGTTTGAGATCGGCGTTCCTGTTGCAAAAGTGATACCCTTTCCGCCTGTCAGTTCTTCCATGTACTGGCACTTTGCAAACATATCCGAGGACTTCTGTGCTTCCGTCTGCGCAATGCCCGCAACGTTCCTCATTTTTGTATAAAGGAACAAATTTTTGTACCAATGCGACTCGTCCACAAACAGCCTGTCCACGCCCAACTGCTCAAAGGTAACGACATTATCCTTGCGGGAACTGTCATTCAATTTTGCAAGCCTTGTACTCAAGGATTTTTTTGTTTTTTCCATCTGTTTGATGGTATAACGCTCCCCTTTTTCTGCCTTTGCTGCTTCTGTGGCAATCTCGATCTCTGCAATCTGTTTTTCTATGATCACAGTCTGCCGTTCAACAGAAAGCGGGATTTTTTCAAACTGACTGTGACCGATGATAACGGCATCATATTCCCCGGTTGCGATACGGGAACAGAACCTTTTCCGGTTGGCTGGCTCAAAGTCTTTTTTGGTGGCTGCAAGGATATTTGCACCCGGATAAAGCCTTAAAAAATCGCCTGCCCACTGCTCCGTCAGATGGTTCGGCACGACAAACAGGCTCTTTTGGCACAACCCAAGCCGTTTGCTCTCCATTGCCGCAGCAATCATTTCAAAGGTCTTTCCCGCACCCACACAATGGGCAAGCAGCGTATTATTTCCATACAACTGATGTGCCACTGCATTAAGCTGATGCGGGCGGAGTGCGATGTCCGGTGTCATGCCGGGGAATTTCAGATGCGAACCGTCATATTCCCTCGGTCTGGTGGAATTGAATATTTCATTATATTTTTTACAAAGCACCTGCCTGCGGTCAGGATCACGGAATACCCAGTCCTTAAAGGCTTCCCTTATTGCTTCCTGTTTCTGGCTGGCAAGCATGGTTTCCTTTTTATTTAAGACACGTTTTTCATATCCATCCTCATCAATCGTATCAAAAATGCGGGTATCACGCAGATTTAAGGAATCCTCCAAAATTTTATAGGCATTTGCCCTGCCGGTTCCATAGGTCATGTTGACAAGGGAATTGCCCCTGTCTGCATTTTTTCCCTTTACATTCCACTGTCCGGTCACATCGGAATACTGTATGCCCACAATGTTGCGGTCAAACAGATAGTCCGGTGTCTGAAAGGTTTCACGCATGAAATCCTCGATGTACTTTGTGTCAATCCATGTTGCCCCAATCCGCACCTCAATCTCACTTGCGTCCAGTTCTTTCGGCTGCACCCTCTCCAGCGCACTCACATTGATCGCATACTCCGGGCGGTTTTGGGCAAATACTTTTGCAGTAGCCAGCTTTTCCCTGACATTCCCGCTCAAATATTCGTCCGCGGTTTCCCATTTTTCCGTCACCGGATTTTGAAAAATGACTCCGGCAAGCTCCTTTGTCACTTCCTCCTCGCTTTTACCGGAAAGCTCCGACATATAGGCAAGGTCTACTCTTGCTTTTTCTCCCAGTGATACCGCCAGTGCTTCGCTTGCCGTGTCCACGCTCGTGACCACTTCCTGCTTTTTTATGGTACGCCTGGTAAACATATCCGCCTTGCCTTTAAAGTTGCCCCCATCGTCTAATTTTTCCAGTGAACTCAGCAGACTGTAACTTGCATCCTGATTAAAAGCCCTCTTGTTTGCAGTGGCATTGAGCAGACCATATTTTTTAGAGAATGCATCATAAAGCTGGTTCAATTCTGCCTACTTATCTTTTATCATGCTCTCCGGGTACTCATCAAGCTGAAAGTCGATCAATTCCTGTGTGCAGTTACGGATCTGCACCATGCCCTTGATACGCTGTTTTGTGGTTTCCGGTACGTCCACAGGCTTCATCATGGAATTTTCCCTGTAATACACACCGTCATCCACAACGGTATAACTGTAATTCTTCACGGACGGATCTGCAGGGATGCTCTCATTGTTCTGTTCCTCGGTCAGATCGTCCCATTCGATTTCATCTATGCTGCCCTCGATGTTTGCGACCGCTTCCTGCAACTGCTCCGATAACGGTCTGGACGTATCCGGCACACAGGTGCTTTCCATGCCATACGCCCCGGACACCATTTCCATTTTTCCCATGACCATTTCCGGGTGGTCTGCAAAATACTGGTTCATGACAATGCCATCGTCATTTTCCGTCAGATGCACCCAGTCCGGCTCAATATTCATTAACCTGTCACGTTTTTTTAAGAAAAGAATGTCCGATGTGACCTCTGTTCCAGCATTTTCCTGAAACGCTGTGTTCGGAAGCCGGATCGCACCCAAAAGCTCCGCCCTCTGTGCCAGGTATTTTCTGACTTCCGAATTTTTCTTATCCATTGTCCCCTTGCTTGTGACAAATGCGATCACGCCGCCCGGTCTGACCTTATCCAGTGTTTTTGTGAAAAAATAATCATGCACAAGGAAGTTATTTTTATCATACTGCCTGTCTGCAACTTTATACAGACCAAACGGCACGTTTCCCACCGCAGCATCAAAGAAATCGTTTGGATAGTCCGTCTTTTCAAAGCCTGCGATTTTAATGTCTGCTTTCGGGTAAAGCTGCTTTGCAATGCGTCCGGTCAGTCCGTCAAGCTCCACACCGTAAAGCCTGCTGTCCTGCATGGACTGCGGAAGCATCCCGAAGAAATTTCCGGTTCCCATTGCTGGCTCTAACAGGTTTCCTTTGGAATACCCCATTTTTTCAAGGGCATCATAGATTGCCTGTATGATAACCGGGCTTGTATAGTGGGCATTTAAGGTACTCTCCCTTGCCGAGTTGTATTCTTCCTCTGATAAAAGACCTTTTAATTCCTGATACTCTGCCGCCCAGTTTGCTTTGGTTTCATCAAAGGCATCTGACAGACCGCCCCAGCCGACATACTTTGCCAAAATTTCCTGTTCCTCCGGTGTAGCTAAGCGGTTTTCACTCTCAATCTTTTCCAGTGTACGGATCGCTTCGATATTCTGGCGGAACTTCTCTTTTGGTATAAATCCTTTTCCAACCGTTTCCTCCGGCTGTGGCGTGATATGGAAGTTGACTGCATGGCTCTTATCAATCTGCGGCTTTCTTTCTGCCTTTTCTCCCGCATTTTCCCTCTCATCTGCCGGTATTTCCTTTGCAGTATCTTCTTCTCCTGTGATAGAGTCCTCCGATGTTTCCGTTACCTCCAACTGTCCTAGCTGTGGTATCTCCGGCTCTGCATTGGCATTTTGTTCGGAATGATCTAACACATCTTCCTGCGGTTCTTCCTGCGCTACTTCTTCTTTTGGGATAGACTGCTCTACTGTATTTTCGTACCGTTTGACATATTCCCTTGCAACCTTCAGCAACGCATCCATATCCAACGCTTTTTGTGTTTCCCCGCCAAGCGTCTGCAACAACACATAATCTGCCGCCTGTGGCACGATCAGGTCATAAACTGCCTTGCCCTCTATGGTCTGTCCGTCAGAGGTAAGCGTGACTGCCTGTGCTGCTTCGTTCCAGCCGATCACTTTCTCCATGCCCAACGCACTGCAGATTTGTACCACAGTCCTCATTTCTTCCACCTGACTGTTGATGGCTTCCAAAGATGATGTATCCTGTTGTGATGTTTCTCTTGTGATTTCCTTTTCTCCACTTTCCGGTACAGGCTGTTTTTCCGGCTCTTTTTCAAGTTCCTGATAACGCCTTGCCTGATTGGTAAAGCCATCTAACACCGCAGGGTGTGAAGTCACGATCAAGTCCCTTGTTTCCCAATCCGCATCGGGTACAATCCCCTTTGCCCATTCCTTGTTGTTTACAGAAAAACGTCCGTCATAGGATAAATGCGTAATGGTATTTGCAAGAACATATTCCACCCTGTCCTTTCCATACTGCTCAATGACTGATTTTGCAGTCTCCCTCGGCAGGGTATAGCCGTCAAAATTATCTGCTATCGCTCTCTCAATGGCTTTTTTACACTCCATGCGGACACCATGCTCCAGCTTTTCCTGTTCCCTTCGCATGGCTCTCTCTGCCTGTTCCTGCTTATATGCTGCATAGGCTTCCTTTCCCTCTGCGGAAAGGTATTTATCCGCCTTTACAAGCTCTCTGATACGCTTTTCCACCACATTCCAGTTCAAAAGCACCTCTGCATACGGATTTCCGAAACTTCCTTTCCCAAGACGGATACCCTTTGCATCGTGATCCTCGTGTCCGCTGTCACTTCCCGGAAGTGCATGGGAACTTCCACCAGAACCATATTCATTTTTTAAGAAAGCAACATTATCCTTTGGCTCATGTCCCTCCATGAAATACTCATAGATACGGAATTTTCCATGTTCAATCCCGCTTCCGCCTGTCAGCCTGTAATCAATCTCATCCTGTGTGATAAAATCTTCTGTCCTGACTTCCACAGTATCCTGTACCGGAAATTCCCGTTTGGCGGTAAACATATCATCCAGATCATCAAGCTGTTCCAACAGATACTCCGGTGACTTTACATACCGCCATACAAGCTGTTTTTCCCCGCTTTCAAGCTGTGCTTTGGCTTTTTCTATCTCCCTGCCGATCAGCTCGATCCCTTTTTGATCGGACAAAAGCTCACACAGGCGGGAAATACTGTCCGGATAGTTTGCAGGCTTTAATTCCAGACTTTCCGGCATTTCCTGTATGCCGTCACGGAAAAAATAGTAAATATGGTCTGCAACCCTCTCACGCTCCACACCATCGACCAGAAATACCTCATTGGCACTCATATAGGTGCCTTGCTCTACCATAGAACGGATACGGCTCTCGACCTCCTGCCAGTCCATGTGTGCCACCGGATTTTCCTTTGCCGATGTTCCATACCCGACACGCATCCCTGTTTCATCAAACCACAGGGAAATCGGGTGGTTGTCAAATTCAAAGCCTTTTCCGGTTGTCTGGTATTCATTTTTCAGGAAATCCACCATTTCCTCTGCATTTTTACCCTGCTGGTACTTCGCATAGATACGCTTCCTGCTGTTATTCCTGCCGCCACCACTTCTAAGAATGGCTTCAAGCTGTTCCTGTGGCAAAGAAAAAGCAGCGGGCATAGTATATTGCATACTTGCTTCCGCTGCTGCGATTGTTCCGATCTGTTCCTCGAAACTGGGGAACAGGCTTAATTGTTGATAACCTTCCCCGGTATTTAGCTGTAAATCAGTTCCGTCAGCACGATCTCCTCCGCTGCCTGTCTGATGTTGTTCATTTTGGCTACCCAAAGCATCTGATCTTCCTCTTTGAGCTGTTCCGTCACTCCCTGGCTCTGTTTCATCTGCTCGGTCAGAAACTCCATTCTCTCCTCCGCCTGCTCCTGTATCATCAACAGATGTTCTTTCAGTTTCCCTTCCAGTGACAGTGCTGTGTGGACTCCCTTCCGGTGTTCCTTGAGGAATTTCTCCCTCATGTGACCGTACTTCGTCAGTGTTCCCTCCGGCTGTTTGTCCACCTGTAACATCGGTATCAGGTAATCCCCGTTCTGTTCGTAATCTAATTTCATCATTTTTGCCCCTTTCCCCGTCTTTTCCGGTCTGTTCGATAGATTGTTCGTCCTGCGCATCACTTTCACGCTTTAACGCATTATAGCGTGTTTCTGAATCATTTGCAAGTCCTTTCTGGTGGGAATTTTGTCTGTCATAATTTCTGACTGCCCTGCCTACTTCCAAAAGCATGGATTTTGACATTTCTGCCACGTTCTCACCAAGATGTGACAGCACTCCTATTGTGTTAAAATCATGAATGTATGGGAAACTGATTTCCTCGGCAATCTCCTTTTCATCCAAGCCGCAGCCTTTTAACACCATATAGGTGATGCTGTCCGCCAGTGTTTCCCTGATCCGAACCTCAAGGTTTAAGTCATCCAACTCCTCCAGAAAGCTGCCTTTGACACTGTACTGGATATTTGCGGCGATCTCACCGGCATAATCAGATGCCATTCTTCCGGCAATCTCACGGATACGCCCGATAAATCCGCTGTCCTTATCCGTTTCGCCGTAAATGCGCTCCAGACGCTTCATAACGGTATCTATATGCTCGTCACGCATTTTCCACTCATTCGGGAAACGTCCGATCCTTCTTGCCTTATGCACATCGGAAATGTCAAAGACATATTTCAATCCCGAATGTGTCCCCTCGTCGAGCAGTGCAATTCCCTTTGCCCCTTTGTTTACCCAGCAGTGCATCTTCTGGTTCCAGATTTCTATCGAAGCACAGGCAGTTGCATCCGGTCTTTGGGCATAGATCAGAAGCTGTTCCTTGAATGGGTACTTGTAAAATCTGGATGCTGTATTTAAGTATCTCATCCAGTTTTCTTCATTCCGCACGACTTCTTTTGATGTTTCCTCTGCCAGTGCGGACACCATTTTATACTTTCTCATGCAGTCCTCCATTTCTTAGTTTTCGTAATTTTATGCAATAAAAAAGGTGGCTATGGTTCGTTTATGATCCATTGCCACCAGTAATGATAAATCTTATTTAATTTTGATTTTTAATTCATATAAAGCATTATCATATTTTTACTGATTCATCTCCTTCTGAAAATACAGAATCATTACCTTCTGAATTCTCTAATGTTTTATTAAAACATAACGGATTCCACTCTATGGTTTCAAATTTTTCAGTCAGTTCCTGTATATCACATAATTGTTTTTGCATTATAATGTAATCATCGCTCCTAAGTATACCCGATAATGCTAACTTTAGAATGCTTTCTTTTGATGATACCGCCATTTCTTTTGCCCGAAAAACAAAATCATTTACCAACAGTATGTTTGATGATATTTCTTCTGGCATTCCTGATAATAAAAGTTCTTCTTTCTCATTATCACATATTCTGTTTAATGACATTTTTAAATAGTAAGAATTTGTTATCATATCAATAGTATCTGAAAACATTGGACTAACGTCAGAAAAATTCATGTTCTGAATTTTTTCATCAATATTTTCTCCCATCTTATTCAAGCGATCTGAAAATATTGAAATCTGCTTTATTAAAACATCAATATAAGAAATTTCCACATCCATATCATATGTAAAGTCACTATCCAAAAGTTTTCTTCTGCTTAACTCAAAATTTTCTGTGCTAACTTCTATTTCATAACATTCAATTTCTTTTTCTTTACATAAATCCCATAATAAATGTTTACATATTGGATCTATATTCATTCCAAAAGTAATTGACTTTACAAATGGCAAATCAATAAATAATGGTGTATTTTCTTCACCTACATTAATTATCCTCCACTCTTGTTCATAATTCCAGCATATATTTTTAGCTAACAAATATGACAGTATAGCTTCCATATTTGGTTCACATGATTTTATGCCTCCCTCTTTTTCCATACTAAAACCTATTATTCCTAAATCCTGCAACGATAATGTAGGTCTTTCCTTAGTATACTCAACTGGATATATAAAACCAATTGGTTCCTTAATTTGATTAAAATCATACTCTATACAAATTCCTGCATAAGAATTGGCATAATGTGACCACATTAATTGATTATCCCATCCGCTCACACTAAAACATGAAACTGTAAGTTTTGCCAAAAATTCTCTTAAACCTGGTATATATACACTATCCTTAATTTCTACTGCCTTTTCATACAATTCCTCCAATATCGTGTCTGCATTTAACATATCAGATATGTTTTTTTCTGTAATCTCAACCTTCTCCATTTGATTTACAACCACTAAAAATATTGAAAATATCTCCTTAGATAAAATATCTTTTAGTTTTTTGGGACATTTTTTATATAATACATTTAGATTATTCTTTATAAAAACTAAATTTGGTATGTTAGTCTGATGCATAGCATTCTTCCTTGAAAATAAATAATCCTTCAGTTCATTAAGCATACCTACAAATTCTGCCATTTTCCCTATTGCTTTATATTTCAGCAGCTGAGTAATAATAATTTTCGTAGCTTCATCTTGAATATTTAGCTGATCCACAAGCATTGAAATACAATTTTCATACATCTTGTCTGGCGAATAACCTATCATAGAATCAAACGGATCATTCATATTTAATGGCGTTTGTGCATATACAACCCCATGCTTTATATTTTCTATATCATATATTGTTGCAACATCTCTCCTGCATGGACGATACTGATAAAATAGTCCGCCTGCTTTACTTATTTCATTCTTCATATCTTCAAAATTCAATTTTATATTTTTCAAGTAAAAACCTCCTCACATCATTAAAATACACCTAAATATAATATATAAATATTATATCACTTTGGAGTTTTGTTTTCTATGCAAATAGGCAGTGAAATATTTCACTTGTCTCACTGCCTATAAACTCTATTTTGAGCCATTCCCATTTCTAAAGTCCCGACAATAAATTTTTCCAACTCCCCGCCATCCAATTCACTTACCACGATCAACTTTGCGAGTGTTTCCTTTTTGACTGCAAGTACTTAGATTTTCTCATCTGCACACAGTTCATGGACGCAGACACTAGACACATCTACAATTCTGCACATGATGTTCACTTCCAGCTCTCTGTTTCCTTCCATAATATCAAAAATACTATGTTGCGGCACACCAGAATGGGCGAAAAGCTCCGCCATGCTAATTTCTTCTTTTATCAAATGTAAGTCATTATAAACATCCTGTTTCCCTCCTCTATTTTCTGTTCCCGCCAGATTTCTTTTTTGGAAATTCCATTGTAAACTTATACTGCACACCGGATTTTACCTCTCCGTCTTTGGTGTAGCTGTATTCCTCTGTACCCTCCGGAATAATGTAGGCATCATATTTTTTCCCGGCTTTACTGGTAAGTCCTTTGAGCAGGGTTTTCTTTCCGGCAAGCAGACTTTCCACCTGCTCCTCTGTCAGTACCTTTCCCATGATCCTGTTTACATTCATGCCGCATTTTCCGGTGCAGTAAGCCCCATACTTTCCACTCACAACATCTTTTCCACAGTGCGGGCATTTTCCGAACACTCTCTGTTCCTGTGCAAACATTTTTTTCTGCTCGTCACTGACTTCATGGTAAGTATGGATCAGTTCGGATACCATCTGCTCAATCTCTGCCATAAAATCTTCCCTGTCCAGTTCTCCCTTTGCAACAAGCGTAAGGGCATTTTCCCAGTCAGCGGTCAGCTTCGGGGACTTTACCACATCCGGAAGCACTGTAATGAGCTTCATTCCGTCCTCTGTCGGTATCATTTGTTTTTTTTCACGCTTTACAAAACCGTCTTTTACCAGCTTCTCAATGATGTCTGCTCTGGTGGCAGGTGTGCCAAGTCCCTTACGCTCCACATCATCGCCCATATCCTCACTTCCGGCTCTCTCCATTGCGGATAAAAGGCTGTCCTCTGTAAAGTGTTTTGGCGGCTGTGTGGTATGCTCCGACACCTTTGTGTCCACACCCTCAAAAACCTGTCCTTCAGAAAGTTCCGGCAGTTTCTTTTCTTCACTTTCCTTGTTGTCCGCTGTTTTATAAGAACGCTTAAAGGCATCTTCAAAATCTTTCCAGCCGTTTCTTACTACCGATTTTCCCGATGCGGAAAATACATGACCATTACAGGTAAGTTCTGCTTTCACAGTTTCATACCGATGTGTTTCCCCGGTTGCACATAAAAGTCTGTTTGCAATCATGGAAAGTATCTTCATTTCTGTTTCCGGCAGTGCTGAGAGGTCAGTTTTTGTGATCTCCATTGTCGGGATAATGGCATGGTGGTCTGTCACTTTTTTGCTGTTTAATATCCTCTTTGTGTCAGGGTGAAACATGACATTTTCCTCAAACAAGATAGAGGAAAACACTGCTTTTATGACATTTTCCGCTGTCTGCTCCATATCATCGGATAAATACTGGCTGTCAGTTCTCGGATAGGTCGCAAGTTTCTTCTCATATAAACTCTGTGTATATTCCAATGTCTGTTTTGCGGTAAAACCAAAGATACGGTTGGCATCCCTCTGGAGTGTGGTAAGGTCATACAATTTTGGCGGTGCTATGGTCTTTTCTTCTTTTGCCACAGATGTGACAAGAGCCTGTCCGTTCCGACAAGCTCCTGCAACTTTCTCCGCTTCTGTTTTTTCTTTTATCTTTCCCATAGCTGCATCCATGCCGCCGCAAAGGATATGTGCCATAAAATAGGGTTCTTTCTTAAACTGCATAATCTTTGCTTCACGCTCCACAAGCATTGCAAGCGTCGGTGTCTGCACTCGCCCAACCTTTAACACCTTTCCGCCATACAGCACCGTAAAAAGCCTTGTACCGTTGATACCAACAAGCCAGTCCGCTTCCTGTCTGCACAATGCAGAGTCATAAAGGTTATCATAATCACTTCCCGGCTGTAAATTTGCAAATCCGTCCCGGATCGCACTTTCTTCCATTGAAGAAATCCATAAGCGTTTCATCGGCTTATGGCAGTCTGCCATGTCATAGACAAGGCGGAAGATCAGTTCTCCCTCACGCCCTGCATCCGTCGCACATATGACCTCGTTTACCCTGCCATCATGCAACAGATCATATAAAATGTCATACTGTTCTTTCGTGTCCAGTTTAATCTCATATTTCCACTCCACAGGATTTACCGGAAGGCTCTCATAATTCCACTTTTTCCACTGTTCCCCGTAGCTTTCCGGCTGTGCCAGCTCAATGAGATGTCCGACACACCAGCTCACCAGATACCCGTTTCCCTCAAAATATCCGTTCTGTCTGTCCTCTGCCCCCAATACTTCTGCAATACTTTTCGCCACACTCGGCTTTTCTGCGATTACTAACTGCATTTACTCGTCCTCCTCACTGTCATCTTCTGCAAAGAAATCATCTTCGCTGTCATTTTCGTCCTCATCATCTTCAAAAACTTCTTCTTCCTCATCCTCCTCGTCATCTTCATCTAAAAACTGCTCTTTCTTTTTCCTTACCACCTTGAAATAATATCCGGCTCCGATTGCCACAACTGCAAAACCGCCAAACACAAGATAGGTCATTGTGGAATTTTCTTTTTTCACAGGCTTTTCTTCCGGTTCTTTGGTTTCTTCGGTGTTTTCTGTTTCCTCCTCTGTCTGATCTTCCTGATTGTCCGTCTGTTCTCCTGTATTGTTATTGGATAATGCTGCATCTGTCACCGGGATAGCAGACTCCAGTGCAGCGGAATTTTTCGGAAGTGTTTCGCTTGTGTCCGATGTGATGTTAAGCAGGTCATTTTCGCTCACTTCGGTAAGGAAATACACTTTTTCTTCCTCCCCGTCCCTGTCGATGATAAGGTAAAACACTTTCTCACTTGCTGTCTGAATGGTGTAAAATTCCTTTCCCTGCCCACTCTTTTTGCTGTCTGTATCACTGCTCTGTGATTTTTGTTCAGATACCGCCTGTGCCATTGCCTGTTTCTTGGCATCTGCGGCACTTGTCTGTGATGTGGTATTTCCATCACTGTCTGTCTTGGTATGCTCTGTGACCTGTGCCGTCGCAGAACTCGGCTTTGTAGCCTGTGCATCGGACGGAAGCTGTTCTGCCGGGTTCTTCTCATTGCTGTCTGTATTTTCCGGATCGGTGTAATACGGATTGGCTGTCTTATAAACCTCCGACATATTTCCGGCATTGTCCATTGCCTGAATGGTAAAATACTGATACCCCGCATCAAACTGTTGCAGGCGGATATTTAACACCCCATTGGTCAGATCCTTAAATTCATAACCATTTACATATACCGCCTTGATACCGGACTCTGTGTCCTGTGCCTGCACACTCAAAAGTCCGTCACTGACTGCCGCATTTAAAGTCGGCTTATTAAAGTCAAAGCACTGTATATAACGGTTTCTCTCATACGTTTTCCCTTTCTGGTCTGTGACCTGCACATAAATGGTGCTGTTCTCGGAAATCTCTACATACATATCCTCGGTAATATCCATCCAGCTCCCATTCTGTGCGATTTTTGCCTGTACTTTCTGAATGGCAAAGTTCCCGGACTTCCGGGTATCTTCCACCTTGACGGAAACTTTTGTGGTATCCTTGTGCCAGCCGGAAGGTGTACGGACCGTGATCTTTATGCTCGGTGTCACATAGGCACATTCCCTGTAATCATTTTTGCATACTTCACAGTCCTTATCGTATTCATACTGGGTGCATTTATCTTCACAGGTACATTCCGGCTTGGTGCTTTCCTCTGTGTTTTTTTCTGTGCTGCCAGTGCTTTCCTCCGTACTGTTGCTGCTTTCTTCTGTGCTACTGGTACTCTCCTGTGTTTCTGTACTGTTAGGATTTTCCGTTTTTTTGCCCTCACTATCTGATGCAGTGGTTTCCCCTGCACTTCCAACCGTTTCCGCCATGTCCTGTGCATGGACATCCACTACATTTCCCTGATTTGCCACAAATGCCCCGATCGGCATGGTAAACAATACTGCCGATAGCACAAGGGACAGGACAACCTTAATGGATAATTTTTTCTTCATGTCTGCTCTGCTCCTTTTCCTTTTCTTTTTCTAACAATAACTGTCGCAGTTCATCTTCACTAGGCTGGATCAGTAATTGAAGCTGCTCCGATGAAATCTTATGCTTTTCTATCATCTGCATTTTTTCGGCGGTTTCCGCCATCTTTCTTTGTTCTTCCAAATCTTTGAGCTTTGCCTGCATAGCCGCAATCTGCTCTTTCGTTTTGGAAATCTCTTTCTCAATTCGTTCCCGTTTCGTCATAAATTTCTCCATTCCTGCCCGCTTTTCAGGGCATCTCAAGTTTGTGCATAAGCACAAATCTTGTGTGTGAAAAATGAAATTTTTCACGCTACCTCCCTAGTTCAATCTTCCAAAGCTATAAAAGTGACTCTGCCAGTACGGTGTATTGATGCTTGCATAAGCGATTGGATCTCCGCAATGGATCATTACCCCATTTCCACAGTAGATCCCGACATGGCTGACTGCACTTGCCGAATTATAAGTACCCGTAAAAAAGATAATGTCCCCCGGCTTGGCTTCGGATGCCGATACAGGCGTACACTGGTCATAAATGCCCTGTGCCGTTGTTCTTGGAAGATTATGCACTCCACTGTGGGTAAACACATAGCAGACAAAACCGGAACAATCAAAACTTGTGGATGGTGAAGAACCACCCCACACATAAGGAAATCCCAGATATTTCTCTGCCTCTGCCATAAGTGCCTGCACCGCTTCATCATCGTATGACTCCGGCGGTGTGACATTTCCCGGTCTGTTACCTGCTCCGCCACCTCCCGGTGTTTCCCCGTAAAGCGTTCCCTCACCCACATCAAAATAAAATAACGGGTTATAATACTCCCCGTTATACAAACATTCGATATGTAAATGGCTTCCGATACTGCTTCCCGTATTTCCGGTTGTGCCTATCGCATCTCCCTTTTTTACCTGTTGTCCGCTTCTGACCTGAAGGCTGTTTAAGTGTGCATATTTTGTGGTATATCCGTCTTTCTCGATTACCACATAGTTTCCGTAATAACTGTCATACGCTGCGGTAGTCACCGCACCGTCATGTGCCGCATAGACCGTTGTGCCTGTTGGCACTGCTATATCCACACCCCTGTGCAGCTCCTCATTTCCGGTACTTGGATTTTTCCGGTAGCCATAATAGCTTGATACATAGTTGTACCAGTACAGATCAAGTGGAGAGCCAAACTGCTGTAACAAACCGCCTGTTTCCATATACAACTCATACGTTTCTTTCTGCTCCGTATCCATTTTTGCGGCAACAATGCTCTCCAAAGGCTTTACCGTAAGCACTACCCTTAAAATCTTAACTTCATATTCTTCCTGTACGGTCTGCCCCTGTGCGTTTGTAACCGATCTTGTCCTCGTTTCTGTTACAGGTGTTGCGGTAAGTTCATACATCGCATCAAAGAGTGCCTGCACTTCATCTGCCACCTCACTTGCCGTAAACTGTGTGTAAACAGCAGACAGGTAACTGATGAGCGTAAACGGATTGTGTCCGATCTCCCCAAGATTATAATCATATTCATCATATCCCGGATAATCGGTTTCAATGTTGTCAATTTTCTTCTGCAAGTCAAGCTCCAGACGGGTAAACTGCAAGTCTGCCGCATCTATTTCTTTTGGTTCACTTAAATAACTGGACGCAAGGATCGTGGACTGTGTACCCGCAAACATCGCACCACAGGATACCATAGAAGTCATAATCATAAGCAAAAGCAATGCCATGATGCCCACCATGATAAAAACGCCGATATTCCGTCGGGCAATCTCCTGTAATTTCCTTGCTATTGCAGTGGTGGTATTGGCACTTTTGAAAACCGCTTCCTGTGCTGTCTTTGTGGCAGCTTTCCTTTGTCTTGCTTTGAGGTATTCCCGCTTGATACGCTGCTTTTGCAGTCTTTTTTGTAATGCCTTTTTCTTTATCTGTGGATTTTCCTCAATAAATTTCTGGTACTGGAAATTTACTTCCTTTTTGAATTGTTTTTTCTCCAGTCCTGCGATCTTCTTCCTCTGCCTGTATTCCTTTCCCTTGTACTGCCTGCGGATAAATGCAAACAAATCCTCCCCACGCTGTTCCGTCTTATGAAAACCCTCCACCGCAGCATTTTCCTTTTCATTCTCGGCAATCTTGCCATGAACGAAATTCCTGCCCTCGATCTGCACCCTCTGCATGGCTTTTTTCGTAATCCCATCCGGTTTATAAGGTTTTTCCATCTCCAAAGGCACAACCACATATTTTCCTTTTCCGGTTTCCTCGTCGAAAACTCTCTGTAAGGTATATTCCCTTTTCTTCGGAAGTTTTTTCCTTGCCTTTCTGACTTTTTCGGCTGCTTTTTCTGCCTGTTTCTGTTTTCTTTTTAGCTTATTACTCCCGATAAACTCAGACTGGGTGTCCCCGGTAAAGGTATCTGTGGTACTCTTGGTAAAATCGCTTCCGCTATTATCTGTAAAGGTACTTTCTTTCTGTTCCCGACTGCCCTGCTCTTTCTGCACCCGTTTCTTAGAACTGTCACGTTTTTTCTGTGACTGCCTGTAAGTGTCCCTGCGGTGATAATCTGCTTTCTGTTCCTCCCCTGACTTCTGGACAAATTGTCCAAAAGCTGGCTGTTCCTTTTTTTCGGTCTGTGACTTCTGGACTTTTTGTCCAAAGGTTTCATTTTTTGATTTCTGGAACTCTTTCTGCTCTCCGGCAAATGTTTTTTCCTCACGAAAAACATCACTTCCCGTCTGCTCCTTGTTTTCCGTTTCCAACTTCTGGACTTTTTGTCCAAAAGTTTTCCGGTAACGCTTTTGTGTGTATTTCCTTGTCACAGCCTTTTTCTGCGAAGGTCTGTAAGTGTCCCTGCGGTCATAACCTTCCTCCTGCTCCGGCTCTGTTTCCTTTCCTGACTTCTGGACAAATTGTCCAAAAGTTTGCCGCTGGGATTGAAAGTCATCCTGTCCGCTATTCTCGCTCTCCGACTTTTGGACTTTTTGTCCAAAGGTTGATTGTTGCGATTTGTGTGTTTCCGTTTTCGACTTCTGGACTTTTTGTCCAAAAGTTTGCCGCTGGGATTGAAAGTCATTCTGTCCGCTATTCTCGCTCTCCGACTTCTGGACAAATTGTCCAAAAGTATCAAGATTGCCATCTCTGGGTTTGAAATCCGACTGTTTCCTCTTTTTCTTTCCTGCCATCAGCTTACCTCATCTTTCTTGACGGACTCCTCCGGTTTGGTGTTCATAATGGCATAGGTCTTTGTATTTGTCGGATATTTGTCTACGAATGGAATAACTACATTATCAAAGAGGATCAGCCCACTTCCCGGCTCGGAATTGGTCACATGGGCTAACTGCTTATCCGAAAGCCCCAGCTTATCCGCCAAGATGTGCTGGTCTTTGGCATTCTGATTTAACAGATACACGAAATCACTGTTACCCAAAATTCCCTCAATTTCCTCGGAACGCAGGAAATCGCCCACGTTCTGCGTCAAACCTGTCGGGATGCCGCCCCACTTTCTAAATCGTTTCCATATCTCTACGGAATAAATGGCTGTCTGCCTTTCTTTCAAGAGCAGATGGAACTCGTCACAGTAATAACGGGTTGCAACCTTTCGCTCCCTGTTCTGTGATACCCTGTTCCATACCGCATCCTGTACGATCAGCATCCCAAGCTCTTTAAGCTGCTTTCCCAAGTCCCTGATGTCAAAACAAATGATACGGTTCTGTGAGTCCACATTAGTGCGGTGATTAAAATAATTCTGTGAACCGCTGACATACAGCACAAGGCTGTTTGCAATACGCACCGCTTTTGCCTTTGCTTCTTTTGCCAGTTCCTTTTCCACATTTTTCGGTTCATACTTTAAGAGGGCATTGTATAAGTCCCCCAAAATCGGCATATTCTCCGGCACAGGATTTTCAAAATAGGCATCGTAGATATGACCGATACAGTCATCAATGATACCTTTCTCGTCATTTTCCAAACCGTCCTTACCTCCGGCGATCAGATCACACAGGGTAATCAGGAAATCGCTTTTTAATTTCAATGCTTCCTTGTCCCCTTTATGGGATAGCTGAATATCCATCGGGTTTAAGAAATCTTTAGAGTCTGTCGCAAGCCTTACCACCTGTCCCTTTAATGCCTGCACCAATGGAAAATACTCTCCCTCTGGATCGCAGACGATTATGTCATCCCTTGTAATTAGGAAACAGGATAAAATCTCCCTCTTTGCACTGAACGATTTTCCACTTCCCGGCGTTCCGAGTATCACCCCGTTTGGTGTACGAAGTCTTTTGCGGTCTGCCATAATCATGTTGTTGGAAAGGGCATTTAAGCCGTAATAAATGGCGGGTGCTGGCATAAACAATTCCTGTGTGCAGAACGGCACTAAGATTGCAGTGCTTTTTGTTGTAAGGTCACGAGAAATTCCCGTATCATTGCAGCCGATCGGTGCAGATGCCATAAGTCCCTGTTCCTGTAAATATTGCAAGCAACGCAGGTTACAGTTCGCCTGCTGGATAATTCCTGATACCCTCTGTGTGATACTTTCCAGTTCCCTTTTCGTCCTGCCGTAACAGGTAATAAGAAATGTCATTTTGATAAGTTTCTGGTTGCTTGTGTTCAAATCGTCCAAAAGCTCTAAGGTATCTTTTTCATAGGTGATAATGTCCGTCGGAAGAATATCCATATCGTAACCGCTTCGGACAGCTTTTTTCTGTTCCTCGATCTTCATTTTCTGGATATTGCTCAATGCAGCTTTTAACTGCTTGATCGCCTTGACCGGATCAATCGTCTGCATATGCATGGTAATGGTCAGGTTATCATCAATATCCAGCAGTTTTTTCAATATATCATCCGTAAATCTCGGTGAGATAATATCCAGATACGATACACTCCCGTAGATGTTCCCGGACTTAAACCTTGTCGGATAGCGGAAGTCAAACCCCGGTGGTGCAATGTAATCTTTCACTGATTTCCCCGACTCCGCCATTTCCTGAAATGAAAAACGGAAAGGCTCCATCGTTCCCTGATTGAAATACTCATGCAGGATACGAAGTCTTTCCTTTCCGTCTAAAGAACGGGCATTTGTGCCGATATTGTTTAAATTACGCAGCACATCTTTTTCGATGTTCCCTAACTTGCTTTTTGCTTCCTTATATCCGGTGCTTTCCACACCAAAAATAATATATTTTGATTTGATGATGCCATTATTGCCCTTTGCCGACTGGTGTTTGAGCATCTGCGTGTATTCCTCACGAATATCATCAAACTCATCGTCCTGCAAAGGAATGTCAAACTGTTCTGCAAGTGCCTGTTCATTGACCTGCCTGTTGAACAGAAATAACTCAAATTTAATGGACGGATCAAAATAGTTGATAAACTTACTGTACTCCTCTAAAATGTCCCCCTGTTCTTCCACCTCCAGCAATTCATAGTTAATGTCATAAAATTCCACCATTTTTGTATAAAACCTGTGCGTGACCTGACAGATCCCGTCACGAAACATCTTCTTAAAAGTGATGGTTTTCTGTGCCGTATCCGGCTTTTTCTGCTCTTTTCCATTCCCGGCAAGAATACGTTTTAACTCCACAAGCCTTCTCTTTTCCCTAAAGGAAAGTCCCGCTTTTGTCTGCTTTTTCTTCTGCGGTTTCTTTCCCGGTTGTTTAGACTTTTCCGGAAGCCTTTTCTTCAAGATAACGCACCTCCCTCCTGATCTTTTCCTGTTCCTCCAGTTGTTCATATAAATTTTCTGATTTATAAGGACGGATACCCGGTGTGAGAATTTTCTGCCGGATCATAAAATACACAATCTTCTCTGCCGGAAAACCGTCCTTTTCATACATTGCCAAAAAGAAAAACGGCAGCATTACCCCGACCATGAGAAACGCTGCCCCCTGTGTCCCAAAAATCCCTCTGGTAAGGAAATACAGCGGAACACCTGTCATGGCAGCCCCCGAAAAACAGATGAGCTGTCTTTTGGTAAGGTTCAATGCCACTTTCGTCTTGATACCGCTTAAATCTTTCGGCACTGGTACGGATATTGCCATTGTCTGCTCCTTTCTTATGGATCGCCCATTTGGGGATAAACATCCCGCTAATGGGCATGAAAAATTGATTTTGATAACGAACCTGTCTTAAATAAGCTAAAGCACAGGATAATGGTATAAGCTGCCACAGACCACAAAGCACTGTGAAGATTTCCGGCAACCGCCACACCTGCCACAAGCACTGCGTAAATTGCCACACATACCATAATGAAAAATCCCTGAAATGCCAAAGCGATAAGTCCCTTCAGGTAATTTGTACCGACACTTCCCCATTCCTTGTTGGTAACGGTTGCCGCCGGAATTGGTGCTACTGACACATAAAGATATATTTCAATCATGCGTCCATATAAAATGACGGTGATAAGGACAGACATAATCTTCATACAAAGGCTGATAATCATGGTTTCCATGCCAAGAGCGATCAGCTCCCCGATCCCCATGCTGTCAATCTGGTTGTTAAACATCGTGGTAAGCGTTTCCTCCACATCCAGTCTTGTCGAACCGGATATGACAGATGCCGCCTGCAATACCACATGGTTTCCTACATCAAACACAGCCATCACAATGTCAAATGTTTTGGAAAGCAGGCTGACCGCAATACAAGCCTTCAGTAAAAAACGGAAAAACAGGCTTGTATCGAAGTCGTGCATATTGTTTTTGTCAATCACCATCGTAATCAGCTCATAGATCAACACGAAGCTGATGACCATTCCCGCTATGGGGATGACCACATTTTCCGATAAGGTCTTGACCATGCTGAAAATGCCAGCGTTCCATGTGCTGGGTGTCTTGCTGACCTCCCCGGCAATCGTGCCTACCTTGTCATTGACATCGGTAAACATATTTTCCAGATTGGACAGCACCCACCCCTGTAACATTTCCTTTATGAACTCAGTAATTTTTTCTATAATTCCGCCCATTTAGGCTTTCTCTTATGAAAAAAGGCTGGAAAGCTGTGGGATCACCGTCTGAGCCACAATGATAATACCGCCACCGGACATAAGCTGCTTGATACCCTGTGATTTTGCTGATGTGTGATAAAGAAGTAGTAGAAGTGTAAAAAATTTTGCCGTTCCTATCCGGCGTTTGCGCATTGCGCCGGATAGGTCGGGCGGTCATTCGGGCAGGTCTACCTTGCCAACGAAAGAGTAATAAATATCAATGTCCTGTCTGCGTGTGCCGTTCTCGTCATAGCTGCACTCATGCACAACGATTTTCTCCACAAACTCACGCAAAAGGGTAGGGGTAAGTTCTTCAAAGCTGGTGTACTTGCGGACAACATTCATAAACTTTTCTGCGTTTACCGTGGCTTCCTGCGCTTTGGAAAGCTCTGCCCGGATAGCGGCGGCTCTCTCTTTCAGTTCTTTCTGCTCGGCTTCATAGTCTGCCGACAGCTCCGTGAAACGCTCGTCTGAAATGCGCCCGGTCACGCTGTCCTCATACAGCCGCTTGAAGATAGCGGATAACTCGCTGATACGCTTCTCGGCGGCTTCCAGCTCCTTTTTCCTTGCGGCGTTCCTGCGCTTGCCCCCGTCCTCGTTCTGCTCGATCAGCAGCTTCATAAACCGGGCTTCGTGCTTCGCTGCATAGCTGGTGACTTTCCGCAGATTGTCGGTCACTCCGGCGGTCAACAGGTCGGTGCGGATAAAGTGCGCCGTACAGTCACGGGTACGCTTCTTGTAGCTCCCGCAGATATAACAATCCTGCTTGCGGGTGGCGTTCTGGTAACGCTGCTGGTAAAGGACGCTGCCGCAGTCGGCACAAAAGAGTATGCCGGAGAATAAGCCCACTTCATCATAGCGGTTCGGGCGTTTGCGCTGCTTGCGTAACTCCTGCACACGCTCCCACATCTGGGTGTCAATGATAGGCTCATGGTGGTTCTCGAAAATCGCCTGTTTCTCAATGGGGTTCTCTACGCTGTGCTTGGTCTTGTAGGACGGCTTCTCCGTCTTGAAGTTTACCAGACAGCCCGTGTACTCCCTGTTTTCAAGGATATGTACCACGGTATTGGTCGCCCACTTGCACTCATAGCCGGGGTGGTAGCGGCGGGTGCTTCCCGTCCGACGGTATTCCAGCGTTCCCGGCGTGGGGATCTCCTGCTCTGTGAGCATACGGGCTATCTTGGTCGGCCCGTTCCCGGCAAGGCACAAGCTGTAAATCTGCCGCACAACAGGGGCGGCTTCCCCGTCAATGATAAAATTTTCGTCCTCGTCCATAAAGTAGCCGTATACGGGTTTGCTCGTGACGGGCTTCCCGCTCATACCCTTAGACCGTTTTACTGCTTTGATTTTCTTGCTCGTATCTCTCACCAGCCATTCGTTAAAAATGTTCCGCAGAGGGGCAAAATCATTGTCGCCCTGTGCGCTGTCCACTCCGTCATTGATAGCGATAAAGCGGACGCCTTTCTGTGGGAAAATCATTTCCGTATACATTCCCACTTGCAGATAGTTTCGCCCTAACCGTGACATATCCTTGACGATAACGGTGCCGACTTTTCCGGCTTCAATGTCCGCAAGCATGGCTTGAAAACCGGGTCTTTGGAAGTTCGCCCCAGAATAACCGTCATCTGTGTACCATTGCAGATTGGAAAAGCCGTTCTGCTTCGCATAGGTTTCAAGAATACGCTTCTGGTTTGAAATAGAATTGCTCTCACCTTGCAGCTCGTCCTCGTGGGATAATCTCGGATAAAGGGCGGTAATAAGGTTTCGGGTGGTCTGTCTTAACATAGTGTCCTCCATTTCCGACAGCCAGCCCCACTATTCCGTATGACTATCATACCACACGCCGGGGCTGGCTGTACAGTCCTTTCTGCTTCTTTACGTCCCGTCAAATTGCCGATTTTTGTGTAGCAGCTTCCGCTTCCAGCACTTTCAGCATTTTATCGGCGGCGGTGGCGGTGGTGTCCTGCTTGAAATAGCCGGAAACGACAAGGACAGAATTACCTATGCGGATTTCCGTCACGCAATCCGGGCGGCGGGTGCTGCGGTCATTCTTTGGGGTGTTGGTCATAGGCGGCTCTCCTTTCTGTTCATCAGCTTTTTCAGTTGTCCCATTTTCTCCTGCGCCGTGGCTTTTCGGAAGTTGCTCCCGGTAAAGCGGACAGGAGAACACATTTCAATCAGACGGTCATAAATGCGGGCGTGGGCGGTGTCCTCCGGGTGCTGCAAGTCCTCCAGCGTGAGATTAGTCGTGACGATCAGCGGCCTGCCGCTGCGGTAACGGCTGTCAATCACGTTGTAGACCTGCTCTAAGCCGTATTCCGTTCCCCGTTCCATTCCAAAATCGTCAAGGATAAGCAGCGGGAAGCTGCAAAGTCGGGAGATATATTCATTCCTGCCCTCAAAGCTGGCGGCAAGGTCACCCAATATCAATGCAAAGTTTGTCATGCACACGGGGATTTCACGCTCCATAAGGGCATTTGCGATACAGCCCGCAAAATAGCTCTTGCCTGTGCCAACGCCGCCCCATAGCAGATAGCCAATGTTGCGCTCTTTCATGGTTTCCCAGTTCTCCACATAGAAATGGGCGTGTTCCATTTGCGGGCACTTGCCGTTGTCGTTCTCAAACGTCCAGCCCTGCATAGCCGGGTCTGTAAAGCCCCGCCGCTTCAACCGCTCGACAGTTTCAAGGTGACTGCGCTGTTTCTCTGCGGCTTCCCGTTCCTCACGCTCTGCCCGCTGGCAGTCACATTCTGCCGGGTGGCGGTCACGCCCCAGCCATGCGGCGGTTTCTTTGGGGAAATAGCCCTCTTTGGGCTTGTGGCACTTCCCGCAGTATAAAAGCCCGTCCTCGCCGGTGTAGTCCTCCGGCTCCGGCGTGGTGTCGGTCATATTCAAAATCATTTCATCAAATCCATTCGTCATAAGCTCTCGCCCTCCTTACAGGTATAATCGGGTATGCCCTTTTTCGGGGCTTTCTTGGCTGCGTCCTCCTGCGCCCACTTGAAAATCGTGGCTGCATGGCTCTTGTATTTCCTCCCGCTGGAAGCGATATGGCAGGATAGGCGGTCAATGTAATACTCCCACTTGCCGGGAAGCTCTGTTTTCAGCCCGTCAAGCTCCGTATCGGAAAGAATGACATTGTGGTATCTGCCATAGGCGGCGGGGGCGGGGTGTCCCGTTTCTAACTCTCTCTCTTTTTCTATTTCTATATCTATCTCTTTCTCTATCTCTATCTCTGGTGGACAAATGTCCGCTCGATATGGTGGACATTTGTCCGCCCCTGTCTGCGGCAGGGCTTTTTGTTCCTGCAAAGCCAGCCGCGCCCTGCGCTTGCGCTCCCCCTCGGTAGAGGACTGGCCGATTAAAAGCTCAATGTTGCTCATGTAGAGTGCGCCGCTTGGCAAAGGCTCCACAAGCCCCAGCTTCATAAAGATTTTCAAAGCTCTCTCTACGGTACCTACCTGCTGGCGGGTAATGGTCGCAATCATCTGGGCGGTGTAGGGGATATTCTCGTCAAGCTGCAATTTCCCGCCGTTTTTCAGCGATTTCAAGTACAGCTTCAAGAGAATGTTGGAATAGATAACGCCGTCCTGCATACTTTCCAGCAGAACGATTGCATCATCGTCAAAATAGCTCTCTTTCAGCTTGAGGTAGTAATATTTGCGGTTATCTGCCATAGGCTGCGTCCTCCTTTTTCCAGCGTTTGGAATAATAGCGAGGGCATAGTATGATAACCGCCCGGAAGCTCTGTTTGCAGTCACGGGTGCAGCCCCGGCATAGGTCGTTGTAAGTGATACGGTTGCGGTGGTTGAGGAAGAAAGACCATTCCAGCCGCCGCTTCTTGCTCATTCTCGGCAATGGTAAGCTCCTTTCTGCCGTTCCTATCGGTGTAGCGGGATAGGGGGCATTTTCTGTATGTTCTCGGTATCATTTTCGGGCTTTTTCTGCCCTGTAAGCCCCGTTTGGAAGTCGGGGAGTATTGCGGTAAGGGTTCATATCATACCTGTATTTTTGTAGGGTTTCGGTATCATTTCGGGGCGGTCTTTAACGCTCCTGTTCACGCTTTTTCTGCTGGCTCGGTGCGCCCCTTAAAATCTGGTCGATATTGCGTCTGACTGTCTGAAGCTCCTGCGCCCGCTGGCGTTTCTCCCGGTAGTCGTTATATCCGGCGTTCTTCTGGACGGTAAGCTGCTCAATCTCCCTTTGCAGGGCTTTGCTGGCTGGCAGCTTGGTTATTCCATGCTCCCGGAAATAACGGGCGGCTGTGTCCGCTATGATAAAATCGCTTTCGTGCTGTTCCCGGTAGGCTCTCCGGGCTTTCTCCGATTTCTGCGCTTTCAGACCGTCACGGGCGGGCTTCGTGCCGATATAGCCCAAAAGGTTGCGCTGCAATTCCTTTTTCTCCCGGATAGCGGCTTCCAGCCCTTTCAGTCCGGCAAGGCTCTCCTGCGTGGCGGTGTTGGCTGCGGAAATGGCAGCGTCCAGCTCGTCCGGGGAAGAAAAGCCATACTGCTGGTAGAGCATGAGGGTAGCCGACATCTGTTTGAGGTTGTGCATGGTCGCCCACTTCTCATAGCCCCGTCCTTTCCCCTCGGCTCGCTTGGCGGCTATGTCTACCATGCGCTGTACAGCGTCATTGTTCGGGGCGTTTTTCGCTTCTTTTTTCGTCCGTAAGCGGTCTTTGATACTGCCGGGGTATTCCGCTATGGCTGCGGGTTTTTCGGCGGCTCTGGCGGCGTTCTGCTCCAAAACGGAGAGGACAGCAGCCCGGTCAAAATCGTCCCCCAGCTTCCGGGCGGTAATTGGCTTCGTCCTGTCCGGCGTGAGGTAACTTAGCCGCCCCCGGCTCTCCTTGACGGTCACACCATGCCGGAGAAGCAGGGCGGCAAACTCATCAAAGCCGGAAGCAGCGGCAAGGGCTTCCCGGATAGTCCGGCGCAGCTTCGCCTTATCCGTTTCAAACTTGGTCTGCCGGGGCGCGATACCGTCCGCAGCAATAGGGGCGTTGGCTCTGTCAAGGGCAGCCTGTCCTTTCTTCTGCGCCCAATACTCACGCTCGGTAATGCGTTCTTTGCTGCCGTTCAAAAGGTCTATCTGGTAAAGCCCCTCGCTGTGGCACATCTCCATGACTTCGGCTTTCAGATAGTTCATAGCTGCGTCCGTACAGCGGTGCTTGCAGCCTGCTTTCCTGTCCGCTGGCCTGTCCATGTGGGGCAGCATGGGAACCTCCGCAATCCGCAGACTGTTAATGACGATATGCACATGGATATTTTCGGTGTGGCTGTGTCCGTCCGGGTGGGTGCAGACAAGGGCCTGGTGTCCGGGGAAATGCTCGGCGCAGAACTTCTCGCCCAGCTCCTGCGCCCGATCAACGGTCAAGCCGTTGTCCGGGCCGTCCCGTGGGTCAAAGCTGATGATGTAGTGGTGGCTCTTTACGTCCTCCCGTTTCTGGTTCTTGCCGTAGCGGAGATTGGAGCGCATACAGGCAACGGCAAAATCCTCCCCGCCACAATTCAGAGAGGATATGCGGTAGTCTACCCTCGGTATGAGCCGCCCGTCTGCGTCAAGGGTGGGCTTCATGGTAAACTCGTCATGCTCGAATGTGAGGTATTTTTCAGCGTCCCCGTAGTTGGCATTTTTAGAGCTGATATGTTTGAGTATCGCCAACGGCTTCACCTACTTTCTGCAAGACTTCAAACTTCAAGGCGGCAAGGTCGGCGGCGGCTCCCCGCACTTCCTTTTCCAGCCCCCGGTAGGGGCTTCCGTATTCGTTCAGGCTCCGGGCAATCTGGTTTAAGTTGCCGCCGATTTTCCCGTACTCTGCCGTGAGCTTGGAGAGGGCGGCAAGCAGCCCGTCATTGACCGGGGAAACGGTGACAATGGGGCGTATGGTCGCTTTCCGTATGGCTTGCCGGATAAACTCGGACTGGCTGATTTCATAAGCCGCCAGCCGCCCGGTGAAGTCGGCGTATTCTTCATCGGTCATGCGGGTCTTTACCACATGACGGCGGTGGGGCGTATTGTATTTCTTTCGCATGGTCTGTGACCTCCTTTCTCGCCCGACAGGGCGCATAGCAGGGTTTGGGGAAGGCACTCCCCAACAAGATTCCCGCAGGGGCAAAAATAAGCGGAGAGCGAATTTTGGCACCTCGGTAGAATCTTGCTCTGAAAAACTCCGGCGTTCTCGCCCGACAGGGCGCATAGCAGGGTTTGGGGAAGGCACTCCCCAACAAGATTCCCGCAGGGGCAAAAATAAGCGGAGAGCGAATTTTGGCACCTCGGTAGAATCTTGCTCTGAAAAACTCCGGCGTTCTCGCCCGACAGGGCGCATAGCAGGGTTTGGGGAAGGCACTCCCCAACAAGATTCCCGCAGGGGCAAAAATAAGCGGAGAGCGAATTTTGGCACCTCGGTAGAATCTTGCTCTGAAAAACTCCGGCGTTCCCCGGCTCCCGTCCTTTCCGCTAACAAAACGTTTCAAAAGGGCTTTGCTACCCGCTATTCCGGCTTATCTTGAAAATTTTCCTTTCACTACCTACAACACCACGCAAAGCAAAATGGACGGAGATTTTTAGAATTTCCCCTCTATTCCCTACAACACCACGCAAGCCGGAATAGGCGGACAATGGCAGTATTTTTTTCTTTGATACCCTCTACGGATAAGTAAGGGATTTTGCCAACTGCGGCGGCTATTTTCCCTTTTGTTTTTTCATACTGGGGATTTTCAAAAATGCCAAACAGGAACGAAAAAAAGCAGCAAATCTGTTGAATAGATTTACTGCTTTCTGGTTGCCGGCGAAGCGGCGGTTATTCAGTTGTAGGCGGTAGGGCTATCTCCCAAAGCGGAACTTGAAAATAGCTGTGAGAAGCGTCTGGGTGATGTAGTCCTCTGTATCTTGGTCTACCCGTCCATTCACACGGGCGGCACATTGTATGCGGCGGCGGTAATACTGCAATACAGTTCCCACCGCTTCCGGCTCCCCGCTGGCGGCTTGGACGATTGTTTCATAGGGGAGAAGCCTATTATTTCTCATATGCCATTCCCTCCATTTCCGCTTGGAGCTGCCGTAGGGCTTTTCGGATATGGTAGCCCGCTGTGCTGCGGCTGCGCCCGTACTGTCTGCCAATTTCGTGCTGTGGAATACGCTTGAAAAAGGACAGGTAAATCATTTCCCGCTCCCGTTCGTCCAGCCGTGACAGGGCTTCCGCAAGTAAACCGCTGCTGAAAATGACCGTATCGCCGCAAAGGGTAAGTATGTATTCCTCGTCCGGCTCCGGGGCTTGGAAATATTCATCTGTCGTGCCTAAAGGGTAGTGCTTTTCGTCTGTGAGGTATTCAAGGGATATTTCTCTTTTGTGCTTCCTGCTCCGTGTCCTCGCTGCGTTGATCGTTGCATTTCGGATAACGACTTTGCAAAAGGCATGGAAAGTGTACTCGATATGTTCCCGATATTCTTCTGTACAGGTCATGGAAAATCCCCCTTTCCTCCCAAAAGGGCTGTGGCTGGTTAGTAGTTGCTTTTTATGATAGTAAGGGGCGGCAGCACTTTAGGCTGTCGCTCCTTGACTGCCTAACTGCAAAACCGGGCGGGGCTGTCAACGGCGGGCGAAGCCCGTTCATCTTGACCGTTGACTGGCTCGGCCGGGTTTGCTATTTATCCGGCAAACTTGAATTTATTTTAAGCTATCACGTTTTACCTTTTTAAGCCTTACTATCATTACCATAGGAATTTCTTTATTGTTTTTGAAACATTCTTCATAAAATCCATCAATGACAAATCCAGCTCTGAAACAAAGGTTAAAAATATCTTGTATGGAACGATGATAATAAATCTGCTCCTCCGGCTGCCCTTCGATCGCTATATCATAGTAACTGTGCGGTGTCATATATTTTTCAGTCAATGTGATAAAACAAGGGTGCTGCGTTGCAAAGACAAAAATCCCGTTTTCCTCCAATAGTTCATAAACAGCCATAAAAAGCGGTTCAATATCCGTAATATCCATAATTGCCATATTAGAAACTGCTTTCGTAAAGGCTCGATTTCTTTTTAATCCTAATAAGCTTTCTCTATTGGTCGCATCCGCTACGCAAAACTCAATTTGTTTTGCATATTGTGATCGCCGTCTTTTAGCCAATTCTATCATTTTTTTGCTGTAATCAAAAGCGACGACCGAAGCGCCTCTCTGTGCAAGATACGAAGAATAATTTCCATTGCCGCACGCAATATCCAAAATGTAATCCGAAGGATCAGGAGAGAGAAGTTCCGTTACTTTGGGACGTACTACCTCTCTGTGAAATTCATTGGATTCGTCACCCATTGCATCATCCCAAAATTGTGCGTTTTTCTCCCAGATCTTTTTGCTTTCCTCTGTTCCCATGTTCTCTCCCACTCCCAAAATTTGCCTTTTTGCTTCCATTAAATCTTCCTTACTATATTCCATTGTTACCCTCCATAACTTCTGATTGTTGCCGTCTTGACTATTATGTATCTTTTCTTTCCAAAATGGTATAGGCTTTTATTTTTATAATGCTGCAAAACTTTTCTTCTGTAAGGTATTCAAAGGATATTTCCCTTTGCCGCCGCTATTGGAAAGCCAAAAGCAGCGGCTTTTTTACGCGATATGACCGAAAAGACTAGAAAGCAGGATATGTCATCATTTGTCATTTCTTCTCAATGTAATAACTGCATGGCATATCAAGCCAAATACAAGAGAAAAACAGCCACCGCCAAATAGTGATGCTCCCCACCCTGCACCCGACATTGTCATAAAACCGCCAACAAAGAAAATACCAATGCCAAGAAATATCCCGACACCATAAAAAAGTCCAATTGCCATATCATACTTATTAAATTGTCGTTTCTCTTTTTTTCACATGTTTCCATTTTTGTTATTACCTCCTTCGCAAAATCGTCCATGTGGACTCCAAAAAGAAAACAAATTTTTTTCAACGTATTTAAATCGGGTTCATTAACATCTCTCTCCCAATTCGATAGCGCCTGCCGGGTAACATTCAATTTCCCAGCCAGTTCTTCCTGTGTCATTCCCGATTGTGTTCGCAGATGACGTATTTGCTTTCCTGTTGTAATATCCGTCTGTTTCTGGTTCAAAATGGTTCCTCCTCTCTGATGCTGATTTTATCAATGATATTTCGCAATAGCCAGCAATGAACGTTTGCATTGCGCAAGATGTTACATTATCTTCTGAAACATATGCCGGATCTTGTCTAAACGGCTGTTCGGGCGGCGTGGCTGAAACACAGGCTCGCCGGAAGTTTCCTGATACCCTTTTAATTCTGTAATGCAGACACTTCTTCCATTTGTATAAAAATTCAAATCATTTCTATATTCACCAATACAACGGGCAGGGATTTCCCCCTTAAAAATAACTTCATCTTTTTCAAGTCTGGTTGATTCAATGATTGCGCAATACTTTGGTGCGTCATTATAAGCCCGTGAAAGATATTCCTGCGGTGCAAAAAGGGTAAAGGAAAGGTATGGTTCCAACAGTTGTGTTCCTGCTTTTTTCAATGCCTGCTCCAACACGACAGGCGCAAGAAAACGAAAATCAGCGGGGGTGCTGACCGGGCTGTAATAAACTCCATAATCAAAACAAATTTGGCAGTCTGTCACTCCCCAGCCATATAAGCCCTGCTCCATTCCATAACGCACACCCTCCATGACGGCATTTTGAAAACTTTGGTTTAAATAGCCGAGAGATACCTCGCTTTTATATTGTGTTCCGCTTCCAACAGGAAGCGGTGTTACAGTCAAACCAATAGATGCCCAAAACGGATTCGGCGGCACTTCAATATGAATCGTGTAGCTCGCTTTTTTTTGCGGTCTTTCCAGATAAATAACCGAAGGCTCTTTCATAGCCACGCCCACATGATATTTTTCTTCTAATAGCGAACAAATAACTTCTAACTGTACTTTTCCCAAAAAAGATAATATAATCTCATGTGTAACAGTATCAATGTCAAAATGCAAAAGAGGGTCTGTATCAGCAATCTCTGTGAGGGCATTTAACAGGGCTTCCCTTTGCTCCGGCTTTTGCGGCTCTACCGTTGTCCGAAGTAATGGCATGGGATTATCAATCCGTGTTTTGTGAGGCAGGAGTTTTTCATTTCCCAGAATGTCGTTCAGTTTCAAAGTATCATCAGCTAAAATAACAATTTCTCCCGGACAGGCATGGTCAACCGGGACGATTTCACCATTTGACGGAATACACATTTCTGTAATCTTTATTTTTTCCTTTTTTGACAGCAGCAGGGTATCCCGTAAATGGAGCGTCCCATGATACAGGCGTAAATAAGAAAGCCGTTTTTTCCGCTCTGTATACTCAACCTTAAAAACATATCCACATAATTCAGACTGAATATCGTCTGTTTCTGTAATGAAAGTTTCTGTAATCGCTTCAATCAGTTTTTCTGTTCCTAAATTGTCTTTTGCACTCCCATGATAAACAGGAAACAAAGAGCAGCATCTGGTTCTTTTGCACTTTTCATATTGTAATTCCTGTATATCCAAAGAATCCTCTGCAACATATCGTTCTAATAGTTCATCGCTTCCGGAAATAATCATATCCCATTTGTCCAAATCAGAAATATCGGTCATGGTTATCTTTGGCGACAGGGAAACCTCCTGCATGACAATCATATCACTGGTAAGTTTATCTTTAATGCTTTGGTAAACACGCCGCAGGTCGATCCCATTTTGGTCTATCTTATTTATAAAGATAATTGTCGGAATGTCCATTTTCTGAAGCGCATGGAATAATATACGGGTTTGTGCCTGTACGCCGTCTTTTGCCGAAATGACTAAAACAGCTCCGTCAAGGACAGATAAAGAGCGGTATGCTTCGGTTAAAAAATCCATATGACCGGGAGTGTCCACGATATTGATTTTATAATCATTCCAGCAAAAAGAAGTAACCGCTGTCTGAATGGTAATTCCGCGCTGCCGTTCCAAAATCATAGTGTCTGTTCTTGTAGTTCCTTTATCCACGTTTCCTTGTTCCGCAATCGCTCCACTGGTGTACAGCAGGCTTTCCGTCAATGTTGTTTTTCCTGCGTCTACATGGGCGAGAATTCCAATATTGATTATTTTCATGTGATTGTCCTCCTTTTACAGCCCCAAAAGGGCATAAAAATCCCCAGCAGTAAAATACTTTTACCACTGGGGATTATAATTTGCGGACATACACATATACAGCATACACCTGTTTGTGATTGCTGTTTTTCGGATATGTCAAAATTGATAAGGCAAAAGTATTCTTAAATTGGGTACAAAAAACCAAGCCCCCACAAAAGGGACTATCATAATCCTTTGTTCCCACTATTTGATTATAGTTTTATTTAAGAATACCTTGCCGCATATTTTTTACTCCTTTTTTGGAATGATGCTATTATATCACATTAGTTTTAGGAAAGAAAGTACCTAAAAGAAATTTTTCTTCCCCTTATATGTAACAATCATACCGACTTTCTGGCGTTCAGAATGGTTTCTGCTGTCTGCTGTGGTGTTTGGTTGGAATTGTCCAGCCAAAAGCCGATCCGTGGTGTTGTCTGCATAAATGTATCGTATAAGGTTTCAACCGTAAAGCCGGAATAGCCTGTTTTCTCCCTGTATCGTTCCCTTCCTTTTATTGTTTCCACATCTGGACAAAGAACGACAACCTCAACAGGGTATTTATGCGGCACAAAAAATATGTACATGTAACTAATTCAACACATTTATAATTTGAATAGGGACATTATAGCATTTACTAAATACAAATTCAATGTATACGGAAATAAAGATATAAGGAGTGGGAAGGATTCCGCCGTAGTCGGCATTGTAGGAAAATCCAAAAGTTTAGATTTTCCCACAATGCTTATCTTTTGGTCTTTGGTTCGGAATAGTGTAGTGCTGGCGGTCTATCTCTTGTTTTCGGTTGCTTGCTTCCTTACCGTACATGAGCATTTGCGCCCGGATTGTCATTCCCGTAACCTTCTAAAAGGTTGATAACGCCCCATACGCCGACACCTGCTCCGATAGCTGTCACTACTGTTTTTAATCCTGTTACTGCGCTTGTAAAAAATGCCATAATATTTTCCCTCTTTCTTTTTTATTTGTACTTTTGGACTTTTTGTCCAAAGGTTGGTTTGATTGTTCCGTATTCAGTTGTCTTTCAACTTTTGGACTTTTTGTCCAGAAGTTTATGCAGTGATCTCCCCGACATCTTCCACCTCATCAACGGTGTCATTGTTCCTGATCCTTGCATGGTTCAGGTTTTTCACATATTTTTCGATGTCAAAGGTATTTTTCTCGTCATAGTCAGAAAGTAAGTGGTACTGCTTGTGTTTGGTTATATCAAACTTATCTGAAAAGAATGGTCTGACACCACGAAGCTGCATGATACACTTGCCTCCGTCCATGACTGCAATCTCATCCTGACTCATCAATTCTTTTCCGGTCTTTTGGTAATTCAGACCATAGGACTGCGATGTACCCCTTGTATCAGAGGTGTTATAAAGGTCAATCGTTTCCTTACCCAAAACTTCCGCCAGCTCTTTGAGCGTGGTCTTTTCTTTTTCTCCGAGGAATAACGTGGTGTCACAATTCCCTTCAATCGTATCGGCGTTGTCCTTATAAATTGCCTTGAGCTGCGACTTTGACTGCAAAATAATAGAAGCTGATATTTCCCTGCTACGGATAGTAGCGATCAGCTTCTCAAACTTTGGTATCTGCCCGATGTTCGCAAATTCATCCAACAAGCACCTTACATGAATTGGCAGTCTGCCATTATATACATCATCTGCCCTGTCACAGAGCAGGTTAAAAAGCTGCGTATACATGATGGATACGATGAAATTGAATGTATCGTCAGTGTCAGAGATAATGACAAACAAGGCTGTCTTTTTATCCCCTAACATATCAAGTTCCAACTCATCATAACTTGTCAGGTCACGAAGCTCTTTAATATCAAACGGTGCTAACCTCGCACCACAGCTAATCAGAATGGATTTTGCTGTCTTTCCCGCAGCCAGCTTGTATTTTTTATACTGCTTGACCGCAAAGTGGTCTGGTTCTCTCTCCTCCAGCTCATCGAACATCAAATCGACAGGATTTTTAAATTCTTCATCGTCCTCCCTCGCTTCACTTGCATTTATCATGTCAAGCAGCGTCGTGAAGTTCTGTTCTTCCTCCACGCACTCATACCAGATGTAGCCGATCAGTGCCGTATAGTAGAGTTTTTCGGCTTTTACCCAAAAATCTTCCGTTGCCTGCTGTCCCTCCCCTTTGGTGTTTAAGATAATCGTGTTTACAAGTTTCAAAATATCCTTTTCACTGCGTATGTAGGCGAAAGGATTATAGCGCATGGATTTTTTAAAGTTAATGGTATTCAGGACTTTTATCCTGTATTTGTTTTTTGCAAGCATTTTTCCACACTCAACAAGCACTGTCCCCTTCGGGTCGGTGACAACATACGATGAGTGCATCTGCATCAAATTTGGTTTGACAAAAAATCTTGTCTTACCACTTCCTGAACCACCGATTACAAGAATGTTTTTATTTCTTGCATACTTCGGGTGCTTCGGTCTGCCGGACATCATCAGCCGTTCCGTTTCTGTGAGAATGATATTATTCTCAAACACCGGATCAACATAAGGTTCAATGTCCTTTGCAGTTCCCCACCTTGCTGAACCATACTCCACTCCCTGCCGGAATTTCTTGGCATTTTTGGCTTTCAGGTACACCATAAGACGGAGTGCTGCACCCCCGGCAATCCCAATCAGCAGATCTCTCGGAAAAACACTCGGCAATGGATTGGCAAACAGGTCATCCATGCCCTCCATAGCTGCCATCATCTTTGCAGAAGCGTCCTGCCCCGGTGATACTCTCCACAGCCATGCGAGCTTGTCACAGAAATAACCTGCCAGAACATAGGGCATACTCATAAGGACAAGTTTCTTTTTATCTACACTCTTGGTTTTCTCCTGAACGGTTTTCGGAATGGATTTCAGGTCTTTTATAATTCCATCTATGACTTTACTCATAATGACTGCCCTCTGTCCTTCTGGTGTTCCCTTGCCCTCTCCCTGTTCTTGTCTTTCCCTAATATCTGCCTGAACTCTGCCAGCTTCTCCCTGACAGAAATTCTTCCACGCTTCTTCTCATTAACTTTCACAAATTCCTTGAATGCCTGTGTGATCACATCGGCATCCTTGCCCTTGAAAAATACCATGTACTTCGGAGGTTCTGTTGTCTTATCTTTTTTCACAGCAAAGTCAACATTATATTTCTTTGCCACTCTCTCAAAAGACTTGATGTTATTGTCTGTAACCTCAATACTCGAAGCACCTATACCCTGACCGACCAGCTCTTTTACTGACATTTTCCCATGCGTTGCCTGTTTCCCGGCTTTCCGGTGTTCCAGATACATCTGCATGGCTTTTTTCAGTACATCCGCAGTCAGTCTGGAGGACTTAAAAACAAGGGCAATCGTTTTCTGTGTCACTTCCTCCTGCATGGTTTTCCTCCTTGATTTTTTATTGCTGCATTTCCGCTATGGTGGAACATACAGCCTGTGCAGTAAATATTTCATCATGCTCCTTTCCACTTCTGGACAATTTGTCCAAAAGTTTTTTAACGCAAAAAAGGGCAGCTACAAACCTTTACGGTCTATAACTGCCCTTACGCTGTATAGCTAATGCTTTTTTCTTCTTTTTTTATTTTCTCGTATTCTTATCTTTGCTTCCAATTTCTTATTTTTTTTCACAAGTTCATCATAATCTTCAATCTTTTTTCTCATTTTTATCATTTCATTTTCTTTCTCTTTATGTTCTCTTTCTAAATGGTCTTCCAACTCTTTTTGTCTGCGTTTTTCTAAGCAGCATCTCTTGTAATAAAAATATCCTCTTATTAATGAAATAATACTTGTACAGATTAGAGCACAAATTATCTCAAGTTTTATTACAAACAACAGAAATCCCAAAACTAGTAAATATAAGACTACTAATCTATCCGTATACCTTCCATGAAATTCTTTTGATTTTCTAATAAAAAATACAAATAAATATGCTAATATCTGATACAACACCTGTGCTAAAACCAATTTAAATATTTTTATACCACTAATATCCCCAACCAAATACAACTCTAAAATATTTGTACCAATTAGAATTACTCCACTTTTTATTATCTCTTTTGTAACCTCTTTATAGCTATCTTTATAAAAAAGACAACCAAAGAATACAAACATCCAGACAACCAAACGATAAGTATCATCAATAGTGTTCATATTTAATTGAAAATATACCAACAGCCACACACTTATTGACCAGCCAATATACGAAATTATATCTATTAAATCATTATACTTTTCTTTCACATTCTTCACCATCACTAGAACCTAATATTTTCATAACTCACAATATGTAAACTGTACAAAGTTCCGCATATATCTTTCCATCTTCCAACTTCACATCATCAAGTAACAATGCCTGAAATACCACCTCCCTGACACTCTCCAATTTTACCATAGAAACCTCTGTGTTTGATAGTCCCTCCGACTCATTATTTTCCAGTGCCAACGCTTTTCTTGCAGACAGGCAATGGGCATACAGCCCCATGATATATTTTTCTGACATCGGAAAAGCATAAGTATCTCTGCCCTGATAATTATATCGGAATTTTTCCAGTTCTTCCTCAGACATTGTAAAAAAGCATCTGACCGTTTCTAAATACACTTTTCCCTCATAATCCGGCTTATATTTTTTTGCCAGACGCTTGATCGTGGCAAAAATGTTCTTTCTCTCATAGGACAGTCTGGCTCTTTTAAAAATTGCCTGTTTTCCCCTCATATCCATGTAAACATTATTTCCTATCGTTTTTCCGGCAAATGCTTCATACTCCCCAATCCTCAACAGGTAGGAAAGCACCTGTATCAGCTTTTCTTGTGAAGCGATCACATGATAGCTGTCACCGCTAAACTTTATGTTCTCAAACTGCAACGGTGTACTACCTTTTTTTATTTCCCGTTGCATTACTCTGTCAATATCTCGTAAAGACTCCATTGTCCTCCCCTTCCAAATATCCTGCATCTTTGTGTCTGAACGGTCTGCCGCAACTATCATTCCATAAAACGGAAGCCAGCAGACACACCACAGCAATACCGCAATCCATAACTCCATTTGCACCTCCAGCACTAAGAAGAACAGCCTTGTACCGACTGCCCCGACCTTTGGACAAATTGTCCAGAAATTTTTAACACCAAAACAGGCAGTTACAAACCTTTCTATAGATTTATAACTGCCTTGCGCTGTTCAAATAAAATATCTTTTAGTTTTAATTCATTATATATTTTTCCATTTCTGTCTCATTCAAAATATGTGCCTTAATATATAATTTTCCTTCTTGTGCTGCTCTAAATAATCTATGATTTCCATCCAAAACCTCATAAATTCCATCATCAAATCGGACAATTATAATCGGCTTACTAATATCTGTTGTCATAGCATATCTTGAATTAACCCCATCATTTGGCTTGTATATATTATTAACACATACCTTTTCGGCTTGCTTTTCTTTATAATCAGCTATCAATAAATCAACATTACAATGTAATTTTTTCCCATTATGCTCCAAAATACATAATTGATCTGGTGGAAATGTAAATACACCATTTGCTTTAATCACCAAACTCATATTTTCCTCCTAAAAATTTTATTCCAGAAGATGAATGCTACATAGCTCCACATACCGATTTTCATTTTCTAGTATACTGTATCATTGAAATTTAGTATATCTGCCACTTTAATTAAAAAGTGACA
>NZ_QRHS01000003.1:0-169480 GCF_003470905.1 Roseburia sp. AM23-20
GATTAATGTAATGCAACATAGCAGATGAAACTTCAGACAAGTCATCAGGCTGAATATCAATGATACAGCACATTAGGATTTTAAGCATATTTCCATTCGTGCGAATATCAAAAATTCACACCCGCGCCCCCATTTTGAGATGAACCGCCCACCCAAATGGTGTTCACAACCTGAAGACTGGCATCTTGCGCAAAGCCGAAGCTAATTTTGTGACTTTGGGAGAAAATTAGAAAATCTTGGTATGCCTGCCTACACACAGTGATGTTCTGCCACGGATGGCAGAACAAGGCAGCATCGAGTCATGGATGACTCGTTGTTGCCGTTCACGTCACTCCGCGAAAATCTAATTCAGGCATACCTAGACTTTTCTTATTTTCGGACAACGGAACAAAAATTACTCCGGCTTTGCGCAAGACGCCACTCACAATCCCATGACACACCATTTGAGCGGGCGATTTATTTCATAAACAAATCAGTATTTGTGGAGAGATTTCCTGAACTTTCCTTATTTTACAGGCTTTTCAGCCCATTAAATAGTGAAATGATATGTATTTTCCCTTATTTTTGCCCTTATGCGGAATCCGCAAGGGAAATAAGGGAAATTTTTAGTTAAGCATTGCTCGCTACTTTATCAAGAAGTCTTGCGGAATCCCGTTTTGCTTTTCTTGTTGAGTGAGCGTAAATATTCATTGTGGTACTGACATCAGAGTGTCCTAACAGTTCCTGTACATCTTTCGGTGCAGCTCCATTGGAAAGCAGATTGCTGGTATAAGTGTGACGCAACTGGTGAAAATGGAAATCTTCAAATCCTTCCAGCTTCTTTGCCACTGATCTGCATACAATGCTGAGTGTACTCGGCAGTTCCAAAGAGCCATCTGGTCGCAGGCAGACAAAGGAGATTTCTTTGTAATCTGTCGGGACTTCCTGTGTTCCGTCAAGATGATAGTATTCATAATATACCCTGTTTTTCACATGCACTTCTTTGTAGTAATTGCGGTGATATAATTCGCCATACTGCATCCGGTTTTTGAGCTGTTCTTTTCTGGCAGCTTTCAGTATTTCAGTCAGCGTATCTCCAAAATCAACAATCCTTACTTTTTTCCGTTTCGTTGGTCCGATAATATTTTTGTGTTTCATGCCGTCGTAGCGGATACTGCGTTTTATGGTCAGGCATTGTTCCTCAAGGTTAATGTCCTGCCATGTAAGACCACAGGTTTCCCCGATACGGAGCCCGGCATAATACGCAATTTGAATCGGAAGAATAGCAGGTGGATTTTTCTTTTCCAGATATTGGATAAGCCGTTCATAATCCTCATGTGAAATCGGCTGTGTACCTTCTTCCACTTCATCATCGGAAAAGAGGTCAACTTCCTCTGCCTGCTTTTTCAGCTTAATATACTGCATCGGATTGAAACTGATTAACTGTTTTGGAAATACTGCAAAACGGAATGACTGCTGTAACACTGCGGAAAAAGAATGGATATAATCTTTGCTGTATCCCTTTTTTACTTTCCCGTCTGGAAACTCACCACCGAATGTAAGCAGATCAAGAAATGCCTGTAAATGTTCGGCAGTAACTGTTTTCAGTTTGCGGTCTGCAATCGGGTGTTTTTTGATACATCGGATTGCACCAAGATAATTTTCCACTGTACCGTTGCTGAGTGTCCCAGTTTTCAGTTCTTCTTCTGCCCACATATCCAGAAGTTCCCCTACGGTAAGATTATCTGCCTTTGCAACAAACTTCTTATCTTCGTAGTCTTCCAGTGCCTTGCGGAGAAGCTTTTCCGTCTCACTTTTACTTTCGGTTCCGGCGTATTCTTTCTGAACCATTTTACCGCTTGCATCTTCTACATAGAAACGATAGTACCATTTTTTTCCTTTTTTTCTAACAGATCCTTTTGCCATAATCGTATGTCTCCTTTCGATATCAGACAATCGGAACTGCTGAAATGCTTCTTGCGTGTAGGCATCTTATGGACAAGTCCATAAGCCAATTCGCCGCTCGTCAAATCTGTAAACAGCTTGACTCGCTTGCGCTCATTGTATCATAACTCCGATTATCTTACTATACCGATTCAGAATCGTCATACATAACTTCGGATAAAAGATTTGCAAGCCTTTGTTCTGCCGCTTCCGGTTTCTTTGAATAGAGCCTTACAACATCTGCCATATCATTAAATGCGTTGACAGTATGTGTGATCTCCCTGAGAAACATAATCTCATTATATTCATCTTTCGATTCAAATCCCATTACTTTGGCAATGTCCGCATCTTTGGTACTGCCTTTGTAATTTTTACAGGCGAACTGAAACGAATCCAGAAACAGTTCATATTGCTTTAACATTAACAGCAGTAAGTCTTTAGAAAAAGCGTCTTCTGTTTTATTAAGATCAAGAGGTAACTGTTTGAGAATATCGCCCATCACATCACGAATCTGCAATTCCTTCTTATCCGTAATATCAGTTTCATATTCATCGGTTTCCCCTTTGAGCCATTCAATCGATACATGAAGTGCTTCCGAAAGGCCTTCCAGTACCATCTTTTTGGTATTGTCAATCGAACCATTCTCATAACGCAGGATTGTGGAAGCGGTAACTCCCATCTTCTCTGCGACATAAGGCTGTGTCAGATTTAATTCGAGACGGCGCTGTTTTGCCCTGCTGCCGATCAGCTTGCGTAGTTCTTTATCTTTCATGCTGATGTGCCTCCTTTTTCGGTATGTCATTACTATACCACGCAACAAAATATATTGCAATATGCAATTTATAGAAAACGAATGAAATTTCATAATGCTTGACAAAGCAATATAAACACGCTATACTGACAGCACAAATGAAATTGCATAATGCAATTTAAAAGGAGGTGGTCATATGACACAAAGAAAGATTGCCTTATCTATTGAAGAAGCTGCTGATTATACGGGAATCGGCAGGAACACCCTGAGAAAACTGGTGGAATGGAAGAAACTTCCGGTATTAAAGGTTGGGAGAAAAGTCCTGATCAAAACGGATATGCTGGAACTTTTTATGGAAGCCAACGAGGGCAGAGACTTGAGGGATAAGGGAAATGTGAAAGCAGTCACAAGAAACGGTTCAACTTAAAAAAGCGGTTCCCGAAGAAACCGCCAAAGGTTCTATCAGACCGGAGTCATGATATACCTACACGCAAACAGATTATACCATGTACTTCGTCTGACAGACAACAGGAAACTTATGTTTGGAAGAAAAAGAAAGGACGATGATATTTATGGCAAGATCAACAAAGAGTTATGAGGAGCGTATGCTCCAGTTGGAAAAGAAAGAACAGGAAAGCCTTGAGAAAGCAAAACAGTATGCAGCACAGAAACGGGAACTGAAGAAACGTCAGAAAGATGTGGAAACTAAAAAGCGGACACACAGGCTCTGCCAGATTGGTGGTGCGGTGGAATCGGTGCTGGGTTCTGCGATTGAGGAAGATGATATCCCAAAGCTGATCGGCTTCTTAAAAAGGCAGGAAGCAAATGGGAAATTCTTCTCAAAGGCAATGCAGAAAGAGCCAGTTGCGAATACGGAGGAAGTGTAATGCCGGAGGGAGTGGATTTTCCATTCCCTTCATTGCTTTTTCATGAAGGGCGCACTTATGGACAACCAGAGGTCGTCCGTATAAGTTTGCCACAGGTGGCAACCGGTCTGCGCTTATGCTTGCCGGGCTCGTTCCGTCGGCGGGGCTTTCAGCCAGACCTGCTCATGCCGCAGGAGGCACTCTTCGCCAGAGGGGCGCATTCCATGCAGGCTGTTATGCACAGGGCACTCTTACGCAGAGGGCGTTCCGGCAGATACCATTTTCTTTTTGGGAAAACGTTACCTGCCGGAAATCAAAGCCGGATACGGCAGAAAGGGGGAAACGGAGCATGGCGATTTTTCATTATACAGTAAAGATTGTTGGACGCAGCAAAGGGAAATCCATCATATCAGCATCTGCGTATCTCAATGGTGATGTGATGAAAAATGAAGAAACAGGCAGGATCAGCTACTACACTGCCAAAAAAGAAGTCGTTTATACCAGCCTGTTGATGTGTGAAAATGCACCACAGGAATGGCTGAACGTACCTGCTGAAAATATCAGACGGTTTCAGAAATCTGCCCGATATAAAAGAGCAGATAACAAAGATGCTGCACTGGGAAAATTTAAACTTACTTTTCAGAAACAGCGTTTATGGAATGAAGTTTTGAAGATTGAGAAGACCTCGGATGCACAACTCGGCAGGTCATTTGAATTTTCGCTTCCGAAAGAATGGAGCCGACAGGAACAGATTGATTATACAACTGAATATATTCAAAAGACCTTTGTAGATAAGGGAATGTGTGCGGACTGGAGTATCCACGATAAAGGAGATGGAAATCCCCATGTGCATTTACTTGTGACGATGCGACCATTCAATCCAGACCACTCATGGGGGAACAAAGAAATCAAGGATTGGGAGTTTGTCAGAGATGAAAATGGAAATATTGTGGTGGATGAATCCCATCCGGACTGGTGGCAGGATAAAAAGAACCCTGACCGTCATGGAATCCGAATCCCCGTACTTGATGAAAATGGAGTCCAGAAAGTCGGGACAAGGAACCGCAAACAGTGGAAACGTGTATTAACCGATGCTACCGGGTGGAACAATCCGAAAAATTGTGAGCTATGGCGGAGCGAATGGGCAAACGTCTGTAATGCACATTTGAAAACGGAAAATCACATTGACCATCGTTCTTATGCAAGGCAGGGAAAATTAGAGATACCGACGATCCATGAGGGCGCAGATGCCAGAAAAATTGACGAGAAATTTCAAAACGGACAGACATCCTCTACTTCATGGAAAGTAGAGGAAAACCAGATCATAAAAAGACAAAATGCACTGCTGGATAAAATACAGATTTCTTTTGGAAAAGTATCCAGTGCATTAACACAATGGAAGGAGCGATTGCGTGACATTAGAAGAAAGCCGGGAAGTCATTCCCATGATGGAGACAATGATAAACCAGATCGAGGAACAGCAGAATCTTATGGCAGAGATGGTACAGGAATTGCAGGAACGGGACAGGCAGCTCCTGTCTTTTCAGGAGCAGAACCAGAGTTTAAAAAGCTTAAACAGCGAATTATCCAGGCTGCTAAATCTTTTGCCAGATACAGAAGAACTGCTCTCACAGATCGAGCAACAGAAAACCAGAATCGAACAGTTGGAAAACGAGAATCAGCAATGGCAGGAATTAACGCAGAAGCTGAACAACGAGAACAGCTTATTGCAGAAACAGAACAGCGAATTGCTGACCTTAAACAGCAGATAGAGAAAGCGAGGGAGATCGATGAGCGAATGCAGAAACTTAGAGAACGTCGGGCAGGTGGAAGAACTTCTGCTGATGACCGAACAGATGCAGGACGAACTGGATCAGAAAGACCAGACAATCCAGGAACTAAACAGGCAGCTAAGCGAATCGCTGACCTTGAACGAGAAATTGAACAGCGAAAACAGAGCCGAGAATATCGAAGCATTGCGGACAAGATTAAGGCAAACAGAGGAACGATTGACCAGCGAGACAGACAGCAGGAAAAGAGCCGACGCAGAAGCCGTGGCATGGAAATTTAAGTATGAAAAAGCAGAGCAGGAAAAACTTTATGCACAGACACACCAAAAGACGGTAGAGGTAGCTGTTGAGAAAAAAGTGCCTTATGAGAAATGTGAAAAATGTGACCGTACTGCTTACCGGAAAGCAAAAGAAAAATGCGATAGCCGTAAAAGCCAGTTAGAAAAGAAATATAAAAATATGACGATTGGTTATGAAAGTATCTTGTTTCTACTGGCATGGTACAGCATAACAACAACACTGTTTACTGCGATTCTTTCGCCGGTTTTCCTTAACGACTGTATCGTCTTTTTCGGTGCGTTAGGAAAAGGAATGGGAAGTTTATTTCGGGAGTTTGTGACAGGTGCAGACTCTTTCGGACAGTTAAGCAGTGGAATACCTAACAGTATTCTTTCCGGGATTGTGTACTGGCTGATTGCCGGTACTGTCATGGCAATTTTATTCGTAATAACCGGGTGGCTGATAATCGGGATTGGTTATCAGGTAGGAAAAATCTACCGGAAATATTGTTGGGATATCATCAGTATCGTGGTAGCGATAACGAGTACAGCTGTTGTAATTTACTTTGGAGAATGGATTAAAAACGCTAATCCGATAAATCTTATTGTATTGCTATTACTGTCGCATATTATTTATATTGGAATCAGATGTTATGTGAAAGACTGGATGGAAGAACGAGGATATTATTAAAAGAGGACAGGGAAATTTCATAATCTTCCTGTCCTTAGTAAGGGACTATTGATTGTTTATATAAAGAAAAAGTATATAAATAAATCTTGACAATTAGTACGAACTCGGACTATAATACAAAAGTCCGGATTCGTACTAATTTAAGGAGGAAAAAGATGAGAAAAGATAATAATATGATAATACAGTTGCAACGATATTATGCTTTATGGAAAGAATGTACAGCAATGTATGAGGAATGGTCAAAGGATCAGGGACTGTCTTCAAATGGAGTTTTTGCTTTGTATTCATTTTATGAAAGTAATGGAAGATGCACGCAGAAAATGATAAGTGAAAAATGGAATATACCTAAGCAAACGGTAAATACGATACTAAAAGATTTTCAGAAAAAAGGATACATCAATATGGTATCTGATGATTCAGACAAGAGAAATAAGCTGATATGCCTCACAGAATCAGGAATGGAATATACGAAAGATATCATAGAAAAACTGCACTCAAAAGAAATATATGTAATCGAAAAAATGGGATTAGAGAATATAGAAAGTCTTAATGATAATACAGAGCTGTTTATCAGACTTTTCAAGGAAGGAGATTGTAAGAAAAATGAATCATAAATCATTATTTTTTAAATATGTTATTCCATCTATTATAGCATTTGCATTATCAGGAATATATGCGATAGTGGATGGATATTTTGTAGGCAATACCATAGGAGATGCTGGACTTTCGGCTATTAATATTGCATATCCGATTGTGGCTTTGATTCAGGCTCTTGGAACAGGAATTGGTATGGGAGGAGCTGTTTATTACTCAATTAATGCAGCAGAAAAGAAAGGAAAACGGGCAGAAGAATTTATTGCTACAAGCTGGTGGCTTCTTGTAATAGTAAGTGTTATCAGTACCATAATTATTTACTCCTTTTCGTCTAAAATTTTAGGATTGCTTGGAGCAGATGGAATTATATTAACAAATGCGACAGATTATATCAAAATTATAGCACTTGGAGCAATATTGCAGATTCTTGGAACTGGAATGATGCCATTCATTAGAAATTATGGAAACTCTTTCTGGTCAATGTTTGCGATGGTTGGTGGATTCATAACCAATATTGTTCTGGATTTTATCTTTGTATGGATATATGAAATGGGCATGAAAGGTGCAGCCACAGCTACAATAGCCGGACAGGGTGTGACTGCAGCAATTGCAATCATATACGCATTATATAATAAAAAGTTTTATGTGTATGTATCCTTAAAAAATGTAAAAGAAATGTGTGGCGCTATATTCAGAGTAGGTCTTGCACCATTTGGGCTAGCATTGACTCCTAATATTTCATTGGTGTTTATAAACCGATTCTCCGCTTCTTATGGGGGAGAAAAAGCTATTGCAACTTATGCATGTGTATCCTATATTATCTGTATCATATATCTCATATTGCAGGGCGTAGGTGATGGAAGTCAACCTTTAATGAGCCGTTTTTATGGTGAGAAGGATCAAGAAAGCCTGAGAGGAGTTCAGAGAATGGCATACATTTTTGCAATAATTCTTGCTGTTTGTGGTGGAATTATCATGTATGTAAACAGAGCAAATATTGGAGGGGTTTTCGGAGCTTCTTATGAAGTAAGTATTGAGATTTCTAAAATTGTACCTATATTTTTAGTGTCATTACCATTTGTTGCGATTACCAGAATAGCGACAGCTGGATTTTATGCTACTGAAAAAAGTGGATTGTCATACATTCTTACATTCATTGAACCAGTATTGATGCTGATATTTATGCTTGTTTTACCACCTTTATTTGGTGGACAGATTATGATATGGTGGAGTACGGTATTGGCACGTGTTTTTTCAGCGATTCTGGCATTCATACTAATAAAATATTGCGAAAAGGGAGATTTGCAATATGGAATACAGAAAATTTAACAATCAGATAGTAGCAAGAATAATCTAGGTTTATCTATTGTATTTTTAAGGACAGCCTCATAGCAATAGGGCTGTCCTTTTAAAATTATGAAGCTAATTTTTAATAAATTCTAGTAGATTTTGATTGGAATAATCATAACTCTAATGAATCTTCAGCATCTACCCACATCTGTAAATTCCCATCAAGATATAACCTTGCATATTCTAATGGCTCATCGATTGCAAGCGATGTCAAAGCACAATCAGATCCAGGTGTGGTTCTTAAATTTTTTTCTGCTTCCCAACAATCAATACGGAGTATATAGCCCGTATTAGTATATACATCAATGCTGTTGCACTGTGGATTGTATTCTGCAAATATTGTTCTCATCGTATCCCATCTCCTTATCATTTAATCAATCAGTAGTAGCAAAAATTAAGAAGCATTTCAATCAGTTCACCATGTCACTTTTATTTTGTGTTATACTGTCTTATAGATTTTTCTTGCCCTTGTATTTGCCCTTATCAGAGTGCATAAACACTGATGGGACGATATAACACAAGGGAAATAATAAGGGAAAGCTCACCTGCGACAAATCCAGTGTTTTCAAGGGGTTGCGAAGAATTTAATAATAAAATATAACAGTTATTAAATTTCTTAAAACAGGTGAAATCTCAATCAGAATTTGTAGGGCAATTCATTTTATAAGTCGATATCTAATTCTACCGGGCAGTGGTCTGAGCCGAAAATATCTGTATGGATCTTTGCACTGGTGAGTTTGTCTTTGAGCCGGTTTGATGTGATAAAATAGTCAATACGCCATCCGGCATTCTTTTCACGTGCCTTAAAACGATAAGACCACCAGGAATAGATCTGTTCCATATCCGGATAAAAATAACGGAAAGTGTCTGTAAAACCGGCGCCTAAAAGTTCTGTCATTTTTGCACGTTCTTCATCTGAAAAACCGGCATTTTTCCGGTTCGTTTTTGGATTCTTTAGGTCAATTTCCTTGTGTGCTACATTTAAATCTCCACAGAGAATGACGGGTTTTACGTCATCAAGTTTCTTTAAATAAGTACGGAAATCATCTTCCCACTGCATACGGTAAGGAAGACGTGCCAGTTCATTCTGTGAATTTGGTGTATAACAGGTAACCATATAAAAATCAGGGTATTCCAAAGTGATGACACGTCCTTCTTTGTCGTGTTCTTCGATACCGATGCCGTAGGTCACATTTAAAGGTTCTTTTCTGGTAAAAATTGCGGTGCCGGAATAACCTTTTTTCTCTGCGTAATTCCAGTACAAAAAATAACCGGGCAGTGGAAGGTCAATCTGTCCTTCCTGTAGTTTCGATTCCTGAATACAGAAAATATCTGCATCTATTTCATGAAAAAAATCAAGAAAACCTTTTTGAATACAGGCACGCAGCCCGTTGACATTCCAGGATATCAGTTTCATAGTAATCTCCATTCTACGTGTGAAAAATATCTTTTTTACACGAATCTCTATTTCTTTTTTCTGCAAAATATCATAGCATTATATTTTGTGCTAAACAAGGAAAATATGCAATTGCTGCTGACAAAACAGTGTATGTATATTGTTGATAACAGAAAGAAGTGGTGTTTCCATATTGCAGGGAGAATGGTATAATTTATTTCAATAAGTAAGTTCATGGCAGGTAGGAATTGATGAAACGAGTTTTTTTACAACAAAACCAGAACAGGACAGTGCTGGAACTATTGAGAGCACAGGGGGAATATTTAGATGCACCCTGCAATGGAAAAGGTACCTGTGGAAAATGTCGTATTATAATAGAAGAAACACAAAAAGCAGATCCACCCAAACCACGGGAAAAAGAAGTGTTTACAGAGAAGGAGTTAGAAGAAGGATGGCGTCTTTCCTGTATGACGATTCCATCAGGCGATATGTATGTGCGTATTCCAGAAGAAGGTGGGGAGCAGATGCATGTGCAGACTGAATTTATCCGTGGAAAAAAGGAAGCAGGTGATGGGCAAGGAGTATCTGTATGGGAAAAGGAAGATGCAGGGGACAGGCAACCGGAATTTATCGAAAAAAAGAGAACAGAAGATAACCGGCAGATATCACTGGCTTTGGAAATGCCATCAGAGAGCGTAGATACAGAAAACTCTACATATGGCATTGCAATCGATATCGGAACGACCACGCTGGCAGGCGAGCTGATTTCACTTACGGATGGAAAATGCATAAATACAGCAGTGTGCGTCAATCATCAGAGAGCATATGGAGCAGACGTGATATCAAGAATCCGGGCGGCAGAGTCTGGTGACGCAGAAAATTTAAGACAGAGCATTTTAAAAGATATAAAAGATCTGGTAGGAATATTGCTTGCTGGGCAGAAAATGGATGAACAAAGCACACAAAGTGTCAGTAAGATCGTGATTGCTGGAAATACAACTATGTGCCATTTGCTGCTTGGGTATTCCTGTGCGGGACTTGGAATTGCGCCGTTTACACCGGTAAATCTTGCGCCGGAGAAGATGACTTGGAGCGAATTAACCGGAGAGTGTGAAGATGTAGAGAAAGGCATAAGTATTGGAGAATATGGAGATGGAGGAAACATCAGAAGCACTGGAGAGTATGGAGATGTCAGAAATAGTGGGAATATCGGAATAAACCAGTGTGCGGAAGTATACATCGTTCCGGGAATCTCTGCTTTTGTCGGAGGTGATATTACAGCAGGTATGATCGGATGCGATATGCGTCCGGATCAGTGTGAGATGCTGATCGATATCGGAACAAACGGTGAGATGGTCTTATCTGCGGGGGATCATTTCCTTGTATCATCCGTTGCAGCAGGACCTGCATTCGAGGGTGGAAACATATCCTGTGGAGTGCCGGGAGTACCGGGGGCTGTCTGCCGTGCAGTTCTGTTCGGAAAAGAAAATATGGTGACGAAAATGATTGGTGGCAAAACCGCGATCGGGTTGTGCGGAACAGGAATTATTGACGTGATGTACGAATTAGTGCGCCATCGTATCGTTGATACACATGGAACCCTGAAAGAGCCATGGTTTACCAAAGGTTTTCCGGTCGTACCAGGTAAAATCTATTTTACACAGGAGGATATCAGACAGGTACAGATGGCGAAGGCAGCTATCTGCGCAGGTGTGGAAGTTCTGTTGCAGAAAGCACACATACCATATGAACAGATCAATCGGGTATATGTGGCAGGCGGATTTGGTACAGGTCTTGATATGGAAAAGGCAGTTGGGATCGGACTTCTGCCGTCAGGACTGCGAGGAAAGCTGATTCCTGTCGGAAACAGCGCCTTAGAGGGCGCTGTCTGTTGCCTGACTGGCAAAAAAGAAAAAAATGGGCTGAAGCCAGAAAAAATTACAACGTTATCGAATGAAATCAATCTTGCAGACACAGAAGAATTTCAGAAGCTGTATGTAAAGCATATGCAGTTTCCATTTTATTGAAGTGAGAATAGAGTGTGAGGGGGGATTGGTTATAACATCATAAAATTCAGGTACATCAGAAGATGATCAAAAGGACAGGGGTATTTATTAGAAAAAAATACCTCTATTTTTTTACATCTGATTTTCAATGACCAAAAATCAAGGTATATTTTATCAATTATTTACGGTATTTTAATTTTCTTCCCTTTTATATAATAAATACAACAAAAGCAGTTCGGAAATATTTTTTTTAAAGCAAAACTTAAACGTTTTCGAAAAAACTCCGGATGCTGGAGAAAACCAAAAAGAAGGGAAAGGGAGAAATGAAAGAAACGGGCATTTCAAAAAACAAAAAAGCAGATGGCACCGGCGTTACAGATAAGTTATATCTTGTACTTCGGATCGCAGTTCTGTTTGCAGTCTTATTTATGTTCATACCTGGAATTAACCCAGCGCGAATCAGTGGAATGATCGGAAGAAACTTATCCTTGTTTACTTCCGGTATCTCATACTCATCACTGGCATCAGAGTTTGGACGTGCATTCCGAAAAGGATGGGTCATGAAGTCAACATTACGGCTTGACTCTGTATCTGCTCTGGTTACCTGTCTTGGAACAGCAGCGGTTGCAGCGGGAGGATGTTTATCACTTGGAAATCTGAAAATGAAAAAACTGAGCAACATCTTCACAGCGGCAGGAAGTGTAGTGATGATCCTCGGACTTGGCGGTATCGCACTTGCATACAGCCAGATCAGCAAAACGGAAAAACCTGGTAAGATAGAACCGATCTTTTCCAATGGCTTCTATGCAATCTTAATCGTTGCGATCATACTTTTAGCAGTTACATTGATCGTGATGATAAAACAGCCGAAAGTTGAGGCAGGCGCAAAATATGAGATGGAAACAAAGTATCGCCTGTTTCTGATGCTGATGCCGTTTTTAGCACTGGCTGGTGTGTTCTGTTATCTGCCATTATGGGGATGGAGATATGCATTTTTCGATTACAAAGTTGGTGATACTTTAAGCAGGGCTAACTTTGTTGGATTCAAATGGTTCACACAGTTATTTAAGAATCCGGCTACCGTAAGAGATATCATTCGTGTTCTGAAAAACACACTTGCAATGAGTGGACTTGGAATTTTGACAAGCTGGCTTCCAATGGCATTTGCAATCTTCCTTTGTGAGATTAAAAATATGAAGTTCCGCCGCGTTGTACAGACACTTACGACGGTGCCAAACTTCATCAGCTGGGTACTTGTATATGCAATCGCTTTCTGCATCTTCTCAACAGACGGATTTATCAGCAGTTTGATGGTAAATGCAGGAATCTGGTCAGAGGGTGTTAACATGCTGATGGGAGGCAGCCATGTATGGCTGCAGATGTTAGCATGGGGCTTATGGAAAGGAATCGGCTGGAGTGCAATCATTTATATCGCAGCGATTTCCGGTATTGACCAGCAACTTTATGAAGCGGCAACGGTGGATGGCGCAGGCCGCTTCCAGAGAATGTGGAATATCACAGTGCCAAGCCTGATCCCGACATTCTGTGTATTACTGTTAATGTCAATCGCCAATATCTTAAGCAACGGTATGGATCAGTATTTAGTATTTGAAAACTCTACCAATACAAACGCTATCATGGTACTTGACCTGTATGTATACAAACTTGGTATCGGACAGGGACAGATCCCATTATCAACAGTAATTGGTATGGTAAAATCACTTGTCAGTGTAACCTTACTGTTTGGTGCAAACGGTATTTCAAAACTGATTCGTGGCGAGAGTATTGTATAAGGAGGCATAAGACATGGCAAAAACAGCACAGGAAAAGGCTGATTTAAAAGCCGAAAAGCTTTATGAAAAAACACATAAACGCAAATATCGTTTAAAACCCGGCGATGTCGTATTTAACATTTTAAACTACCTGTTTTTTACATTATTTACAATCGCATGTATATTCCCGTTTTATTACCTGTTCATCAATACGATCAGTGATAACGATCTGGTAATCAGGGGTGTGATCAACTTCGTACCGAGAGGAATCCATCTGGATAACTATACAGCTCTGTTAAATGTAAGTGACCTTTCAAGTGCATTGATCGTATCATTGTCAAGAACAGTACTTGGTACAGCACTTATGGTTGCAGCATCAGGATTTATCGGTTATCTGGTAACAAAAGATGAAATGTGGGGCAGAAAATTCTGGTACAGATTCCTTGTGATCACCATGTATTTTAATGCAGGTTTGATCCCATGGTTCTTAAACATGCAGATGTTAGGACTGACCAATACATTCTGGGCATACATCATTCCTGGTATTGTGGCACCATATAACATCATTCTGGTAAAGACGTACATAGAGTCTATTCCGGCAGAACTCGAAGAGAGCGCCCAGATCGACGGAGCAAGTTTCTTTACTGTATTTCGTAAGATCATCTGGCCGCTCAGCAAACCGATCCTTGCAACGATCGCGATCTTCGGTGCAGTTGGCCACTGGAATTCCTTTACGGATTCCCTGATTTTAATGACATCTGCTCCGAAATTATATACGCTTCAGCACAGACTTTATATTTACTTAAATCAGGCATCCAACTTAAGTGCATTGATGGAGTCCGGTGGAGCTGTCAGCGAGGCTGTTCTTAAATCAGCAATGAGTGGAAAAGTTATCAAATATACGATTTCCATGGTAACCGTAATTCCGATCTTAGTCGTATATCCATTCATGCAGCGTTACTTTGAAAAAGGTATCATGTTAGGTGCCGTAAAAGGTTAAAGAGGTGTTAACCGCGTGGTGCGGAATCAATATAACACACAACAAGGAGTAAAATCCTCTCCTCACCAAAGGACTCGGATTTTGCTTCGCACAACAAGGAGTAAAATCCTCTCCTCACCAAAGGACTCGGATTTTGCTTCGCAAAACAAGGAGGATTATATGAAAGCTAAAAAAATTGTATCACTGCTTTTGGTAGCTGCGATGACAGTTTCCATGGCAGCCTGTGGGGGAAATGATCAGGCAAGCAACACAAAAAATGACACAGCAGCAGATAATGCTGTGGACGAAGCTGGCACAGAGGCTGGAGACGCTTCTTCCGATGAGGCGGATGCTGAGGATCTGGCAGACATCATTCCGGAGGAGACAGTAACTCTTGATGTATTCGACCAGTTAGCAAACTATTCCGGAGAGCAGATCGGCTGGTTCGGTCAGATCATGTTAGACAAATTCAATGTAAAATTAAATATCATTCCGGATTCCGACGGTGTATATGAGACACGTATGGAGTCAGGAAATCTTGGAGACCTGGTTCTCTGGGGAAATGACTCCGATGAGTATCAGCAGGCAGTGAGCAAAGGAATGCTCTTTGACTGGAATGAGGATGATATCTTAAGCGATTATGGTCCATACATCAAACAGAACATGCCGTATGCATTACAGAAAAATGCAGACCTTTCCGGCGGTACGGTTTATGGATTCGGATTTGATGTTGCAAGAGATGCAACAGCACGTCAGGATTTCATGTATACCTGGGATTTAAGATGGGATCTTTACAAAGAGTTAGGATATCCTGAGATCAAAACATTAGATGATATGGTAGATGTATTGGGTCAGATGAAAGAAATCTGCCCGACAGATGATAATGGAAAAACAACTTACGGTGTTTCCTTATTTAACGATTGGGATGGAAATATGGTAATGTTCGTAAAATCAACAGCAACTGCTTATTATGGATATGATGAATTCGGTTTTGGTCTTTATGATCCGGAGGAGCAGGTATTCCATCCGGTGTTAGAGGAGAATGGACCTTATCTTACATGCTTAAAATTCTATAACAATCTGTTTCAGAAAGGATTACTTGATCCTGACTCACAGACACAGGGATATGATGGTATGCAGGAAGATTACCAGAACGGTGGAGCATTCTTAAATGTATTCAACTTCTTAGGTTCTACTTTCTACAACTCAGATTCACATGCACAGGAAGGCAAAGCAATGTATCCTTGCCCACCGGAAGATGCAACCCCGATCTGCTATGGTCAGAATATCTATGGTGGAAACCGTATCTGGTCTATCGGTGCTAAGACAGAGTATCCGGAATTGTGTATGGCTATCTTAAACTGGTTATCTACTCCGGAAGGACGTATGACAGCTGAGTATGGTCCAAAGGATGTCTGCTGGTATTATGATGAAAATGGAAAAACGCAGTTTACAGATTTAGGACGTGCAGCTAAGACAGATATCAGCACACAGATGTCTGATGGTTACAGCGGAACATTTGATGATGGCTCCTTTAAAATGAACAACACAACATGGGCACTTGATTCCTTAAATCCTGATTCAAACGGTGAGACATACAACTATCGTAAATGGGCTAGTTTTGCAACAGATGCAAATTCTGACATTGAGCAGGACTGGAGAGATAAGACCGGTTTTGCAACAGCAGATGAGTACATGGGATCAAGACCTTACAAACTTTCTCTTGGTACAACATACTCTGAGTCTGTAAAATCTGATGAGTTAAATGTATTATGGACACAGGTTGCTGAGTGCATCAAGACAAATTCATGGAAAGCAATCTATGCTAAGACAGATGCTGAATACGACCAGATCGTTTCTGATATGATCTCTCAGGCAAAAGATTACGGCTATGATGAGTGTATCGCATTCCAGGAGAATGAAGCATCACTTAGAAAAGCAGCTGAGGACGCAGTAAAAGAGACAATCAAATAACGATGCGATGAAAAACAATAGATGGCATGTTACGTAAAGACGTCTGTTGTTTGAAAAGACAGACCTGAGCAAAGGATCCGGACAAAACGTCCGGATCGCCCCGGTCTGTTTTCATCATACTGGATATATTCGTAAAAATCCTGTATGATGAAAGCAGATCAGACAGTAAAAATAAATAAAAGAGAGAAGTGTATTTACAGCACTCTGGATCGGAGGAAAAGATGAAATTTTTCAGTGTGGACAGTCCGTTATACCGTTTTTTGAGCAGATTGTTAGATATTTTAAAATTAAATTTTTTGTGGATTCTAGGAAGTATACCAATTTTTACGATCGGTGTATCAACGACAGCAGCAATGTCAGTTGCACTAAAATTAGCGGATGATGAGGAAGGTTATATTGCAAAATCTTATTTTGAGGCATACAAGGCAAACTTTAAGCAGGGAGTTCCGATGGGACTGATCTTTCTGATTGCGTGGTATGCGGTGTATCTTGATTTCCAGCTTTTTGGAGCGGTGAAAAACAATCCGGTCATTTTGCTGATCATTGGTATGGTCTCCGTATTTCTTGTGATCATTGCGATGATCTATGCATTTCCGCTGTTGGCAAGATATGAAAATACAGTGATCCGTACCATTCAGAACTCTATGGATATTTCAAGAAAATATTTTGGAAAAACGCTGATCTTAGTGATACTTGTTGCTGCGGAAGTGCTGATTTTCCAGTATAATTCCACGATGATATTCCTTGGAATCTTATTTGGTCCTGGATTTATCATTTATACGGTCGCAGCAGTGAGCAAACGTATTTTCCTGCAGATCGAGCGTGTGAATCGTGAGGGTGAATAAGGGAATGTCAGCTTTTGGGCAGTTTACCATTTAAAAAAGCAGATAAAATATATTTATAGGCAATGAAAAAATATAAAAAGGCAAGAGGAGTAAAGAGATGATCGAGAGCAGCAAAGTACATAAAATTTTATACGGCGGAGACTATAATCCGGAGCAGTGGCCGGAAGAGATCTGGAAAGAGGATATGCGCATGTTTAAACTGGCGCATATAGATGTTGTGACTTTAAATGTGTTTAGCTGGGCAGCATTGCAGCCGGATGAAGTTACCTATGATTTTTCAAAACTGGATAAGATCATGGAATATGTAAAAGAAAACGGATTAAAAGTCTGCTTTGCAACCTCAACAGGTGCGCATCCGGCATGGATGGCAAGAAAATATCCGGATATCCTGCGTGTGGAGCATAACGGTATGAAACGTAAGTTTGGAGCACGTCATAATTCCTGCCCAAACAGTCCGACCTACCGGAAATATTCCGTGGCACTGGCTGGAAAACTTGCAGAGCGTTATAAAGATTATGACAATATCGTTGCATGGCATATTTCCAACGAATATGGCGGAGAATGTTATTGTGAAAACTGTGAAAAAGCATTCCGTGTCTGGCTGCGCAAAAAATATAAGACAATCGATGAGTTAAACCGTGCGTGGAATACTTGTTTCTGGAGCCATACATTTTATGACTGGGATGATGTCGTTCTGCCGGATATGCGTTCGGAGGAATTTAACTGGGATGGTATCCGCACAAACTTCCAGGGAATTTCGCTCGATTACCGCAGATTTAATTCAGACAGTATTTTAGACTGTTATAAGTTAGAGCGTGATACGGTAAAAGCATCTACACCGGACGTTCCGGTTACCACGAATCTGATGGGATTTTATCCGTCATTAGACTACCAGAAATGGGCAAAAGAGATGGATTTTATCTCCTGGGACAGCTATCCGTCATTTGGTGCAGAAACAGAAAACAATGCGATGGCGCATGATCTGATGCGCGGGTTAAAGGGCGGAAAACCGTTTGCACTGATGGAGCAGACACCGAGTGTGAGCAACTGGCATACTTATTGTGCCCTGAAACGTCCGGGTGTGATGCGTTTATACAGCTATCAGGCAGCAGCGCATGGAGCAGACACGGTCATGTTTTTCCAGATGCGCAGAAGCATAGGTGCCTGTGAAAAATATCATGGTGCAGTGATCGACCATGTTGGTAATGAAAATACAAGGGTATTCCGTGAGATTACGGCGCTTGGGGAAGAACTTGAAGGACTTTCGGATACATTGCTTGGCGCACGTACTCCGGCAAAAGTGGCAATGGTGTTTGACTGGGATAACTGGTGGGCAACCGTGCTGTCCGCAGGACCAAGCCGATGCATCAATTATTATGAAGAAATCTATCAGTATTATAAAGCATTGTTGAATCTTCATATTCCGATGGATTTTGTTGGTGTGGATGATGAACTGTCCGGTTATAAAGTTGTGATCGCACCGATGTTATACATGTGTAAAGACGGTTATGATGAAAAAATCCGTGCATATGTCAAAGAAGGAGGTACATTTGTAACTTCCTATTTCAGTGGTTATGTGGAAGATCATGATCTTGTTATTACAGGCGGATACCCGGGCAGACTGCGCGATATCTTAGGCATCTGGGTGGAAGAATCCGATGCCATCCCGGAGGGGAATGTCGGAATGAAACACACTTTTGCATACAAAGATGTCACTTACCCGGCTGAAGTACTCTGTGACCTCTTACACACCGAAGGTGCAGAAACGCTTGCCGTTTATGACAATGATTTTTATGCCGGAATGCCGGTACTGACCTGCAATTCCTTTGGAACAGGAAAAGCCTGCTACGTTGCAACCCGTTCAGACGGAGAGTTTTACCGTACCTTCCTGACGGATATCCTGAAAGATGCCGGTGTCGAGGCTCTCGCTTCAGGCAGCGAAAAAGTAGAAATCACCCTCCGCGAGAACAAAAATGGCAGCTTCTTATTCCTCTTAAATCCAACGGATGAACCACAGGAAGTAACGCTGAAAAAAGCCGGAACCGACCTGCTCGGTAAAGCAGATTACCAGGCAGGAGAAAATATTGTGCTTGAACCTAAAGCAGTTGCGATCATCCAGAGTAAGTAGATTTTTTCAAAAAGAAAAGGAAAGTATATCATGTCAGAGCAGAAAGAACAACAACTTCTTGAAACCGTAGACCGCATCATTGCAGAAGGACCGTATCAACCCACCTGGTCCTCCCTGATGCAGGCAAAAACCCCGGACTGGTTTAAACAAAACCACTTTGGAATCTTCATCCACTGGGGTGTTTACAGCGTTCCTGCAAACTCTAATGAATGGTATCCGAGGAACATGTACATCGAAGGAATGCCTGCATATGAACACCATGTAAAAACTTACGGAAGCCAGAAAAATTTTGGTTACAAAGATTTTATTCCAATGTTTCGTGCTGAAAAATTTAACCCTGCAGAATGGGTAAAATTATTTAAAGAGGCTGGTGCCGGTTATGTATTTCCGGTTGCGGAACATCATGATGGATTTCAGATGTACAAAAGCGGACTGTCCCACTGGAATGCCGCAGAGATGGGACCAAAGAGGGATGTGCTTGGGGAACTGAAAGAAGAAATCGAAAAACAGGGTATGATGTTTTGTGCATCTTCCCACCGTGCAGAACACTGGTTTTTCTTAGGGCATGGAAAAGAATTTGACAGTGATATCAGAGAACCTCTGCAAAAAGGAGATCTGTACTGGCCGTCTATGCCGGAACCGGTTGCGGAAGATCTTTATGGAGAACCATATCCGACGGAAGAATTTTTAAATGACTGGTTAGCACGCACCGCAGAACTGATCTTAAATTATCAACCATCGCTGCTTTATTTTGACTGGTGGGTACAGCATCAGGCATTTAAGCCATATTTAAAGAAAATTGCAGCATTTTATTATAACTGTGGCGTAAAATGGGGCAAAGATGTAAAAATCTGTTATAAACATGATGCAATGATGTTTGGCAGCGGTATTGTAGAAGTAGAACGAGGTGGTTTTGCGGAGGCAAAGCCGTATGAATGGCAGACAGATACGGCGGTAGCAAGAAATTCCTGGTGCTATACAGATACGTTAGATTATAAGAGCAGCAATGAGATCATCTGTACGCTTGTTGATGTGGTCAGCAAAAACGGAAATCTTTTACTGAATATCGGTCCAAAAGCGGATGGAACCATACCGGATGGCGACCATGCGATCTTAGAAGACCTTGCAGGATGGATGAAAGTAAACAGTGAAGCCATCACGGGGGCAAAGGTATGGAGAAAATCCATGGAAGGACCTACTGTAACGGCAGAAGGGCAGTTTCAGGATCAGAAAGAACTGAAATTTACAGACAGAGATTATCGTTTTACGATTAATCATGGAAATATTTACGCGATTGCGTTACAATGTCCTAAAGATGGTGTTTTCTGTATCCATTCACTTGCAGACAGCAGTGACCAGAATGTACCGGAGTTTCATGGCATCATTGATTCGGTGGACATTTTAGGATATGACGGTAAGCTGCAGTGGTCTGTTGACGGGGAGGGACTTCATGTCACAGCACCCGGAATAAACAGCAGATTTCCGGTTATAGTACGTGTTTGCCCGGAATAAATAGTGGGAAATGCCGGTCTGACTGAAAGACAAACGAAAGGTGTAGAAATATGAGTTTGTTTGCCCGGATAAAAACGTTTATAGGTAACTTAAGACTGCGGGAGAGAATGCTCTTTATATATATTGCCGGAGGAATTCTGCCGATTTTGTTATTGGATATTTATACTTATCAGAATACAAGAACGGTACTGATCCAGAAAGCAAAGGAAAGCGAGATGGATGGACTGAATATGATCGCAGATTCCATGAGCGAAAGTATGTCCGTCATCTCTGATATTTCCAAACAGATGTACTTTGATGAAAAGATCGAGCATATCGCATTTCATCAATATGAAAATTATTCAGAGATTCTTGCAGATTACAGAGACTATGATACCATTTCTGATTATCTGAAATATTATTATCATGAAATTTCAAGTATCACATTGTATCTTAATAATGATACAATTTCCAATAATGAATATTTTGTACATGTAGACCAGGAGATCGCAGAGAAACCATGGTACCAGAATACATTAGATCTGGATGGAAAGCCTTACTGGTCTTATTCGTATGATTCGCTCAAACGCAAAGATTCCCTTCGGATGTCAAGACTTTTATATACAAAGGATATGGAGCCGGTCGGTGTACTTGCGATAACCATGCAGTATAAGCGTACAGAACTGCCGGTGCAGGAGCGGACACAGGATACTTATTTAGTGTATGATGATACTGTGGTTTTACATCGCAATGAAAATAACCGTGATACAGATGAGATGATTCTGTTATTAAAGCAGATCAAAGATGATACTTATTCCGGAAAAGTACGTTTTCAGGGCGAAGATACCTGTCTTTTATCGACAGTGCGGGTAAAACCGGATTATTCTGATGATTATTATACGTTAGTAAGTGTATGTCCGTATGAGGAGATTGCCGGATCAGCAGCACGCAGTGCGTTGGGAAGTCTTGTGCCGCAGCTTGTATGTGTGGCATTTGGACTTGGAATCATTTTAGCATTTTCCAATCAGTTCAGTGCAAGGGTAAATACGTTCCGTCTCCAGATGCACAAGGCGGCAACCGGAGATTTTAATATTACAGAAGATATCGGCGGTGAGGATGAAATCACAGATCTTTATCGTGATCTGAAGGTTATGATCGATTCTATCCAGGAACTGATGAATAATGTGATCAAGGAGCGTGTGCAGAAAGAACAGGTCAATGCAAGGCAGAAAGAAGTGGAATTTAAGATGCTTGCAAGCCAGATTAATCCGCATTTTTTGTATAATACGTTGGAGACGATCCGTATGCAGGCAAGGATCCACAATCAGCCGGATATCGAAGAATTAGCAAAAATGCTTGCAAAGATCATGCGGAGAAATATTCAGGTAAGCAATACATTACAGCCGTTAAAATCAGAATTGAAGTTAGTCGAGTATTATCTGAAAATACAGGATTACCGTTTCCATGACAGGATTCATTACAGTATTGAGACGGAGGGAGATATCAGTTCACTGAAGGTTATGCCGCTATTGATCCAGCCCTTTGTGGAAAATGCATTTGTGCATGGACTTGAGGCAAAGGAAAGCGGGGGAGAAATCGTGATCAGGGTTGAAGTGAGATCCCATCTGTGGATTACAGTATCAGATAATGGATGCGGAATGTCCATGGAAAAACTAGACGAAGTGCGTAAGGCGTTGAATGATTTTGACAATCTTGACCGGACGCATATCGGAATCTGTAATGTCAATCAGAGAATTAAACTTCAGTATGGGGAGAATTACGGAGTAGAATTTGAGAGTAAGACAGGAGCAGGAACGAAAGTCAGTATCAAACTTCCGGTTCTGACGTCGGAAATTGAGTAATGAAATATTACATTCTGAAAATGAGAAAATAATTTAAAGGGGCAGGATATATGGGAAGGAGTTTTTTATACAAAGGTATAGGTAAAACTTTTGTATGTAAATATTTTGCATGCAATAGAACAGTGTGCAGCAGGATCGTAAGTGGTCTTATCACAGGCAGTCTGCTGATGGGGTTATATGGCTGTGGTGCCACAGAAAATACAACTGTTTCAGACACACAAAAGCAGGAGAGCAGTCAGGAAGATTTAGAACCGGTTACATTTACATTTTATAATGCGGACGGGATGGAGGACACATGGACAGATCCTGTCGCACAGAAAATAACAGAAAAGACAGGTGTTACGCTAAAGATGGATTACCCTGCGGATGCCAGTGATAACCGTATTGCGCTGATGGTTGCAACCGGGGAATATCCGGATCTTGTGTTTGCAAAAGGGGATGCTCCGACATTGATCCAGAATGATGCATTGATTGATATGTCAGATCTGATCGATGAGTATGGTCCTAATATTAAAAAATTGTATGGAGATGAGTACGAAAATCTGCGTTATTCCAGTGATGATCCATCTATTTACCAGTTATGCAGTGACAAGGTGCAGGAAGAAATATTGGAAACATCAGGAACAGCCCAGCTCCAGTGGGCGGTATTGCAGGAAAACGGGTATCAGATACCATATACATTAGATGAATATACACAGATGATCCGTGACTATATGGTAAAATATCCCACTATTAATGAAAAACCGACCATCGGTATTTCCATTGCATGTTCTGACTGGCACTGGTATACGATGTTGTCTAATCCGTCCGGGTTTATCGCAAATGGTTCGCCGGATAATGGTCAGTGGATCGTGGATGAGGACAAGGAAGAAGTATATTATAAGCATGCAGCGGATGGACAGAAAGAATATTATGAATGGCTGAACGAAATATATAATGAAGGAATTTTAGATCCGGAATTTGCCACACAGACACACGAAGATTATATTATGAAGATTGCAGACGGCAGGGTGCTTGGACTGCTGGATAAAGACTGGGATTATGCAAATGCGGAGGTATCTTTAAGATCGGAAGGACAGGACGAGCGGACTTATGCGGGACTTCCGGTTACGATTGATGAATCTGTAAAATGCCCGTCTTTAAAGCAGAGAAGTCTGGCAGTCGGCTGGGGAATCGGTATTACGAAAAGCTGTAAAGATCCTGTACGGGCGGTCAAATTTTTGGACTGGATATGCAGTGATGAGGGACAGATCCTTCTGAACTGGGGAATCGAAGGAGTTAACTACTATTATGATGAAAATGGAAAACGCTGTATTATGGAGGAAGACCTTGAGGTATCGAAAAGTGATACGAATTATTCGGAGCGCACAGGAGTTGGCTTCCGTGTATATCCGTTTCCAAGTTATGGAAATGAGGCAGTTGATTCTACCGGCAATTCATACAGCAAGAGTTCAAGAAATGTGGTAAAGGAAAGTTATGATGAGATGGAAAAAGAGGCATTAAAAGCATGGAATGCAGATATGCTGATCGATATTTTCCCACAGAAAGAAGAATTTGAAAAAGAAAATTATTCACCGCTCTGGTCTTTGACACTGCCGGATGAGTTGAATCAGATATTAAGTAATCTGAATGACATAGCATGGAAAGGGCTGATCGACTGCATTGTCTGCAAACCGGAGGATTTTGATGCAAAATGGGATGAGATGCAGCAAAAATTAAAAGCTGTCGGTCTAAAAAAAGCAGATCAGGAAATGACCGCGTTACTGCGGGATGAGATCAGCCGCCGGGAGTAGATGGGTAAATGCGAAAGAGTCGCAAGCACCTCTTTGTTCTAAAAAGAAAATACAGGGATAGGAAAGAGAAATAAATTTATGGCAAAAAGAATCATGATTCAGGGAACAATGTCAAATGCTGGGAAAAGCCTGCTTGTAGCAGGTTTATGCCGCATTTTTAAGCAGGACGGTTACCGTGTGGCACCATTCAAATCCCAAAATATGGCACTCAACTCTTATATTACCGAAGAGGGACTTGAGATGGGGCGTGCGCAGGTCATGCAGGCAGAGGCAGCAGGGATAAAACCGCAGGTCTGCATGAATCCGATTCTTTTAAAACCAACGAATGATACAGGCTCCCAGGTGATCGTAAACGGCGAAGTGCTTAAAAATATGAAGGCACGGGATTATTTTGCGTATAAAAAGAAACTGATCCCGGATATTTTAAAAGCATATCAGACGTTAGAGCAGCAGGCTGATATCATAGTGGTCGAAGGAGCCGGCAGTCCGGCAGAGATCAATCTCAAAGAAAACGATATTGTAAACATGGGGCTTGCAGAGTTATTAGACGCACCGGTACTGCTCGTCGGGGATATTGACCGTGGGGGTGTATTTGCACAGCTGATCGGTACATTAGTTTTGTTAGAAGAAAAAGAACGGGAACGCATTAAAGGACTTATCATCAATAAGTTCCGCGGGGATGTGTCGATCTTAGATCCTGGTATACAGATGTTAGAGGAAAAAGGCGGGATTCCGGTTACCGGAGTCGTGCCTTATATGCATTTAGTACTTGAAGATGAGGACAGTCTGTCAGACCGGTTTACGGATCACGAGGAAAAGGCAGTTGATATTGCAGTTATCCGTTTTCCGCGTATTTCCAATTTTACGGATTTCATGGTATTTGAATCGATCGAAGGTGTTTCTGTCCGCTATATAGATACACCGGAAAAGCTGCATCAGCCTGACATGATCATTCTGCCGGGCAGCAAAAATACGATGGGTGATTTAAAATGGATGCGTCAGAATGGTCTGGAAGCTGCCATAAAAAAGCATGCGAAAAATCAGGATGCCGTGATCTTTGGAATCTGCGGCGGCTACCAGATGTTAGGAGAGTGTATTGCAGATCCTTATGGTGTTGAGGAGGGCGGTATGCTGCGCGGCATGGAACTTTTGCCGATGGTAACAGAGATGGAACAGGAAAAGACGAGAACACAGGTGGACGGGGAATTTGAAAAACTTTCCGGTGTGCTGTCTGTACTGTCCGGCATGAAGCTGACGGGGTATGAGATTCATATGGGAGCGAGCAGCAGAACGGATTTTACGGAAAATGAGATGGATATGGCTGCTGCAGATCCGTGTCAGAAAGCTGAAATTCTGCAGAAATCACAAAAACAGCAGGAAATGCAAAGCCGGAAAACCAAATTGCGGAGATATCACAATGAAAATCTGTGCTATATTACAGATCAGAATGGAATGAAAAAGACAGATGGAATATGCAAAGGAAACATCTATGGTACGTATGTCCACGGTGTATTCGATGCAGACGGTATCGCCGCAAAGATCGTGGAAGCACTGGCAGCAAAAAAAGGAATTTCCATGGAGACAGCAACACTGCAGAGTTATCAGGAATTTAAGGAAACGCAGTATGATAAACTTGCTGATACACTGCGGGAATATTTGGATATGGATGCGGTGTATCAGATGATGGGAATGGAACGGTAAATTATCTGACAGAGGAAATTTGTTTGTTGCTGAATACAGGAAACTGTCCTATAATAAACGATAGCAGAAATAAATAAAAATGCTGGTTTGCGGGTGACATGAGTTTCCTCGTATAGGGTGGTTCCGGGGGTTTTCGATTGGCAAATTGCATCAAGCCGGGACTGTTTTGTTCCGTTGTCCGAAAATAAGAAAGTCTAAGTATGCCTGCTTCAGGTTGAGGCGGAGTGACGTGTGCGTCCTAAATGTGCCGTCCGGGCACATTAGGACTTGTGCTGCCGTCCATGGCAGCACAACACTGTATTGTGAACAGGCATACAAAGACTTTCTAATTTTCTCCCAAAGTCACAAAACGAGTCCTGGCTTGATGCGATTTGCCAGCCGTAAGGCTGTGAACCACCCTTCGTTGGGAAACTCATTTTACAACCTTGGGGGTGCGTAAATTTTTAGTGTTTTGTGTCTGAATCTGATTAAAAAAAGATTTCCAAATAACTATATTCAATGGTTTATTATTTGTTTGACAACACTGGCAAAAACCTCGATATATACCACTATGCCCATATTTATTGCCATACACATTTGAAAAAATATTCTGCGTTATTAATCTGGCAATTTACGAAAAATTTCATGTAATACAATGCAGCAGCTGAAAATTTTGGAAAGTCATCAGGCTAAATATTAATGATACAGCACATTAGAATTTTAAGCATATTTTTATTCGTGCGAATATCAAAAATCCACACCCGCGCCCCCAATTCTGAGATGAACCGCCCACCCAAATGGTGTTCACAACCTGAAGACTGGCATCTTGCGCAAAGCCGAAGCTAATTTTGTGACTTTGGGAGAAAATTAGAAAATCTTGGTCTGCCTGTCGATCAACAGTGATGTTCTGCCACGGACGGCAGCACAAGTCTTAATGTGCCCGGATGGCACATTTAAGACGCACACGTCACTCCGCCACAATATAAATCAGGCATACTTAGACTTTCTTATTTTCGTACAACGGAACAAAACGAGTCCCGGCTTGATGCAATTTGCCAATCGAAAACCCCCGGAACCACCCTACACGAGGAAACTCATGTCACCCGCAAACCATCATTTATCGGAGGAACTCACGATATATGCAGGGATCTGCTGTGTAATGCAGTGAATGTTTCCTCCACCGGTCAATATATCCCTTGCATACACCGGTATGATTTTTCTCTCCGGGCATAATTCTGCCATAATCTGCTGTGCCCGCCTGTCACTTTTTTCATTTTCCCCGCCAAACGCCGGCATGACCACGGCATTATTGGAAAAATAAAAGTTCACATAGGAAGCTGCAAGCCGCTCTCCCACTTCCCTTTTATCCTCGCCTTCCTCAAATTCATATCCTTCGAGCTCCTCTTTTGTGATACAAACCGGGGTATCCGGGATCGGAAGTTTGTGAATGATCAGTTTTCTGCCCTTTGCATCATACTCCGAACTTAAATAATCAAAACTCGCTTTTGACAATGCATACTGCGGATCGTTCTTATCGTCTGTCCATGCAAGGATAACCTCTCCCGGTCTTAGAAATGCACAGACATTGTCCACATGTTCATTTGTTTCATCCTGATAAATACCACGAGGCAGCCATAAAACTTTTTCGGCACCCAGATAACTTTTCAGTTTTTCCGCAATCTGTTCTTTTGTGAGTGATGGATTTCTTCCTTCACTGAGCAGACAGGACTCCGTAACGAGCAGTGTTCCCTCACCGTCACTGTGAATCGAGCCACCCTCTAACACAAACGGTCTGGCATCATAACAGGTAAAGCCAAATTTTTTACAGAAATTCCATGCAAACGCATTATCTTTTTCATAAGAGGCATACAATCCATCCACCGTACCGCCCCATGCATTAAAGTTCCAGTTTACGCCACGTATACACAGATTTTTCCCCGTATGAATCTCCATTCCTGTGCTGTCTTTTTCGCATCTTATGTTGGTACCAGAACACAAATCCTGTATATAAACTTTCTTATTTTTCACACAATCTTCCTGCACAGACATCTGATTGTCTGCCGTCAATGCAATAGAATTATTATTTACATTTTTTACCAGAAAAGTCGGTGCAACATCTCTTGCCCAGGAATCATCCGTTTCCATCTCAAAAACGATCACCGGATACAAGTTTTCTTCTTTTAAACTTTGTGCAAATGCCTTTGCGTGACCGATCCCTTTTTTTCCTGCAGCAACATACACCGTTTCACTCCCTGCAATCGCGCGGATCACAGCAGAAAATGCTGCTTCTGCTTCTCTTGCACCATTTCGCCAGGAGCCTGGGCGCTCCGGCCAGATCATGATACACCCCTGATGTCTTTCAAATTCTCCCGGCATATAAAAACCATCCTGCGCGGGATTTGTCTCTTTTATCATTTCAGGACAATCTGCCTTTGAAATCCTCATAACCAAACTCCTTTATCATATCCACATTTCCATCTTCTCTTAAGACGGCAATTCCAGGCAGCGGCATACCATTAAACGTGTTGTTTTTCACCATGGAATAAATTGCCATATCCTCAAAGACAAGACGATCTCCCACCTGTTTTTTCTGTGCAAAGCTGTAATCACCGATCACATCCCCTGCAAGACAGGTCATGGAAGAAAGACGATATGTATACGGCTTTTCGCCCGGCAGGTAACCGTCTTTTAACGGAGGTCTATAAGGCATTTCTAGCACATCCGGCATATGACATGCCGCCGATGCATCCAGGATCAGAATGTCCATTCCATTATGCACGATATCCATAACTTCCGTAACCAGATATCCCGCATTAAGTGCAATCGCTTCACCCGGTTCTAGGTAAACTTCCACACCATATTTTTCTTTGATTTCGTGTATCAGGTTCTTTAAGTCATCCAGCTTATAATCTGCTCTTGTGATATGATGTCCACCGCCTAAATTCAGCCACTTTACCTGTTTTAAATATCTTCCAAACTTCTCTTCAAACGCATGCCATGTCGTGATCAGATCATCCACATTCTGCTCACAGAGCGTATGAAAATGCAGTCCCTCGATCCCATCCGGCAGTTGTCCCGGAAATTCGCCATAAATCACGCCAAGTCTTGAACCCGGTCCACACGGATCGTAGATCTCATGCCCCTCCTGTGTGGAACACTCCGGGTTCACGCGGATTCCTGCGCTTGCCATACATTCCGGCTGCAAAAAGTAATTCTGGTACTTTTCATACTGTGCAAAGGAATTAAAGATAATATGATCACAGATTTTAACCAGCTCCTCCATATCTTTTTCCTTATAAGCCGGCGCAAACACATGATTTTCTTTTCCCATCTCTTCTTTTCCGAGACGTGCTTCAAAAATCCCGCTCGCTGTCGTTCCGCTGATATACTGCCCGATCAGCGGATACAGTGAAAACATGGAAAACGCCTTCTGCGCCAAAAGCACATGGCAGCCAGTTTCCTGTTCCAGGTTTTGTAATATTTTTAAATTCTGTTTTAATTTCTTTTCATCTACCACATAACATGGGGTAGGAATCTCCTGCCATTTCATCATAATCCCCTTCTTGCACAGCTTTTCCAATGAATTTTTTCATTTACATCTTAAGCCTGTATGTCAGCACAAATCCCATTTTTTATTCTACTGTCTGCGGATTTTCATCCACGATCCACGGCAGACCATACTGGTTTAACATATCCATAAACGGGTCCGGATCAAATTCCTCAATGTTAAATACACCATCTTTATCCCAGACTTTATCAACAACCAAAGCTGCACCGATCATAGCCGGTACACCAGTCGTATAAGAGATTGCCTGGGAACCTACTTCTTTATAACACTCCTGATGATCACAGACATTATAGATATAGATTGTCTTTTCTTTTCCATCTTTCTTTCCTGTAAAAATACAGCCGATATTCGTTTTACCGACAGTGCGCGGTCCTAATGATGCCGGGTCCGGAAGCAGTGCTTTCAAAAACTGGATCGGTACGATCTCCCTGCCCTCATATTCAATCGGTGAAGTAGAAAGCATTCCAACATTCTCTAAACATTTCATATGTGTCAGATAGCTCTGTCCAAATGTCATAAAGAAACGGATTCTCTTTACTCCCGGCACATTTTGGGCGAGAGACTCAATCTCTTCATGATGCAGCAGGTACATATCTTTCTCACCGACCTGCGGGAAATTATATTCTCTTTTAATTTCCATCGGTTTTGTTTCCACCCAGTGACCATTCTCCCAGTAGGAACCATTTGCAGAAACCTCACGCAGATTGATCTCAGGATTGAAATTCGTTGCGAACGGATAACCATGGTCGCCGCCGTTGCAGTCTAAAATATCGATTGTCTCGATCTCATCAAAATAATGCTTCAATGCATAAGCTGTAAATACGCTTGTTACACCCGGATCAAACCCACTTCCAAGAAGTGCAGTGATTCCTGCCTCCTTAAATTTTTCACGATATGCCCACTGCCAGGAATAATCAAAATATGCGGTAAATCCTTCTTCTTCGCAGCGTTTTTCATAGATAGCACGCCATTTTTTATCATCGGTATCTTCCGGTTCGTAGTTTGCAGTATCAATATAGTCTACCTTACAGGCAAGACAGGCATCCATAATCGTTAAATCCTGATATGGCAATGCTACATTTAATACAGCATCCGGCTGATACTCTTTGATCAGGGCGATCAGCTCCTCTGTGTTGTCCGCATTTACCTGCGCTGTTGTGATGACGGTATCTGTTGTTTTCTCCAGTTTTTCTTTTAATGCATCACATTTTGATTTTGTTCTGCTCGCAATACAGATCTCTGTAAAAGTTTTGCTGTTCTGACAACATTTGTGAATCGCAACTCCTGCTACTCCGCCACATCCGATAATTAATAATCTTCCCATTTTGATCTCCTTTCTTATATGTGAAAATCCTTATTTTCACTCTGACCGCAATTTCCATGCCTTTTATATCTTTAATTTTCTTATCGTCTGAATCTAACTAACATACTTTACGTTATTGGCAATTTTTGTATATTTTATTTCTTACGGTCTTCCTCTTCCTCTAACATATCCTCCACATACCGTGGCAGCATAAACGCTCCCTTGTGCAGGTTGGTCGTATAATACCATGTCTTTATCTTCCGCTCTTTCCAGCGCTTCACATCCAGATCATCGAGCGGATGATATTTCTTTGAAGCAAATCCGAACAGCCAGTAACCGGAGGAACACGTTGGTATGTGTGCCTGATAAACACGGCTGATCGGGAAACTGTGACTTGCCTTTCTGTGCATTCCACGGCAGGATTCCTCATCTTCATCGTAAAAAGGACTTCCATGCTGATAGACCATGATTCCGTCATCCTTTAAGGCACGGAAACAGTTTCCGTAAAATTCCTTGGTAAACAACCCTGCTGTATGCCCAAGCGGATCGATTGCATCATTGATGATCAGATCATACTCGTCATGTTTCATCCGCAAAAACTTAAGTCCATCCTCATAGTAAACTGTCACACGCTCATCCGATAAACCACATGCGTTATCCGGGAAAAATTCTTTACATACCTCCACAAACACACGATCTGGTTCCACCACATCGATCTGTTCTATTTCATCGTAGTATCCAAGCTCACGCGCCACACCACCGTCACCGCCACCGATGACTAACACTTTTTTTACATGCGGATGTACTGCCATAGGAACATGTACGATCATCTCATCATAGACAAACTCATCTTTTTCTGAAAAAACAATACTTCCATCCGAACTTAAAAATCTTCCAAACTCGTCCGAATCAAACACATCGATCCGCTGAAACTCTGTCTGAAGTCCGAATAACTGTTTCTGCACCTTAATAGATACCTTTACTTTTTCTGTATGGTAATCTGAAAACCAAAGCTCCATAATTACTTCTCCCTTCTTCTGTCCGATTTCTAACACATCTTTGGTTCATGTGCAAGCACCTTCAGATTTTCAACTTCGGGATCTTCCGTTCCCTGCATGGAACATCCTTTTTCTTTCGCATAAACAATGTACTCAATGATCTCCGGCGTGATCATCTCGCCCGGCGCTAAAATCGGGATTCCCGGTGGATAGCACATGACAAATTCACCACAAATTCTTCCGGCCGTCTGTCGTACCGGCAGAGATTCCTTTTGGGAATAAAATGCCACCTGCGGCGACACCAGAACTTTCGGGTTGATATATTCTGTGTTTAACATCTTTGCCGGATCTTTTGAATACAGCCGCTTAATATCTGCAAGCGCCCCGACAAGCCGCTCGATGTCCTGTATCCGGTCACCAATGGAAATATAGGCAAGAATATTCGCAATATCCCCCAGCTCGATCTGGATATCATATTCATCTCGCAGCAGATCATAGACTTCGATGCCTGCAAGTCCGATATCTCGCGTATAGACTGACAGTTTCGTCACATCAAAATCATAGACACTGCCGCCATTGATCATATCTTTACCATACGCATAAAATCCACCGATGGAATTGATCTCATCTCTGGCGTATTCTGCCATCTGTGCTACTTTTGCAAATGATTCCTTTCCTCGCAGTGCAAGATTTCTTCTCGAAATATCAAGACTTGACATCAAAAGATAAGACGCACTCGTCGTCTGTGTCAGATTGATGATCTGGCTGACATATTCCCAGTTCACGCCCCGTCCGGTCAGAAGAAGTGAACTCTGTGTCAGACTTCCTCCCGACTTGTGCATGGAAACAGATGCCATATCTGCACCGGCATCCATGGCACACACCGGAAGATTCTCCCCAAAATACAGGTGTGTTCCATGCGCTTCATCCACCAGCACCAGCATATTGTGTGCATGTGCCACTTTTACAATGGAACGCAGATCAGAGCAGATTCCATAATAAGTTGGATTGTTGACCAGTACTGCCACTGCATCCGGGTTCTCCAGAATCGCACGTTCCACTTCTGATACCTGCATGCCAAGCGAAATGCCAAGTTTCACATCCACCTCCGGATTGACATAAACCGGAATCGCTCCACAGAGTACAAGTGCATTGATCACACTCTTATGCACATTGCGCGGCAAAATGATCTTATCCCCTGCCTTGCAGCAGGAAAGCACCATACCCTGAACAGATGAAGTGGTTCCTCCTACCATAAAAAATGCATGTTCTGCCCGGAATGCCTCCGCTGCAAGTTCCTCCGCCTCCTTGATCACAGAGACCGGATGACAGAGATTATCAAGCGGCTTCATGGAATTGACATCTAAGCTGACACACTTTTCTCCCAACAGCTCCACTAACTCCGGATTTCCCCTTCCTCTCTTATGTCCCGGCACATCAAACGGTACCACTCTTCGTTTTTTTAACTTTTCTAATGCTTCATAAACCGGCGCATGCATCTGCTGCTCTTTGTCCATGACTTCTAAAAACCCCCTCATCTTCCATAAAAATACGGTATGTCTGCCTTTATATGCTTGCGCCTTTCTGATAAATTCATTAATATCCAAAAGTACAAAAAAGAACAGGCATCCATCACCTGTTCTTCTATCGTCGTTATCATCATAGTCATACTTTATGTAATCTGTCTACATTCTGCAAAAACTATTTTCTCCAGAGTCCGCGTTGGGTTACTGTTCAGTCGTAAGCTTGACACTTGCTGTCAAGCTGTGCGCCAGAAACTAGATAATGCCAAATTACAGCCCCATGCATCGAAGATGCATTTAAAATGGGCTGTAATAGTTGCTGCTCTCACAGTATGTGTGAACAGCAACTGCGTTGGCACCATCGCCAGCAAATATTTGCGTATACTACTCTTATTGACCGTTTCACAAGTGATATTGGATTCCGGGATATCCCCGTAATCAACTTATAAAATTTGAGCTTCTAACTCAATCAATAACGCGGCTTACACCGCAATCGGCAGTTGCCCCGCCTGTCCGTATGGGCTTAACCAATCTCTTGGTGGGCAAACAATAGATCTGTTTCTTCTCTATTGTAACGAATATTTGCATGAAAACAATTTTCGCATTCATGTGATTTGAAGTATAACACACGCATCTGGCAAATGCAATAAATATCTGCTTTTCTTCATATTTTATTTTGCTTTAAATGAAATCTTTTTATTGCCACCCTTTTTGGAATCGAGCCATCCACCATAGTAGCAGTCCTGTAACACATATGTTTTACCCTTTGTCAGTTTCTTTGTTTTGATTGTAATCTTATTGCTTCCAACTTTGGCAGTTGCGGTTGCACTTATAGTCTTTCCATTTCCTTTCAGTTTGATCTTAAACTGGCAGGTATTCCCCTTTTTGATGGTGGACTTATAATCTTTTCTTGTAGTGCAGGCAAGACCAAACAACTGATCTGCGGTCACTTTTGATTTTAATGTGATCGTTGCTGTTGTTCCTTTTCCGGTAACTGAATTAATTTTGAACATCTTGCTGCTGCGTGTTGACAGCGGATTTGCAACAGAATAGCTATATTCCGATACTGCACTCATGATTGCAGATCCATGTGCACAGATCGGATTTGTAATATACTGAACTCCATTCAGTGTCACCGTGGATATTCCCATATAGAAAGTACCGCTGCTCTTTTTGTTAATCTTTGCAGCCTGCACCTCCTGCTGTGGCATCATGCAAAAGACTGTTGTCAGTGTCATTACCATACATAAAAATATGGCAATTCTCCTCTTGAAAGCACTCATAAGCGGTGACATTGTCTGCTCAATATCCTTTGCAAATGTCGCTCCGGAATTATAAAGCCGCTCCGTCAGTCCCGGATCTTCCATAGTACCGGTCTTATAGATTGTCTTATGATCTTTATCCGTAAAAACGATCTGTGAATCCTCCACCTGGACATCTCCGATATTCTTATCGTCGATCATTTTCATGAATGTTCCATAGTCAACTTCTGTTACCTGCCTCTTGATCAGAAGTGGTGTCACAAAAAGGTTAAATACAAACAGAACGATCAGTACGATACCGTAGTAATAAAATAACGATTTCTTTCAATATACAATCACATTCTTTTGTATATACATATATTTATTTGGTCCACTCCCGGACTAAATGTATCTCTCTTTTATATCCCTCATCATCATTCGGTGTCTCTAAAATAAACGGTCTTCCCTCTAAAAGCGGGTGCACTGCCACATGACGCATTGCCTCTGCGCCGATCTTTCCCTCTCCGATCCTCGCATGGCGGTCCTTGTGGGAACCACAGTCATTCATGCTGTCGTTAAAATGAACCGCCTTTAAACGGTCAAGCCCGATCACCCGGTCAAACTCCTTTAATACACCCTCTAAATCATTCACGATGTCGTAGCCGCTATCCCATACATGGCAGGTATCAAGGCAGACTCCCATTTTTTCTTTTAATTCCACACGGTCTAAGATCTCTCTTAATTCCTCAAAATTTCTGCCAACCTCAGTTCCTTTTCCTGCCATCGTCTCAAGCAGAACTGTCGTTGTCTGATCCGGTTTTAATGCCTCATTTAACGCTTCTGCGATCAGTTCAATTCCGGTATCTGCCCCCTGTCCCACATGGGAACCCGGATGAAAATTATAATAATTGCCCGGCGTATACTCCATGCGTCTTAAATCATCGAATAACATTTCCTTTGAAAAAGAACGGACATCCTCTTTCGCTGCACAGAGATTCATCGTATACGGCGCATGTGCAACGATCTTGCTAAATTCATGCTCCTTAGCAAAATTTAAAAACTTTTCCACGTCTTTTTCATCAATTTCTTTTGCCTTTCCACCACGTGGATTTCTGGTAAAAAAAGCAAATGTATTGGCATCTAACGCTAACGCTGCCTTTCCCATTGCCGCATAACCTTTCGATGCGGATAAATGATTTCCTATTAACATATCAATCCTCATTTCTGCACTGCGCTTCGCGCATCTTAAGTTTACACACAATGATGCTCCTGTCTGTATGCGCGCATGCTCTTTTATTCTGCCCGGTTCTTCTCCACGATCATACCTGCCCTGTATGCTGCGAGCAGTTCTTCAAGATCATGGATCGACTCTTTTAGGCCTTTTCCGATATCCGTATCCGCAACTGTTTTTCTCCGTACAACCTGCTGCACGAGTACGGTATGGGAGACAATATCGCTTCCATCCTGCACCGCTTTTTCCACCGACTCAAACGGCTCATGCGCCGCAAGCACCAGACCATAAGAATTATAGATCAACGTATAGCCTGCAATTCCGGTCTTTGGCTGGTATGCTTTAGAAAAACCGCCGTCAATGATCAGAAGTTTTCCATTACATTTAACCGGTGACTCTCCTTTTTTTGCCTCCACCGGAATATGACCGTTGATAATGTGTGCCTCCGCACCTTCAAGTCCGAATTCCTCTAATATACGGTTGACCACTTCCTCTTTTTCAAGCAGCCTGTAGTATGGATTTTTCGGTTCCTGATGTGTCGTTTTATCCGCGATAAAATAACGTTCAAACGTTGTCATCTTTGCCTTGCCAAACACCGGGGAATTCTGGTTTTCCCAGATAAACCATAAAATATCCTGTCCCTTTTTCTTTTCCTTCGGGTCGATCGCATAATAACCTTTTCTCGCATAGCCTTCTAGCACATCATAAAGCTCTTTTCCGGTATATTCTTTTCCGAAAACATTGACTTTCGTGAACGTGCCATCCTCATTTAACGGCACACAGCCATGATAGAGAAGATTGCCATTGTATACTTTGTAGAGGCTTCCCTGCGTATACAAAAAACGTACATGACGCTGCAGTTTTTCACAATTTGTAAATGCCGCCACCAGACGCTCTATCACATCTGCTTCATCCTCCGAAAGGCGATATGGATCTTTCCAGTCGATTGTCGGAAAGTTGACATCCTTGAGCGGATATTCTTTTCCTTCCACACACACCGTTCCCTTTTTTATATCAATCTTGTCAAGCAGAAGCCTTTTTTCCATCTCAAATTCCGGGTGTTCTTTGATTAGCTGTCCTTCCAGCTTAAACTGCATGATTGTGATCGCCTTGTGCATTTTTTCATCTAAAAATGCGTCATGTACATCATACTCATCTTCCCTGTAATCCAGTTTAAAACAATCACAGGAATCCTTGTCATACCATTTCATCGCAAATCTTGCCAGCGGTACAAGATTAATTCCATAACCATCCTCTAACAGATCGAGGTTGCCGTATTTTGCGGAAATGCGGATCACATTGCAGATGCATGCAGCACTTCCAGACGCTGCTCCCATCCAGTATACGTCGTGATTACCCCACTGGATATCCACAGAATGATGCTCCATCAGCGTATCCATGATCAGATTCGGATATGGTCCCCTGTCAAAAATATCCCCGACTACATGCAGATGATCCACGACAAGACGGCGGATCAGATTACAGAACGCAGTCACAAGTTCCGCAGCCCTTCCTGTACGGATGACCGACCGGATGATTTCATTATAGTATGCTTCCTGATCAGATACTTCCTGTCTGCCGGTCAGAAGTTCCTCGATCACATAGGCAAAGTCTCTCGGCAGTGCTTTGCGCACCTTTGATCTTGTATATTTGGAAGATGCATTTTTGCAGATGCGGATCAGACGGTACAAAGTCACCTTGTACCAGTCCTCTAAATTATCTTCCGTCTTTAAAACCTGTTCTAATTTCTGTTCCGGATAATAAATCAGTGTGGCGATTGCTTTTTTCTCCGCCGCACTGATCGCATTGCCAAATTCATCTTCTATTTTCCGCTTAATAGCACCGGAACCGTTTTTTAACACATGTAAAAACTGGTCATACTCCCCGTGCACATCTGTGATAAAATGCTCCGTTGCCTTTGGCAGGCTAAGAATTGCCTGTAAATTAATGATCTCCGTTGCCGCTGTGGCAATGGTTGGATACTGGTTTGATAAACTTTTTAAATAACGCAGGTCGGTCTGCCCCATAGTATTCCTCATTTCTTTCTGCATGTTCATTTGCTGCTTTTTATCTTAGCACAGGAAATGAACCGGGGCAACCAACGTTAATTTATTGTCAATACATTACGCAATCGTAGCCTTGATCACATCCCCCATATCATAGAAACCAGCCGGTTTACCGGATAAGAATTTTGCTGCCTGAACAGCTCCTTTTGCAAATACACTTCTGGAATATGCAGTATGCTTAAACTCGATCACCTCATCAAGTCCTGCAAAGATCACTTCATGCTCTCCTACGATGCTGCCACCACGCACTGCTGAAATACCGATCTCTGTTTTTTCTCTCTTTTTACGCTCTTTGCTGCGGTCATAAGTATAAGTATATGCATTGTCAAGTGCTTCATTCATGGAATCAGCAAGTGCAAGTGCCGTACCGCTCGGTGCATCTAATTTCTGATTATGGTGTTTTTCAACAATCTCCATATCAAAACCTGCCGGTGCTAAAATGGTTGCTGCCTGTTTTAATAATTCCATTAACATGTTGATTCCAAGGGACATGTTGGCAGATTTTAATACGGCAACTTTTTTCGATGCCTCGTCCACCTTTTTTAACTGCTCCTCAGACAGTCCTGTTGTACAGAGTACTACCGGGATCTGCTTGTCCACACTGTATACTAAAAGATCATCCACTGCCTTTGCGTTGGAAAAATCAATGATCACATCCGCTGCCACATCGCACACAGAAATATTCGGGAATACCGGATAATCGTTCTTAATGCCATCGTAAAGGTCGATTCCTGCCACGATTTCAATATCTGCATCTTCCTTACAGATTCCGGTGATCACCTGTCCCATTTTTCCGTTACATCCACTCATAATTGCTCTTATCATATTGTTTTTTCCTCTCTTTTCTATGTTTAAAGCAACACCGGAAACGCTGCCCCCAACATTTCCGGTGTTTTTATCAATCTGGCTGTCTGATGTTTTTATCACTTACGCCAGCTTAATCCCATAATTCTTCATTACTTCCGCAAGTTTTGCTGCATTTGCATCTGTCATCTCTGTGAGCGGGGAACGAAGCGGTCCTGCTTCCATACCCATCAGATTCAGTGCTTTCTTGACCGGTATCGGGTTAACCTCTGAAAACAGTGCCTCAATGAGCGGCTGTGCCTTTACCTGGATCTCCATTGCTTTTTTCGTATCGCCATCAAAGAATGCCATACACATATCATGTACATCTTTCGGTGCAACATTTGACCATACGGAGATCACTCCGATCGCTCCAATGGACATAAGCGGTACCACGATTCCATCCTCACCGGAATACAAATCAAGTTTTCCGTCCGTTAAATACATTGCTTTTGCTGCCTGTGCAACGTTTCCGGTTGCTTCTTTGATCGCAACGATGTTCTCCACATCACGATACAATGTTGCGGCTGTCTCTGGAAGAATATTGCATCCGGTACGGCTTGGCACATTGTACATAATAATAGGAAGTTTTACAGAATTTGCAATCTCTGTGTAGTAGCGGATCAGACCGCCCTGTGTTGCCTTATTATAATATGGAGTTACACAGAGCAGTCCGTCCACGCCGGCTTTTTCCGCTTCTTCCGAAAGGTGGATTGCCTCTCTTGTACAGTTTGAACCGGTTCCTGCAACGACTGGGATACGGTGTTTTACAAATTTAACAGCAGCTTTGATCACCTCTGCATGCTCTTCTGTTGTCAGCGTAGAACTCTCACCTGTTGTACCTGCGATGATGATACAGTCCGTTCCCTGATCGATCTGATACTCGATCATCTGCTCTAATCTGTCATAATTTACTTCCTCATTGTTTTTCATTGGTGTTACGATCGCCACACCGGCTCCTTTAAAAATAGACATACTAACAATCCTCCTGCTTCCTGTATTATGATACGTTAGGATACACTGCTTTGTGCACACGGTATTTTATTTATTCATAGGACATAATTTCCCTTTGAATTAAAAAAACCGACTCTGATGAGCCGGTTCGTAAATTCTAATCATATGTATTACTCAGTATATGTCGAATCCGATAGCGCCCCATCTTTCTGCTTTACAGCTTAAGATGACAGTCATAAGGCTCTTTACCTTATGCCCAGGAACATATCTGCAGCAAATATACTCCTTCGGCGTCCTTTCCTTTCATTTTCCATCCACTGTCTCTGCCACATCCGTAAAAACTACTCTTAAAGCACGCAACCTCTATCAAGCAATATGTATCTTTTAGCAATCATAGCACCATCTATTTCTACTGTCAATCCAATTCCTCTAAAAAATCAATTTTGCTGACGGACACCTCATAGGCGACTCTCTTTTCCGTCTGCGTCTCCGACAGTTTTTTAACATATTCCCTGCTCTGTATCCTGCCCCAGATCTGCACATGTCCGCCTACATCAAATCCGGATGCAAATCTCGCATTTCTGCCCCAGCAGATACATGGGATATAATCTGATTTTCCGTAGGAGCGGTTGACTGCGATCAAAAGATCTGCGATCTCTCTTCCAAGCGGCGTTTTCCGGTAAATCGGTTCCTTACATACATAACCATCCAGAAAGATCTGGTTGCTTTTCACGTCATCATCGATCTCATCTAAAAATTCCAGTTCTCTCACGAACACAGAAAGCACCAGCCTGTTTTTCTTTTCCTCGTGCCTGTTAAATGAACGGAACTGCCCTGTCACATAAATATTCTGTCCGACCATATCTTCATTGACATCGATCAGCCGCTCTGAAACCATAAGTGGTATATAATCCATATAATTGCTGAGACGGTTGACTGCCACATCGACCATATAAAATCCCTCTCCGTACACTTCGTGACTGAACCGGAAATCTGATACGATCTCCCCCACGATTGACACCTGGTTGTTTTCAAACATTTTATCTGCCATGAATTTTCTCCCTTCCTTACGGCCATACACCTGTATTTTTTGTACTTTTTTTACCGTTTCTTTCTCGTATGACCTGCCTGACATATTATTTTTACCATGTATCACATTCAAATTTTCATGGAACATGTCGATAAGAAAACGAATGTAATGACAACTTTTGTCAGGTTTTTGTTGAAAAAAATCTTGCAGAATCCCATAAATATGATAAAATGTATAGGTTGGTTTTTTAACCTTATGTTACAGTTAATTCATTTCACACAGGAAAGAGAGATTTTGTATATGAAAATGAAACGTGAAGATGTCCGTAATATTGCCATTATCGCACACGTTGACCACGGTAAAACAACACTGGTCGATGAGCTGTTAAAGCAGAGCGGCGTATTCCGCGCGAATCAGGAAGTCCAGGAACGTGTCATGGACTCTAATGATATCGAGAGAGAACGTGGTATCACGATCCTTTCAAAAAACACTGCCATTACCTATAAAGGCGTAAAGATCAATGTCATTGATACTCCTGGTCATGCAGACTTCGGTGGTGAGGTTGAGCGTGTCCTTAAAATGGTAAACGGTGTTATTCTTGTCGTTGACGCATTCGAGGGTGTTATGCCTCAGACGAAATTCGTACTGATGAAAGCGTTAGAGCTTTCTCTTCCGGTTATCGTATGTTTAAATAAAGTAGACCGTCCGGAAGCCCGCCCGAACGAAGTTGTCGATGAAGTGCTTGAATTATTCATGGACTTAGATGCTTCCGACGAACAGTTAGACTGTCCATTCCTTTTTGCATCCGCAAGAGACGGTTACGCAGTACGCGAGATCGGTGATCTTGTAAATAACAAAAAAGATATGACACCTCTGTTTGAGACGATCATTGATTATATTCCTGCTCCAGAGGGTGACCCGGATGCAAACACACAGGTACTCATCAGTACGATCGATTACAATGAGTACGTTGGACGTATCGGTATCGGTAAAGTCGACAACGGCTGCTTAAAGGTAAATCAGGAAGCTGTTGTAGTAAACCATCATGAACCGGACAAACAGAAAAAAGTCCGCATCAGCAAATTATATGAATTTGACGGTTTAAATAAAGTAGATGTTGCAGAGGCAAAGATCGGATCGATCGTTGCGATTTCCGGTATCGCTGATATCCATATCGGAGATACGATCTGTGCTCCGGAAAATCCGGTTGCGATCCCGTTCCAGAAAATTTCCGAGCCGACACTTTCCATGAACTTTATGGTAAATGACAGTCCGCTCGCCGGACAGGAAGGAAAATTCATCACTTCCCGTCATTTAAGAGACCGTCTGTTCAAAGAGTTAAATACCGATGTTTCTCTGCGGGTAGAGGAAACAGAGAGCCCGGACTGCTACAAAGTATCCGGCCGTGGTGAGCTTCACTTATCCGTATTAGTTGAGAACATGCGCCGTGAAGGATATGAATTTGCAGTCAGCAAGGCTGAGGTTTTATATCACACAGACGAAAATGGTAAAAAGACAGAGCCTATGGAGATCGCTTATGTCGATGTTCCGGATGAATTTACCGGTACAGTTATCGATAAGTTAAGCCAGCGTAAAGGTGAGCTTGTCAACATGAAACCGATCACCGGTGGTTATACCCGTCTTGAGTTTAACATTCCATCCCGCGGTCTCATCGGTTACCGTGGAGATTTCATGACTGATACAAAGGGAAATGGTATCATCAATACTATTTTCAATGGCTATGCTCCATACCGTGGAGAGATCGCTTACCGTAAACTTGGTTCCCTGATCGCATTTGAGTCCGGTGAATCTGTAACCTATGGTCTTTTCTCCGCCCAGGATCGTGGTACCTTATTTATCGGACCGGGTGAAAAAGTTTATGCCGGAATGGTAATCGGTTCCTGTGCAAGAGCCGAGGATATCGAACTTAACGTTTGTAAAAAGAAACATCTTACAAACACACGTTCTTCTTCCGCTGACGAGGCTCTGACATTGGTTCCTCCAAAAGTTTTAAGTTTAGAGCAGGCACTTGATTTTATTGATGTCGATGAGCTTCTCGAAGTAACACCGGAGAGTCTTCGTATCCGTAAACGTATCTTAGACCCGACACTTCGTAAACGTGCTAATATGAAAAAATAGTCATTCTACTATCATGAATAACAAAAAAGATGATCCGCACTGTCACAGTTACGGATCATCTTTTTTCATTCCGGCATCATAAAATGCCCTGCTGTTCTTTCCGTTTTTCTTTACCTTATACATAGCATGATCTGCCGCCGCGATCACTTCTGTACTGTTCTTTCCATCTTTCGGATAAATTGCAATCCCGATACTGGATGCCAGATACTGCTCACCACCGGCAATCTGATATGGTATTTTAAATGTATCTAAAATCTTCATTGCATAGGAATCTATCACTTCTGCATGGCCGCTCTGCACAATTGCAACAAATTCATCCCCCGCCAGCCTGTAAACCTCGAATATGTCATCCACCAGTGCTCCGGCACGCACAGCCATTTCCTTAAGCACCGCATCTCCTTCGTTGTGTCCATAGACATCATTGATCCGCTTAAAATTATCCATATCGAACATGATCAGCCCAAACGGTTCTTTCTCCCTAATCCGGTACTGTAAATCTTCCATGAACACACGACGGTTTAAAAGCGATGTCAGTGCATCATAACGCGCCATAAAATTCAGCTTTTTATTGAGTGAACTGATTGTTTCATTTACCTTTCTTTTATGCATATTATCCCGCACAAGCCAGATAATGAATAAAAGCAGTATCACACCAATCACAGATGTAACACGGATTACTTTTCCATATTGTTCCATAAATGTCTCTTTATGATTGATAATTTTTGCATTATCCGGCAGCATACTGCGTGATATATCAAAGCGCTTCATAACATTTTCATCAAAACAGTATATCATCGGTGAGTCCTGCACCACAGCCATACTTTCACAGACTCCGCCATCCAGAATTTTTGATGCCATCTGCCCGGCAATCTCCCCCATCTTTTCATGTGAGACGATCTTTCCGCCAAGCAATCCCTGTCCCATACCGATTGCAATTCCGGAAAACACCGGAATACGGGCACGGCTGCTTAACATCTGCACAGATTCTGCTGATGCATATACATTTCCATCCTTATCATTACTGCACAAAATATATAACAGAATCGAGCTTTGATCCAAAGACTCTACACGCCCGATCAGATCTTTTTGTGAAAGTTCTGATGCATTAATATCATGAAATTCCAGATCAGGAAAAGAATCCTGACAGGAATAAAATTCTTTTCTTGCACTGAGTCCTGTTACTGTATTATCAACAATTGCCACGATACGCGTAGCCTGGGGACATATTTTTTTTGCAAGTTTTATGGTATCTTCATAGGTCTGGTTTTCTATCACACCTGTAACATCCGGTTCCTGATTCAGCTCCAATGCTTTTTCTGAATTATTGACACCCTCAAAAACAATCGGCGTATCTCCAAATAATTTTTTCCGGTACGCAAGTGCAAAATTAAACGCGGCATCATCTCCCACTATAACCACATCATAAGCCGGAACCTGACTCAGATAATAACTCAGGCTTTTGTAAAACAGATGTACATTTTCCGCTGTATCAACGTTTTTTGTATCCATAAACTTATAGTCAATCGTCACTTCATCCCCAAGTGCCCGCCTGATTCCCTCAACCTGTTGCGGAATCGTCTCCCATGCATAGGAATAAGAACTGATAAACAACACACGTCCCCGCTCTTTTTCTTTTGCATGAACCGGAGAACTTATGCCTGAACACAGCAGCACAAAAAGAATCGCTGCTATCATGCAGCTTTTTTTTATTTTATTTTTTTTCATTTGTATCCCCCATTTTGTGCAGCATCTCTTTATTTTTATAATTTTATGTTCCGTCCGGCAATACTCCGCAATCCCGTAATGCCTGCTTTCTTTAAGCTTACTCTAAATTTTCCACCCAATTATGAAAAAAGTCAATACAATATGTCATTTTCATCAAAAAATTACCTATTTTTATTATTTTTTCTTTCACTTTGCACATTTTCACCCTGTGTAATTTCTTTCATATCAAAAGTCCGTTTCCATTCCTTTGTGCCTTCCACTTTATGTACCTCGGAACGGTTTTTATACAAAAAACGCGTCAGATTATAACAGTCCACCCATATCTCATGACCATTCTCTCTCCACTCCTCATCAAAGATCAGTTCTAATCCATAATGAAGATGCACGGTATCGATATTGTTAACATTTTCCTTTGTACTGTAGCCGGTGTGCCCCATATAACCGATCACATCCCCCGCTGTCACAAAATCTCCTTCTTTCAGCTTTGCCTGATAGGGATAATCCTGCCGCAGATGTGCATAGTAATAGTAACGTTTTTTATCCAGGCTGCGGATTCCCACCCTCCAGCCTCCGTACTGGTTCCAGCCGAGTGCCTCCACATATCCCGACTCAATACAGATCACCGGCGTTCCGATCTGCCCCATCATGTCATGCCCTAAATGCTGTCTTTTATATCCATAGCTTCTCGATACACCAAAATCGTCATAATCACTGTATGGAAATCCTTTCGCGATCGGTGAAAATGCCTTTAGTCCATATTTTTTTACATAAGGGCCGCCTTCGCTCTCCTGTATCTCATACTCACCGATTAGTCCGCCTAATACCGCCGAATACGCCTCTTTATAATAGGAAAAATACTTAAGCTGCCCTGCCGCCTCATCAAATGTCAGTTCTTTTTTCTTCACCTTTTCTGCTGCCTGATTCAGTTCCGACACTGCGGATGTACCAAACTCCCCGCCATTTTTAGCCGCCACATAGGAAAGCAGGTCGATCCAGTCAATATGTATCTCTTTTCCATATGTTCCCACATCATATTCATATGCCTTGCACAATGCCTCGTAGGATACATTAAAATCTACCCAGCGGATCGTCCCATCCGATGTTGCAGCGACCGCATTTTCTCCTGCTCCGGCTGTATTTTCCCATAAAATAAAAGCAGCCACAAGAAGGATGGCTCCCTCTAAAATAATGGCTGCTCTTACTCTCTGACACCAGGTTTTCTTTCCGATCGACGTCATATGCATGATGATCATCCTCCCCCGCCATTCTTTTTCATTATATGAATACAGCAGGAGGAATATCATATTTTTCGTTATAACATATCTTTATTTTTACGACAGATTCCAAAAATCATTCCTGATATTTCATTCTTCTTTTTCCTGGCACGCACTGCACATTCCATACAAAATTGAATTCTTACACTGCAGCTTAAATCCGTGATCTTTTAAAATATGTTCCGAGATTTCGTCCATAAATTCACACTCCAGATGAATGATCTTTCCGCATTTTACACACTGTAAATGCAGATGTTCCTCACAGTGATGCCCCAATTCTACGTACTGGTATACTGCCTGATTCCCTTTTTCAGCAACATATTTGATCACCGTGCCGTCCTTTGCCAGTTTATCTAAATAGCGGTAAATGGTGGTGATGTTTACCTCGCAGTCCTGCGTCCTCAGATAATGGTCGATATCTGCTACCGCCACTGTCCGGTCACTATTTTTCTTTAAAAATTCCAATATTTTTTTACGGCTGATCGTCGCATAACCACTTCCCGGCATTCTTCCTCGTACCTTCCTGTTTTCTCAATTTTATAATGTTACGGTGCAAACGCATAACATACTTTGATTGCTCACTGACTTATCATTAAAACCCAATCCCGCATGCTCTTATGACAATGCCCCAGAATACACCAAGTGCATACAACGCTGCGACGATTCCAAGGTTCTGCTTCCAGTCACGGTTTAAACGGAATAATACCAGAAGTCCGACACCGGCATTGACTAACAGTCCAGACATCATAGCACCCGCTCCGATAATGCCGCTTAAATAAAGTTCTGTGATCACAACCGAAGATGCACAGTTCGGGATCAGTCCGACTAACGCTGCGACAGCTTCACCCGCGAGCGGCATCACTGTAAAAAATCCTGCCAGTGTATCTTCCCCGATAATTCCTATCACAACATTCAAAAGGAAAGAAATGATCAAAATATACAAAAAAATCTTTAATGTGTGCTTCAGTGCGGAAAGTAAAATTCCATCCTCACAGCTGCAGTGTTCTTCCTCACAGACCACATGGATGTCCATTTCTTTTTCATGCTTTTTCATCACACCTACATATAAAAACTCCACCACAAGACCGGAAATCATAGCGATCACTACTTTGGCAGCAAGGATCTTAACGATCACTGCCGGCGCTACTGCCTCTGAAATCATGATCGGGAGCATCTCATCGGAGGTCGACAGAAAAATCGCAAGCAGTGTTCCGACTGTGATCACACGCCCTGCATAAAGACTTGATGCTGCGGCAGAAAAACCACACTGCGGTATCACTCCAAGCAACGCGCCCCATACTGGTCCGCTTTTTCCGGCATTTCTGATCCGGTTTTTTGCCTTTCCTCCGGTTTTATGCTCTAATGTCTCCATCAGAAGATATGTTACAAACAAAAAAGGCAGTAATTTTACACTGTCTAATAAAGTATCTAAAATAATATCTAACATATGGCACTCCATTCCTGCAATTATTTTGCAATCGTTTTGCATTTGCAACTTGTTTGCATTTTTATTATACGCAGAAATATCTGAATGTCAAGAAAATTTTCGTATTAACATTTGAATATTGTTATTTAGAAATTAATTGTGCTGTGAACCAAAATAATGCCGGTAAAAAAGAATTGCAAGCACCGCCGTCAGAAAATCTGAAACTGCCTGCGCTGCCAATACTCCGGTATAGCCTGCCAGATGGGATGCAGTCAATATCACAACAGCAAAGATAAGTCCCTGTCTGCTGACCGACAGCCAGAACGCTCCCCATGCCTTTCCGGCAGACTGGAATGTACAGGTCGTCACAAGAACGATCGCTACAAATAACATTCCCATCTGCTGGTATTTAAGCATTTCCACGCCGGAATTTACAATCTGTGCATCATCCATAAATACCCGTATCAGCGGTTTTGCTGCAAGTGACAGGGCTGCGGCAAGGATCACGGCAAGACTGCACTCAAATTTATAACAGAATGCCAGAATTTCTTTTAACCGTTTCTTATTATCTGCTCCATAATTGTACCCAATGAGCGGCTGCGCACCAAATGCAAATCCAACTAATACCAGCACAGCGATCATATTTACTTTCATAACGATTCCCATTGCAGCCACTTTTTCATTGCCGTAAGGCAGTAAAAAACGGTTTGTCAGTGCCATTCCAAAACTCTGCATCAGATTTGTGATCGATGCAGGGATTCCGATGGCAAAAATCGGCTTCAGTTCATCAGCCGAAATATGAAATCCCACAGGGTTTACAGACAATTTCTGGCTTCGTTTCAGTAAAAACCACAGAAAATAAAGATCTGCACATATATATCCGATGACCGTTGCGATTGCAGCTCCTGCTGCCCCAAATCCAAGCAGAGAAATAAATACCGGGTCTAACACCATATTCACAACTGCACCCAATATCGTTCCTACCATAGACGCCTTCGCAAAGCCTTCCGTACGGAGCAGGTTTGATGGTGTAAAGGATAAAATAATAAACGGTGCTCCAATCACAATACCCGTATAATATGCAGACGCATAACACAATGTATCTTCATCTGCTCCAAGCATATGGAGAATTGGCATGCGAAAAGCCAGCATTATGATAATCACCAGAATACCACATAAAATTGCAGCATAAAAACAGAATACGCTCATCCTTCTTCCGTCGTCATCCTGTTTTTTCCCAAACATTCTTGAAATAACAGAGCTTCCTCCAAGTCCAAAGATATCTCCCAGTGCGATCATCAGCGTAAAAACCGGTGCTCCAAGTGATACACCCGCCACAAGATCAGTATTTCCTGTCCCTGCAATAAAATAAGTATCCACCATATTATAGATCAGCGATACCACCATGCTGAGCACTACCGGAAGTGCCATTGTAAAATAAGCCTTAGATACCGGTGCTTTTTCAAAAATTTCGTTTTCTTTCATTTTTCTGTTATCTGCCCTATTTTTAGATATCATCTAAGGATTCTTTGATCTTATCCATGAATCCCTTTTTCTTTTTCGGCTTTTCTGCTGTTCCTGCGCTCTCTGCCGACTTGTTTAAAGTATTACCTGTCGCCTCATCAAATTTACGCAGTGCCTCTTTTGCTTCTGCATTTAAAGATGTCGGAACCTGTACCACCAAAGTTACGTAATGATCACCACGCACAGCTTTATTACGAAGAGAAGGCACACCTTTTCCTTTCAGACGTATTCTCGTATCTGTCTGAGTACCTGCTTTCACTTCGTATAAAACATCACCATCCACCGTATTAATGCGAACCTCTCCGCCTAATGCCGCCTGTGCAAAGGAAATCGGTACCGTAGAATAGATATTCATATCCTGGCGCTGGAAGATCGGATGACGAGATACTACTACCTCTACTAACAGATCTCCACGCGGTCCGCCATTGATGCCAGGTTCACCTTTTTCACGGATTCTGACACTCTGTCCATTGTCAATTCCGGCAGGAATCGATACCTGAATTTTCTTTTTACTTGAAATGTATCCTGTTCCACGGCAATCAGGACATTTATCCTTGATCATCTTTCCGGAGCCGCCACAGTCCGGACAGGTCTGTACATTCTGTACTGTCCCAAAGAAAGACTGCTGGGTAAATACCACTTTACCTTTACCACCGCATTTTGTACAGGTCTCCGGTGTTGTTCCCGGTTTTGCACCTGTACCATGGCATTTCTGGCACTCATCCTTTAAGACCATCTCGATCTCTTTCTCACAGCCAAATACAGCTTCCTCAAATGTAATGCGGACGCTGGTACGCAGATTCTGACCTTTCATCGGTCCATCATTGCCACGTCTCCTTGATCCACCGCCGAAGAAATCTCCGAAAATATCCCCAAAGATATCTCCCATATCCATACCGGAAAAATCAAATCCGCCTGCTCCACCGGCACTGCCATCAAATGCCGCATGCCCAAACTGATCATACTGTTTTCTCTTCTCTGCATCACTGAGCACTGCATATGCTTCCTGCGCCTCTTTAAACTTTGCCTCCGCTTCCTTATCTCCGGGATTCATATCCGGATGATACTTTTTGGCAAGTACACGGAACGCTTTCTTGATCTCAGCATCTGTTGCCGTTTTACTCACGCCTAAGACTTCATAATAATCTCTCTTATCTGCCATAACGTTTTCCTCTCTCAAACTGCATACAGGGTTTCCGGGAAAACCCCCGGAAACCCCGTTGTATTTTTATTATTTCTGATGATTAAACTTCTTTGAAGTCTGCGTCTACGACATCATCATCTGCGGAAGATGCACCTGCCTGTGCGTTACCGCCCATGCCGCTCATATCAGGACCTGCACCAGCTGCTCCCTGTGCTGCCTGTGTCTGCTCATACATCTTTGCAAATACCTTCTGTGCACTCTCTGTCAGTTTTTCCTGAAGGGATTTCAGCTCTGTTACATCAGCTTCTGTCATTTCTTCCGGATTCTGATGTGCATCTAAGAATGATTTTACTGCATTCATATCAGCTTCTACTGCAGATTTATCAGCCGGATCAAGGTTTGCCCCAACCTGATCTAATGCCTGCTGTGTCTGGAATACGAAGGAATCAGCATCGTTTCTTGCATCGATTGCTTCTTTTCTCTTCTTATCCTGTGCTTCGAACTCTGCAGCTTCTTTTACTGCCTTATCGATCTCATCATCAGACATGTTAGAACCTGCTGTGATCGTAATATGCTGTTCTTTTCCAGTTCCTAAATCTTTTGCAGATACATTTACGATACCGTTTGCATCGATATCAAATGTAACTTCGATCTGCGGAACACCACGACGTGCTGGCGGGATACCATCCAGACGGAACTGTCCAAGGGATTTGTTATCTCTTGCAAACTGTCTCTCACCCTGTACAACGTTGATATCTACTGCTGTCTGGTTATCTGCTGCTGTTGAGAAGATCTGGCTCTTCTTTGTAGGAATTGTTGTATTTCTCTCGATCAGTCTTGTTGCGATACCACCCATTGTCTCGATGGAAAGTGAAAGTGGTGTTACATCCAGAAGTAAGATCTCACCTGCACCTGCATCTCCTGCAAGTTTACCACCCTGGATAGATGCACCGATGGCAACACACTCATCCGGGTTCAATGTCTTACTTGGCTCTTTGCCTGTCAACTGTTTTACTTTATCCTGAACAGCCGGGATACGTGTAGAACCACCAACTAATAATACCTGACCAAGATCAGCATTGGTAAGTCCTGCATCTCTCATGGCGTTCTGAACCGGAATAGCTGTTTTTTCAACGAGATCATGTGTCAGTTCGTCGAATTTTGCTCTGGTTAAGTTCATATCAAAGTGTTTCGGTCCCTCAGCAGTTGCTGTGATGAACGGAAGGTTGATATTTGTGGTTGTTGCAGAAGAAAGCTCTTTCTTTGCTTTCTCAGCAGCTTCTTTTAATCTCTGAAGAGCCATCTTATCAGTAGAAAGATCAACACCTTCTGCTTTCTTGAACTCATCGATCATCCACTGTGTGATTCTGTTATCAAAATCATCACCACCAAGATGTGTATCACCGTTTGTAGATAATACTTCGATAACACCATCGCCAATCTCAATGATAGAAACATCAAATGTACCACCACCAAGGTCGTATACCATGATCTTCTGCTCTTTCTCATTGTCAAGACCATAAGCTAAAGCTGCTGCTGTCGGCTCGTTGATGATACGTTTTACATCAAGACCTGCGATCTTACCTGCATCTTTGGTTGCCTGACGCTGGGCATCGTTGAAGTAAGCCGGAACTGTGATAACAGCCTCTGTTACTTTTTCTCCTAAGTATCCTTCTGCATCAGCTTTTAATTTCTGTAAGATCATTGCAGAAATCTGCTGTGGAGAATACTGTTTATCATCAATTGCTACTTTATAATCAGTACCCATATGTCTCTTGATAGAAGATATGGTCTTTTCTGCGTTTGTAACAGCCTGACGTTTTGCAGGCTCACCTACTAATCTCTCGCCTGTTTTTGTGAATGCAACGATAGATGGTGTTGTTCTTGCACCTTCCTGATTTGCGATAACGGTAGGTTTTCCACCTTCCATAACAGCTACACAACTGTTTGTTGTACCTAAGTCAATACCAATGATTTTACTCATAATGATTTCCTCCTCATCTAATATCTATGAAATACTTAGTTTGCTACTTTTACCATACTGTGTCTTACTACAGTATCTCTGTACATATATCCCTTCTGGAGTTCTTCTGCTACTACATTTTCTCCTAAGGTTTCATCCTCCACATGCATTACTGCGTTGTGGAAATTCGGATCAAATTCTGCACCGACTGCTTCGATCGGTGTTACACCTGCTTCCTCTAATACGGTAAGCATCTGGCGGTAGATCTTATCCATTCCGACAACAAAAGCATCTTCTTTGCTTTCTTCCGGAACAGCTGCAAGACCACGCTCGAAGTTATCAATTACCGGCAGGATCTTTTCTACGATCGTTTTGGCTCCCATATCGTACATCTGTGATTTTTCCTTTTCTGTACGCTTACGAAAATTATCGAACTCTGCCATCTGTCTTTTGACTTTGTCAGTAAGCTCTTCGATCTGCTCATCCTTTTTATCTTTTTTCTTTTTGAAAAAAGATTTCTTTTTATCTGAATCTTCAGAATCCGTATCAGCATTTTCTGCTTCTTCCGTATCTGCTGTCTCAGTTGTCTCTTCCGTGGATGTCACATTTTCATCCGTCTGGGTTTCAGAAGCATTTTCCTCTGTGGAATTCTCCATTGCTTCGTCTAATACCTCTTCATTCATCTCTGACATCTATGAACCACCTTTCTATGTCTGTTCCTTATCCTTGTTTAAAATTCCATCTAAGGAATTTTTCAAGGTTTTCAGGTTATCCATTACTTTCTCATAATCCATTCGCTTCGGTCCGACAATTCCTATCGTTCCACGAACGCCTTCGCCCAATTCATAAGTTGCTGTCACAACACTGCAGTCCTTCATGGTCTGTATCGGGCTTTCATTTCCTATATAAACCTGAATCCCTGTATTATCATCATCTAACAGGTTTTCAGTTACAAGGCTCGCTAACTGCTGTTTCTCCTCAAATGTGGAGATCAGCTCACTCGCTTTCTCCGAATCACTTAACTCCGGATATTTAAAGAAGTTGGTTGTTCCGCTTGTATAAATGCGGATGTCCTCATCCTGTCCCATCGTCTCTGCCACGGTATCAAGCACATCACTGATGATATCACTGTGAATGCCTGCCTGCTCTTTCAGCTTTGCAATGGTTCCAAGATTGATCTCCTGCAATGCAAGACCATTTAAATTCGCATTTAACAGGAAATTCAGTTTTAACATCGTCTCATTATCGATTGGTTCACTGACCGGAATAATTTTATTCTTGACCAGATTACCTTCGGTAACGATCGTTGCTAAGATCTGTTCTTCATTCATATTGGATAACTGGATGAACTTTACTTTATTCTTATGGAACGTCGGTGCTGTTACCATCGTTGCATAATTGGTATTGTTCGCCAGTATCTTTGCCACTTGCTGCAACACCTGATCCATCTTCTCCGTGTGTTCGATGACGAAACTCTTCATCTCATCGACCTCACGTTTTTTCTCTTCCATCAGATGATCCACATAAAAGCGGTATCCTTTGTCAGAAGGAATCCTGCCGGCTGAAGTATGCGGCTGTAAAATGTATCCAAGTTCTTCCAGATCTGCCATCTCATTACGGATCGTTGCAGAGCTTAAATTCAAATCGGTATACTTGGATATCGTTCGTGATCCAACCGGTTCGCCTGTCTCTAAATAGTTGCGGATGATTGCATCAAGAATTTTCGTTTTTCGTTCGTCTAACTCGAATTCCTCGTCCATTCTCTTCTCCATCTCCATACTCTGTAACTCTCTGTAAGAATCTGGCATCTGCCTTAGTTCCCAGTTACTTTTTATATCTGTTAGCACTCGTTATTGTGGAGTGCTAACATCTATGTACTTAAAATAGCACCATCATATTCTTTTGTCAACACTAATTTTTATAATTTCTGCGGTTTTATATTTTTTTTATAATTTTACGGTTTTATTCCTTTTTCTTCCTATATATATGAGGATCAATCCGATCAGAACACTGCCACTAACAACCACCAGATAACGCACCAGATGATTTCCTGCATCCAGTCCCATACTCTCCATGATCTTTTTGTACCAGAAATATACCAGCATGTGCAAAAGAAAAATCTCAGTCGAGAGTTCACGCATAATCTTTGCCATTGCCCCCCGCTTATCGCTTACCGGACAAAAAGCGGCTGCCAGAAAAAGATTTGCCGTGACAAGAGGTGTCATTAGATACATATCATGGGATGATTCGCCAATTTTCTGAGTGACGATCCACTCTTCTAACATCATGAGTGCCAGAAAAACTATCGTATGCCATCCATAATCATTTTTTCTGATCCGGTCTGCCTTTACCCGGAACAAATATCCCGTCGTCACAAACGGGAATCCAAAAAACAGGCCATTTCTTGCGGTAGCAAATACAGAAAGATACCATCTGATCTCATTTGCAGCCGGCGAAAGATCATCAAAAGCATGATGATAAGTGTTATGGCAGACTCCAGCCAGATATAATAGTACGGCAGCCACTACAATGCTTTTTACACTCCATTGAAAGTGCGTTGCAAGAAGATACAATAACAGTACCGCCACAACCGTTGCAAGAAGATACCATAGCTGTATATAAGAACCGATCAGAAAAAATCTTCTCGCCAGTTCTGACAAATTTCCGGCAGCACTTCTTTTTTTCTCCCAGAACCGGTCAATGATCGGGATCAGATATAACAGACTCCACCATACATACATCTTTATAATATGGAAAAGATATTTTTTTACCCTGCCTTTGTCCGCTATTTTTTCTCCCATAAAATATCCGGTACATACAAAAAAGAACGGCACTGCCATCCGGCAGATTACCTGCTGAAATTCGTGTGAAAATACCGGAGCAGCCTCTTCAAATGGTGGAATGTGAATGGCAACAACTAGAAATGCTGCTGCAAATTTCAGAAAATCAAGTGCCCTGTATTCATTTTTTTCCGATAGATATATCGTAGACATCTTAGATCCTTTCTTTCGTCCTGCCCTGTTCTTTTTTTCTCTTATCACCCGTTCTATATCTGAAAACAGCAATCCCGATCACCGACAGGATTCCAAGACCGCTCAAAACAGCACCCGTTTTTAAATACGGTGTACAGTAATAAAATTCGATCTGATGTATTCCCTCCGGCACATCAACTGCCATATACATCGTATCTGCCTTTAAAACATCTGCTTCCTTGCCATCAATATACGCCTGCCATCCACTGCTGTATGGGATCGTCAGACAAAGCAATTCTTCCTGATCTGTCTCAAGAGTACCGGATATCCGGTTGGTATCCATGACGACCCCTTTTAAAACATTCTGTTTCAGTTTTTTTGCCAGACTATCAACCTGCTGCATCGGCTGACATACGATCTGCATCTCATCAAACCGGTAAGTCCCCTTTTCATGAAATGTCAGTGTAATTTCATCTGCTTTTTCATCACGATAGCCGGTATTGATCAGATAATCATCCACACCACTGTAAAAATTATTCTTTCTGGTAAGGAATGTAATCATCTTTGTAATCTTTCCACAGGTCACATCAATGTGCAGACGGCTCTTCGACTGTGTTAAGGTTTTTCCTTCCTCCGAAAACCCAAGTCCCTTTAATATAAAGTATGTTTCGCTCTCCGGCATCCCCTCAAAGGAAAGTGTGACCGACGCTTTCTTTTCTGTCGCTGTAAATCCGTGGTCTGTCAGTTCCACGTTATGCATATCCGTAATCTCATAAGAAATCTCTTTATCTGTAAATTCCATTCCGGTTTCCTTCTGAGCTAATGCAGCCGGAACCTTATCATCCTCCACAATGATTCCCTGTAAAAGTGCCTGCTGTTTTTTTGTTACATCCAGCTTTTCATAGATACTCCGTGGAATTACTGTACTGCCTGCGAATCCAACCGGCAGTACGGAATCATTCTCATAGGCATCGCATTTCACTTCATACTGTCCCCCCGCGCCAAGTGTTCCACGGTTGATACAGACGTTGTAACCATATGGACGTAGACCTTTGTTTCCGGATGGCACTACATAATAACGTACCCCGGACAGCACTTCTAACATTGTACGGGCATCAAAACCGGAATAACAGAAATCTCTTGTCTGGTTGATATACATTTCCCGCTGAAACTGGTTAATATCCGGGTTTGCAAGACTGAAATAATAGGAAGTACCATTGATTCCAAGCTGCATCGCCGTGTTTTTCCACTCCTCGGACTGCAGGGACTCATAGCGGTATGTCGTATCTTTCGCATGATTTTTCACAAGGCTTCCAGCCGCATCTGTGGTCAGCATGGAAAGTGCCTCTCCCTGCGTGGCAAATTCTTCCACATAACCACCCGCCTGTGGCGCATATTCTGCCCAGCCCTGATAGATCAGTTCAAGCATCACAACCACTAACAATGCCGCTTTAAAAACAAATTTTTCTTTCGTCTTTTTCCCGGTTCCGACAATGAGGACTAACAGCATGGAAAATAATAATAATGCCACTAATACATACTGTTTCTGATGCTTTCCAAGCACCTCCAAGCACAGGCAGATATAGGTGATTCCCGCCCAGAACAGTGCAATTTTTTTCTTAAAATGCATCTCCATCATCTGAGGATACATTTTTACCGCGATAAAAGACACAAGCATGGAGTATGCCCACATGTAACGGTTTACCACATAACTTCCACCATTCAACATTTTTCCCGCAAATGGGAACAACAGTAACAGCGTCATAAGTACAAATCCGGCACGCAGTCCCCTGTTTTTTCTTCGCCCAAGAAGAAGCAGCAACACTGCCAAAAGAACGATTCCCGTATATCCCAGTTCACTCCAGTAAGTGGAACCTCCGATCAGGAATCCATAAAATAATTTCCGATAATAAGATAACGGATAAAGCAATGAAAACGTATGCTGTGCTCCTGCCCTTCCTGTAGATAATGTCATGGCAACAACCGGAAGCAGAATAATAGAAACAGATGACAGCGTTACAAACGAGTATGCCGCAAAACGCCATACCCAGTACCATACCGTCTTAAAAACCGGTTTTCCAAACAGCATCAGGTAACGAAGCAGTGCATAAATGACAACAAAGACACAGATCATGTATGTAAAATAAAAGCTGCTGACTGTTGCCACCGCAAGCATACCCATATACAACCAGGGCTTTTGTTTTTTATAAATTTTATCCACACCAATCAGGATCAACGGCAGATAAATCATCGGATTTAAAAAATACGGATGACGCACCGCAATGATAACCCAGAAGCAGAAATCATATACCATTGCCCCAAGCAGCGTAGAATAAGGTTTCTGTCCGTGATACCTGCAATATGCAGAAAATGCCAGTCCGGCAAAATAAATCCTTACCAGAACCATCGCATTGTAAAAAAGTTCCATATACTTTTCATCCGGCACAAACACCGATAAAAGATTGAGTGGATCACCGATCACATAATAATGAAGCGTCGTCAGCACATCTGAGCCAAGTCCGATATGCATGTCCCACAGCGGAACCGAAAGCCTGTGTTCTGTAATAAGCGTATCTATGATCGATAAAAGCCACGAACGATAATAAAGCAGCGCATTAAAATGCTGTTGCAGGCCATCCGGAACCCATATAAAACTTTTTTTATTTATGATAAATACGGAGAATACCGCCCCCGCAATGATTGTAAAACATATGGTATATGCCAGAGCAAACCAGACTTTTTTACTGACATTACCATCTTTATTCCGTAGGAATCTCATTTTTTAATTTCTCCCATAGAAAAAGACCAAAGCACATTGTCTCTGGTCTTTCTCCTGATCATATCTTTTCTTTTACCAGTTGAACTTCTCTGCGAAATAAGCATCCAGATCCTCGATCTTAATACGCTCCTGCTCCATGGTATCACGGTCACGAACCGTTACGGCACCGTCATTTTCAGACTCGAAATCGTAGGTTACACAGAACGGAGTACCGATCTCATCCAGTCTTCTGTAACGCTTTCCGATATTTCCTCTGTCATCAAATTCACAGTTATATTTGTGTGAAAGCTGCGCGAATACTTTCTCAGCACCTTCATTTAACTTCTTGGATAATGGAAGTACACCGATCTTAACAGGTGCTAAAGCCGGATGGAAATGAAGAACCGTTCTCATATCCGGTTTTTCCTCTGTTCCGATATTTTCCTCGTCATAAGCAGCACATAAAAATGCTAAAACAACACGGTCTGCTCCAAGTGAAGGCTCAATAACATATGGAAGATATCTCTCATTCTTCTCATCATCAAAGTAAGTAAGATCCTGACCGGAAGTCTCCTGATGACGTCCAAGGTCATAATCGGTTCTGTCAGCAATACCCCAGAGTTCGCCCCATCCGAATGGGAATAAGAACTCGATATCCGTTGTTCCCTTGCTGTAGAATGCAAGCTCAGCCGGATCATGGTCACGCAGACGCATCTCATCCTCTTTGATTCCAAGGGAGATCAGCCAGTCACGGCAGAAACCTCTCCAGTACTGGAACCACTCTAAATCAGTACCCGGCTCACAGAAGAACTCAAGCTCCATCTGCTCAAACTCTCTGGTACGGAATGTAAAGTTACCCGGTGTGATCTCATTACGGAAAGATTTTCCGACCTGTCCGATACCAAACGGAATCTTTTTACGGGATGTTCTCTGTACATTCTTAAAGTTTACGAAAATACCCTGTGCTGTCTCAGGTCTTAAGTATACGGTATTCTTTGCATCCTCAGTAACACCCTGGAATGTCTTAAACATCAGGTTAAACTGACGGATATCTGTGAAGTTGTGTTTGCCGCAGGTTGGACATGGAACCTGATTTTCCTCGATGAAATCACGCATCTCTTCCTGTGTCCATCCGTCTACGGAGCTCTTTAACTCGATTTTTTTCTCCTCTGCAAAATCCTCGATGATCTTGTCTGCACGGAAACGCTCATGACATTCTTTACAATCCATCAGAGGATCTGAAAATCCGCCAAGATGTCCGGATGCAACCCAGGTCTGCGGGTTCATTAAAATGGCACAGTCCACACCTACATTGTATGGATTCTCCTGAATAAATTTCTGCCACCATGCTCTTTTTACGTTGTTCTTTAACTCAACGCCGAGATTACCATAATCCCATGTATTTGCAAGACCACCGTAAATCTCAGATCCCGGATATACGAAACCTCTTGATTTTGCCAGTGCTACGATTTTGTCCATTGATTTTTCCATAAATAATTCCTCACCTTTCTATAAAATGGCAGTGGACTGCCTCTTTTGTATGTTTACTTATAAATAATGTATGTGTAGACATCTGTTTCAAATGCCCCATCATCTTTTACATAGGCTGTGTCATCATTGACATCCGTGTCAGATATCTCTGTTGAACCGCCAACATTCTCTGTTCCGCCAGAAGCATTTTCATCTGAAACATTATCACTGTTTAAACTGTAACCATCCCGTATGGAAACACTGTCTGCCCCGGTCAGCTTTACATTTTCTGTGGAAACATAACAGATCGTTCCATCTACTTTGACATCTCTGTTTGCCTTGATGATGACTGCTTTTAAATCATCCCCGGAATAAATTTCTTCCTTCGTCGCTGTTCCGGTCACCTTTCCATCTTCTACACTGACAAAATCTGTGTTGAAATCATATCCTGCTGCCAGTGCCTTAACAACCTTGCCCTCATAGAGTTCAATGCCATTAAATCCTGTATAATCTTCCGGTGTTTTATATTTCATCTTAAGTGTTGCCGTACTATCTTTCACAGAAAGTCCTTCCAGTTTTACCGTATTCTTTCCATGTTCTTCCGTATAAGCAGAAACAGCATCTGTCACATAATCCTTTAGTTCTGTCTCATCATAATAATCTTTATCCAGTGTCTCAACATCTACTGTGAGTACGGTTCCGTTTTTCTGTACATATACCGTATCCGTATCTGCATTCAGAGATTTTCCACATCCAGCCAGCATCGAAATGCCAATCAGTACGCCAATACCTGCCATACATGCTTTTCTCATTTTTACAAGTCTCCATTCGTCTTACATATCCAATGTTTTACATTATACTATTTCCGATTCCCGATTTCAACCAGTAAATAGTCCCTCTAACATTTTAAGAGACTGAAATGTGTGATCCAGATAAACTGCACGATAACTTTTCATAATTGCAAGCAGCTGCCTTAACACACTGTCACTGACAGAAAAAGTATATAATTTTTCCACCCTTGCTGAAATGATATACTGCATCGTATAAAGAGTTGATTCATTCAGGAAAAACCTGCCGCTTTCCTCCGTGGACGCCTCTTTTTTTTCACAGGGATCACAGACACAGCCACCCCGTTTTGTTACAAACCAGTTCAGTTCTTCTTTTTTTCCACATTTCAGACAGGCAAATACATTCGGTGCTTCACCGTTTACCGACATTGCCTTTAACTCAAAAATAAAACGGACCAGTCTCTTATCATATGCACTGCTTGTCAATGCCCGAAGTGACTGATAAAGCAGCTTTAACATCTCGCGTTCATCATTGTTTTCCTGACAGTAATAATCGGCAAATTCCAGAAAATAACATCCATAATATGTAGCTTCAAGTTCTTCCTGAACTTCCCTGAAATAGTTCTGAATGGAAGCCCTCACCACCGTATAGGAGCTTCGCCCCTCAAACATTTCAAATTCACCAAAGGAAAAGGGGGTTGCCGCAGCAACAAGTGCACTGTTTGGTCTTCTTGCACCTTTTGCAAATGCGGTGATCTTGCCCCTTTCCTTCGTCAGCAGTGTGATTCTTCTGTCATAATCGCCAATCGGCATTACCTTTAAGACCATCCCGGTCACTACGATATTCTGTCCCATCCGGTCTGTTTTCCCATCCTCTCCCTGTGGTATCAAAGCTGCCTTTATGCGACTCTTTGTATTTTAAATAATCGGTTACTCTTCCTGTTGTCATAAAATTGCTCCAGGCTTCATCCATAATCTCATCCTCCCATCATCCATCACTTGATAATGTTAGGATTTCCTCAGACAGCTTCCCTTATACCAGCAAAAAAATGGTAAGTCAGATCTCGTCCTTATTATAGCCAAAGTTCTTCATCATGGAATCGCTGTCACGCCAATCTTTTTTGACCTTTACCCAGAGTTTTAAATTGACCTGCTCCTCTAACAGACGTTCAATCTCATAGCGCGCGTTTGAACCGATCTTTTTTAACATGGCTCCGCCTTTTCCGATCACAATACCCTTATGGGAATCTCTCTCACAGACAATCGTTGCCTCAATGTCCATGATATTTTGTCCTTTCCGCTGTTTCATGCGGTCAATGCAGACTGCGATTCCATGCGGTATCTCATCATCTAATGCATGAAGTGCTTTTTCACGGATGATCTCCGCAACGATCGCACGCTCCGGCTGGTCTGTGATCGTATCTTCATCATAAAACTGCGGTCCATACGGCAGATATTTAAAGATCATATCCAATACGGTATCAAGATTCTGTGCACGCAGTGCGGATGCCGGAACGATCTCGGCAAAATCGTATACCTTGCGGTAAGTATCGATAAATTCCAATATCTTATCCCGGCTCACCGTATCTACCTTATTAATAACAAGGATCACCGGTGTTTTTGTCTTCTTTAACTGCTCGATGATATGCTGCTCGCCTGCTCCGATAAAGTTTGAAGGTTCCACTAACCAGAGGATCACATCTACTTCATTTAATGTGTGCTCCGCGGTGTTTACCATATATTCGCCCAGCTTATTTTTTGCCTTGTGGATTCCCGGTGTATCCAAAAATACGATCTGCCCACGCTCCATATCCGTATAGACTGTCTGGATACGGTTTCTGGTTGTCTGCGGTTTATTTGATGTGATTGCGATCTTCTGTCCGATCAGATGGTTCATCAACGTTGATTTTCCAACATTTGGTCTGCCGATAATTGTGACAAATCCTGATTTAAAATTTTCTTTCATTTGTACTCCATTCCAAAATCATTCATATAAATTTTTCAACTGCATAAACATATCACTCTGACTCTTTAAGTTTTCTTCATTTCCGATGACACAGATATTTTTCTCATCCAATACGGATGCGATCAGATCCTTTAAGGCACGGATATCATCTTCTGTTGCACCGATCACCTGATCACGCTCTTTCTGGATATCCGCAAAATCCAGTCCCTGTAAATATGCGGTCATGGAACGCGCTCCCTTCGCACTCGGATTCATCGGCGTATCCATATCGCTGATCGTACCGATAATGTATTTTGTCATCTCACGCTCGTCCGCCTTAAAATCAGCCAGATACTGTGGAATGCCATCATAGATCTCATCTGTTTTCTTTAAGTTCGGATCACGGTAAGATACAAAATAAGTATCTCCATTTCGCATATAGCTGTTCATGCATCCATAGGCACCGCCTTTGACACGGACGTTGATCCAGAGATAATCATATCCCATAATGACTTTCAAAATACGCAGTGCCCCGTGATATGAAAATCCGTGACGCGCATAGTTGCCGGCTCTTGCCACATACTGTACCTGCGATGCATCCATAAATCCCTCATTTTTCTTTTCCAGATGAACCTTTGGCAGCATCCGCTCTTTTACAGTCTCTTTTGACACATACAGATTCTTTAACAGAAAGGCAATCTGTTCTTCCACCGCCTGATAATCAGCCTCTTCACAGACAACACTGACTAACATACGTTCCGGCACAAATATCATCTGTACCAGCCGCATAAGCCTTGCGATCAGTTCGTCCTTTTTCTCATCGAAATGTTCATCTAAATCGGAAACCAGCTCATAGAACGAAATACCTGCTGTTGCTTCCTGATAATATGCCGCTCTTGAAAAATAAGACAATGCACGCATGGATGCCACCGAGTGACCGGAACCGTCAAATGCCGCCTCGATCCTGGAACGCAGCTGGGCTATGATCTCACGCAGACGCTTTTCATCGGAAATCTTTGTTGTCATTAAGATCTCGCGTAAAAGATCCATTGCCTGAGGCAGTTCTGATGCCAGTGTTTTCACACGCAGTTCAAACATAAACTGCATGTCATCCTGCTTTTTCACATGCGGATATACACCGGTACTTGCGGATATCCCTCCGGTATGAATGTTGATCTCATTTGCCAGCTCTGAAAATCCATACCGCTCTGTGTCCATATATCCAAGAATGTATTTCAGTATTCCAACATATGGAAGATCCTTTATCTCCATATCACGGATATCAAAAAGGATGCGCAGATAATCGATGCCATTTGAAAACATCTCATGATGCACGATCGTCGTGTCACCACATTTCTTTATCTTATTATAAAGTGGTGCTGCTTCGCGCTTCATGTCTTCGCGTTTTAACATCGGGATCTTTTCTAAATCTTCTTTTGGTGATGATTCTTCCTGATACTGTTTTAAATGCTTTGTATCTTCGATGAGCTGTTTTATCTCATCTTTATTCAGGCTTTCCTTATATGCAGCAAGTTTCTCTGCCAGTGCCTCATCGCGTTTTGCATTTAATCCTCGTTCCGGTTCGATCACAACGACCGATGCATGTGGATTATGAATCAGATACTTGTCGATCAGTGCCTCAAAATATCCTGTTTCAACCTGCTCCCGTAGAAAACGGTAGGTATCTAATGCTTCCACATGCATAAACGGCTGCCTGTCATCATAAAGCCAGCTGTCTAAACACTGGATACCGTATAAAAGTCCCTTCGGGAACTGCCCAAAATCAGCCTCGCGATAACGGAACTCCGATGCACTGATTCCTGCAAGCAGCGCTTTCCTATCCACTCCGTCTTTTACCTGATGTTTTAAAACGTTCTGTATCGTCTCAAGGAATTTTTCTTTATCTGTGCTGTTTGCATTTTTGGCAATAATGGAAAATACCGGCTGCATGGTACTGCTGTCATAACCACCAACGATATCTTTTCCGATCCCCGCATCGATCAGTGCCTGTTTTAACGGTGCCCCCGGTGCACCAAGCAATGCATAATCCAGAACATCAAATGCCAGATAAAGTTTCTTATCTAAAATATCTCCTACGACCAGATTATAGGAAAGATACGTGTTATCTTCCTCTGGTTCTGCAGAAGAAATCGGGTATTTCTTTGTGATCTCCACCGGTTTTTCGAATGTTTTCTGTGCCTTTACGGCAGAATCAAGTTCAATCTCTTCATAATGGCTTAAATATTCCTCATCCATCCAGCGAAGTTTTTCTGCCACATCCATATTTCCATACAGATAAATATATGAATTGCACGGATGATAATATCTTCTGTGAAAATCAAGGTAATCCTCATATGTCAGATCCGGGATGTGTTCCGGATCTCCACCGGACTCATTGCTGTATGTGGTATCCGGGAACAGGGAATTTAAAATTTCCCGCTGCAGCACATCATCTGCAGACGAAAAAGCTCCCTTCATCTCATTATATACAACACCATTGATGGTGACCGGTGCATCTTCGCTCTCAAGCTCATAATGCCAGCCTTCCTGTTTGAAAATCTCCTGATGTTTATAGATATTTGGATGAAATACGGCATCCATGTAAACACTCATCAGGTTCTGAAAATCTATGTCATTGCAGCTTGCCACAGGATAGATCGTTTTCTCAGGATACGTGATCGCATTTAAAAATGTATTCAAAGATCCCTTGACCAGCTCCACAAAAGGATCTTTGACCGGGTATTTATCAGACCCACACAATACTGTGTGTTCTATGATATGTGGTACACCTGTAGAATCCTCTGCCGGCGTACGGAACCCGATATAAAATACCTTGTTATCATCATCATTTGAAATTACCGCAACTCTTGCACCGCTTTTTTTATGACGTAAAATAAACCCTTCGGATTTCAAATCACGCAAAGGGCACTGTTCTAAAATCTCGTATGCTTCCAAATCAGTCAGTTTCATCATCATCCTCCAAAATATGATCTTATGTCTAGTATATTATGTGCAAAAACAGCACATAATCCAATTCGCCGTTCGTCAATCAAGCAAGCATGTTGACTCACTTGCGCTCATTATATCATGCGCAAAAGCAGCACATGATCGTGATCTACACTCGCTTCGCTCGGCAGTCTTATTATATCATATTTTACACAACTTAAAAAGGGAATGTAATATTTACACTCCCTTTTTTGGTACTTATGGAATAATCCGCTATTATGCGATACGGCTTACATTGGCAGCCTGAGGTCCCTTTTCTCCCTCAGTAACCTCGAACTCTACACGCTCGCCGTCTTTTAACTCCTTAAATCCATCCATGTTCAGTGCGGAAAAATGTACGAATACATCATTCCCCTGCTCGTCCGAAATAAATCCGTAACCCTTTTTGGCATTAAACCACTTTACAGTTCCCTGCTGCATAACTCTTTCAAGACCTCCTAATACATGCAAAACTTTTGTTTCTTCCACATCGGAATATTCCGTGTGTACTGTGCTGTCCAAACGATGAAATTTATAACAACACCATGAGTCGAATTTAGCATATATTACTTATTTTGTCAATCTTATTTTATAATTATTGTGAAATATGCACATTTTGCAGTTACTGTTTTATCTGCACATCCATCTGCGGATATGGAATGGAAATATTGTGACTGTCAAGCGCATACTTGATATTCTCTGTCAGGCGCCACCTTGCAGACCAGTAGTCCTCTGTTTTTACCCAGATACGCACACCCATATTTACTGACGAATCTCCAAGTTCATCCACAAATACAAGAATCTCTTCTTCCGGCAGTCTTGCCTCCTCCGCTTCTGCAACAGAATACAACACTTCTTTTGCAGTTCTGATATCCGCTTCATATGCAATACCTACTACCAGATCCACACGGCGTTTTTCCATGGTGGAAACATTTGTGATGCTGCTGTTAGAGAGTGTACCATTTGGTACCATGACCACTTTGTTATCAATGGTGAGCAGTTTTGTATAGAAAATGGAGATCTCTGTTACCGTACCCTCTTTCCCGCCGGAATGTTCTATAATGTAATCTCCGACACGGAAAGGTTTTAACAGTAAGATCAGCACACCACCCGCAAAATTTGAAAGGCTGCCCTGCAGTGCCAGACCAACTGCCACACCAGCTGATCCAAGTACCGCCACAGCAGATGTAGTTGCGATCCCAAACAGTCCCATAATAATAAAGATCAATACCAGATACAGTGCATATTTGATCAACGGTAATACAAACTGTCTGACACCTGTATCAACATCCCTGCGTTCCATGGACTTACGGAACATTTTTATGATCAGACCGATAATCTTGCTTCCAACAATATAAATGATAATCGCAACTACGACCTGAAACGCAAAGTTCAAAAGATCCGGTATCAGTCCCTGCAGCCAGGTGCCGACAATTCCCGGATTTTTTGCAACTTCCTGCAGGTTTTCCTGTGCCTGGTTTAACATTTCGACGGTCTCGGTTGCATTAGCGATTCCTTCTACATTTTCTGCCAGCATATATGGCTCCCTTCGTTTTTATTCGAATTTGAATTTTAAAAAAATCATCTTTAGGCTATGAATGTTGTGAACCTGGCACAGATTCACAACTTCCTCAGTTCTTTATAAGTTTTCAAAATTCCATTTCTCATTTTGTCCTGCTCTAAGGAATTTCCTTATTCTAAGGAATGAATGAACAGACCGCTGCGGAGTTTTGGTTCAAACCAGGTAGATTTTGGCGGCATGAGTTTTCCGGCATCTGCGACAGAAAAAAGCTCTGTGATGGAAGTCGGATACATGGCAAATGCGACGGAGCAGTCCTCCCCGCATCGTCTGACAAGTTCGTCCATACCGCGGATTCCTCCTACAAAGTCGATTCTTCCATCTGTTTTCGGATCTCCGATGCCGAGTACCGGATGAAGCAGAAGGTCTTGTAACATTGATACATCCAAACTTTTTACCGGATCATCTGCCACTGCGGCAAGATCGTCCTCCCGGAACTTACAAAGGAACCAGTGTCCTTCCATATACATGGTAAAGCTGCCTTTTTTCTGTGGTTTTTTTTCTTCCTGATCTGTGATCTCTGTCACGTCAAAACGTTTTTTTATTTCCTTGTAAAAGCTCTGAAAAGAATATCCGTTTAAATCTTTCACTACACGGTTATAATCCATAATCATAAGCTGGTCATCCGGGAATAATACAGACAGGAAATAATTAAATTCTTCCGTTCCATCGTAACCCGGATGTTCTTCTCTTCGTTTTAAACCAACCTTTACAGCCGAGGCTGCACGGTGATGACCATCTGCGATATAGATATCTGCCATGTTTTCAAATGCCTGTGAGATTGCTGCAATTTTATCATCGTCACTGATCACAAACACACGGTGTCTGATTCCATCCTCCGATGTAAAGTCATACTCTGCCTCTCCTGCTTTGACTTTCTCCACGATCTCATTGATCACCGGATTCGAGCGGTATGCTAAAAAGATAGGTCCGGTCTGCGCATTACAGGCATCCACATGATGAATACGGTCTGCTTCCTTTTCTGCCCTGGTGTTCTCATGCTTTTTGATGACGCCATTTAAATAATCATCGATCGATGCACACGCCGTAATCCCTGTCTGTGTGCGTCCATTCATCGTAAGTTCATAAATATAGTAACATTTTTTCTGATCGCGGATAAAAGAACCATCCTCTACCATCCCCCACAACAGATCATGTGCTCTCTGATACACCTTTTCATCATACATATCCACAGAAAGCGGATAGCCTGTCTCCGCACGATCAATCTTTAAAAAAGATTCCGGATTTTTCTCCACTTCCACAGTTGCTTCTTTTCTGTTATAAACATCATAAGGGAGGGCAGCGATCTTAGCTGCCTTCCCTTTTTCTGGTCTGATGCTCATAAACGGTCTGATATCTGCCATTTTTGCTGCACCTCATCTTATTCTTCTGAATTAAGTTACCATTTTCCTTAAAGTTCTTTCCTATGCCGATCTAGGAAACAATAGAATGTACCTTTCTTAAACACTCTATTGTCACAAATCACCGTCAGATTTCTAGCAGATCTTGCGAACTTTTAAGACACCCTCTGTATTCTTTAATTTTTCAAGTACATCCTCCGGAACAGAAGTGTCTAAATCCAAAAGCGCATATGCATAATCGCCTTTTGATTTGTTTGCCATTCCGTCAATATTGATTCCTGCATCACCAAGGATCGTTGTATATAAACTTAACATACCTTTGACATTGCGGTGTAAGATTCCGATACGTCCTGCAGTTGTGCATGCCCCCATGCTGCAGTCCGGGAAATTTACAGAATGGACAATATTACCATTTTCTAAGTAATCACGGATCTCACGCACTGCCATAATCGCACAGTTATCTTCTGACTCTGCTGTGGAAGCTCCAAGGTGAGGTGTTACGATACAGCCCTTTGCACCAACAGTCGTTGTGTTCGGGAAATCAGATACATATTTGTGTACTTTTCCTGCTGCAAGTGCATCCACCATTGCTTCTTCATCCACAAGCAGATCTCTTGCAAAATTTAATATGATCGCAGATGGTTTCATCATAGCAATTGCGTCTGCACTGATCATTTTTTTCGTAGAATCCAGAAGCGGCACATGGATCGTGATGTAGTCACACTCACGGTAGATATCTTCTACGTTGCTGATGTGCTTAACACTTCTTGATAAGTTCCATGCTGCTGCAACAGAGATATACGGATCATATCCATATACTTCCATTCCCATATGGATTGCTGCATTGGCAACTAACACACCGATCGCACCAAGACCGATGACACCTAATTTCTTTCCGGAAATTTCGGTTCCTGCAAAGTTCTTTTTCTGCTTCTCAGCTGTCTTTGCGATATTTTCATCGTTCTGGTTCTCTAAACACCATTCGATACCGCCTACGATATCACGGGATGCGTAAAGCATACCTGCAAATACAAGCTCTTTTACACCATTGGCATTTGCACCAGGTGTATTGAATACGACGATACCCTTTTCTGCACATTTATCAAGTGGAATATTGTTAACTCCGGCTCCTGCTCTTGCAACTGCCTCTAAAGTATCCGGCAGTTCCAAATCATGCATTGCAGCACTTCTGACTAAAGCAGCCTGTGCATCTTTTAATTCATCTACTTTCTCATACTGATCTGAAAACAGATCCAGACCGACTGATGCGATCGGATTTAAGCAGTTATACTTAAACATTATGCATTCTCCTCCTCAAACTTCTTCATGAACTCTACTAATTTTTCAACGCCCTCTTTTGGCATCGCATTGTAGATAGATGCTCTCATACCGCCAACAGTACGATGTCCTTTTAAGTTTACAAATCCGGCTTCGGTTGCTTCTTTTACGAATTTTGCATCCAGATCGGCATCTCCGGTTACGAATGGAACGTTCATCAGGGAACGGTCCTCCGGTACAACAGTTCCTTTGAATAATTTGCTCTGATCTAAGAAATCGTAAAGGATCTTTGCTTTTTCTTCATTACGCTCTTTCATGACAGAAAGTCCGCCCATCTTCTTTAACCATTTGAATACTTTTCCGCAGATATAAATGCCGTAGCATGGCGGTGTATTGTAAAGAGAATCTGCATCTGCATGTGTTTTGTATTTTAACATGGTAGGTGTTCCCGGTAAGGTATCCTCTGTGATCAGATCCTCACGGATAATTACGATAACTACACCGGCAGGTCCGACATTCTTCTGAACACCGCCATAGATCACACCATATTTGGTAACATCTACAGGCTCTGATAAGAAGCAGGAAGATACATCAGCTACTAATGTATGTCCTTTTGTATTCGGGAGTTTTTTGTATTTGGTTCCATAAATTGTGTTGTTCTCACAAATATATACATAATCAAGATCATCCGGAATATCAAGATCGGAGCAGTCCGGTATGTAAGAAAATGTCTTATCCTCGGAAGATGCAAGTTTGATTGCCTCACCGTAAATGGATGCTTCCTGATATGCTTTCTTTGCCCACTGACCTGTTACGATATAACCTGCTTTTTTATTTTTCATCAGGTTCATCGGGATCATGGCAAACTGCTGGGATGCTCCACCCTGTAAAAACAGGACTTTGTAATTATCCGGAATATTCATCAGGTCTCTTAAATCCTGCTCTGCCTCTTTGATGATATTGTCATATACTTTGGAACGGTGGCTCATCTCCATAACGGACATTCCGCTTCCTTTGTAATCTAACATTTCATCTGCTGCCTCTTTTAATACTTCCTCCGGTAATACAGCCGGTCCTGCAGAAAAATTATACACTCTGCTCATCTTAAACTTCCTCCTCTGATTTATGATTGTTGTTTTTTTGCTAAGTCTTCACCGGTAAATGAAGAACTGATTGCCTCTCCCGGTGCAACCATCGGCCACACCTTGTCATCACAGTTGATGATACAATCAATTAAAACCGGTACTTCTGATTCAAGTGCTTCCTTAAAAGCCTCTTTGAACTCTTCCTGGCTGGTCACGCGATATCCTTTCGCCCCCATCGCCTCTGCTAATTTTACAAAATCCACACCGTCGTCAAGAACAGTTGCGGAATAACGTTTTTCATAGAAAAGATCCTGCCACTGGCGAACCATTCCAAGTACATGATTGTTGACGATTACTTCTATCAACGGCAGCTTTTCGCGTGCTGCAGTTGCGATTTCATTCATGTTCATCCTGAAACAGCCGTCACCTGCAATATTGATCACCTGTTTATCCGGATTGCCGATCTGTGCGCCGATTGCAGCTCCAAGTCCATAACCCATCGTTCCGAGTCCGCCGGATGATAAAAAGGTACGCGGGTTTTTGTATTTGTAATACTGTGCTGCCCACATCTGATGCTGTCCGACTTCTGTCACGATAACTGCATCTCCCTTTGTCGCACGGTAGATCTCCTCCATCAGATATGGACCACTGAGTCCCTCTTTCGGATAAGTGAGCGGATATTTTTTTTTCAAATCCATGATCTCCCCGATCCATTCCGGATGACTCTGTGCATCTAATTTTTCATTGACACGGATCAGAATTTCTTTTAAATCCCCGATCACACTGGCATCCACCTGAATATTTTTATTGATTTCTGCCGCATCCACATCAAACTGTAAAATTTTTGCCTGTGATGCAAATTTCTTAGCATTTCCAAGAACACGGTCTGAGAAACGGACACCAACTGCGATCAGAAGATCACACTCACTGACACCAAGGTTGGATGTCTTTGTTCCGTGCATGCCGAGCATTCCGGTATAGAAATCATCCGTTCCATTAAATGCACCTTTTCCCATCAGTGTATCGCAGACCGGAGCGTTTACTTTTTCTACAAATTTCTTTAATTCTTCCGATGCACCGGAGATCACTGCACCGCCACCGACAAAAATATATGGTTTCTTTGCCGCTTTGATCATGGAAACTGCAGTGTCAACATCTTCCTCACTGATTGTATCTGTAATCCTTGCGATCGGTTTTGGTTTCACCGAAGTATATTCCGTCTTTGCCGCTGTGATATCTTTCGGGATATCCACTAAAACCGGACCCGGGCGTCCCGTCTGTGCGATCTTAAATGCACGTCTGATCGTATCAGCAAGTTTTGTTACATCCTTTACAATAAAGTTATGCTTTGTGATCGGCATTGTGATTCCCGCAATATCGATCTCCTGAAAACTGTCTTTTCCAAGAAGTGGTACGGTAACGTTGCAGGTGATCGCAACGACCGGAACCGAATCCATATAAGCGGTTGCGATTCCTGTTACAAGGTTCGTTGCACCCGGACCTGACGTTGCAAAGCACACACCGACTTTTCCGGTACTTCGCGCATATCCGTCCGCTGCATGGGATGCTCCCTGCTCATGGGAAGTTAATACATGACGGATTTCTCCCTGATGTTTATATAATTCATCATATACATTTAAAATGGCACCGCCCGGATAACCAAAAACTGTATCGACGCCCTGTTCTTTCAGACATTCGATCACGATCTGGGCACCTGTTAACTGCATATTATTCCTCCATTCCATTTTACTGCCATTCATATTCTGTCTTTTCAACGATTCCACATTTTCTGCTGTAAATTTAGCATATTTATCTATGGCAGTATCTGTATTTTTTTATTTCTGCTCTTCCGGCAGTGCTAAGATTGCGCCTCTGTTTCCAGAAGTTACTAATGAAGCGTAGCGTTTCAGATAACCTGTTGTAACTTTCGGTTCTCTCGGCTGCCATTTTGCTTTTCTCGCTGCCATCTCCTCATCAGATACTGCAATCTCCAACTTCATCTCCGGGATGTTAATACGGATGATATCTCCCTCTTCCACAAGTGCGATCGGTCCGCCGACTGCTGCCTCCGGTGACACATGTCCGATGGAAGCTCCACGGCTTGCGCCGGAAAAACGTCCGTCTGTGATCAATGCTACGGATGAGCCAAGTCCCATACCTGCGATCGCTGAAGTTGGATTTAACATTTCACGCATACCAGGTCCACCTTTTGGTCCCTCGTAACGGATCACAACCACGTCACCGGCAACGATCTTACCGCCTTTGATCGCAGCAATCGCATCTTCCTCACAGTCAAATACTCTCGCCGGTCCCTCATGCACCATCATCTCATCACAGACTGCGGAACGTTTTACAACGCTTCCGTCCGGTGCAAGATTTCCTTTTAATACAGCAAGACCACCTGTTTTACTGTATGGATTATCGACTGGTCTGATGACTTCCGGATTCTTATTTACCGCATTGGCAATGTTTTCGCCGACTGTCTTTCCTGTCACAGTCATGCAATCTGTATTCAGTAAACCAATGTCTGCAAGTTCTTTCATAACGGCATAGACACCGCCTGCCTCGTTTAAGTCCTCCATATAAGTAGGACCTGCCGGAGCAAGATGGCAGAGGTTCGGTGTTTTTTCACTGATCGGGTTTGCAAATGCGATATCAAAATCGAATCCGATCTCATGTGCGATCGCCGGAAGATGCAACATACTGTTCGTAGAACAGCCTAATGCCATATCTACCGTCAATGCATTTAAAATGGCATCTTTTGTCATGATATCCCTTGGACGGATATTCTTGCGGTACATATCCATAACTGCCATACCTGCATGTTTTGCAAGTTTGATTCTCTCAGAGTAGACAGCCGGGATCGTTCCGTTTCCACGAAGTCCCATGCCGAGTGCCTCTGTCAGACAGTTCATGGAATTTGCTGTGTACATACCGGAGCAGGAGCCACAGGTCGGACATACTTTTTCTTCGTATTCTCTCACATCATCCTCCGTCATGGTTCCTGCTGCATAGGAGCCTACTGCCTCGAACATAGAAGATAAACTTCTCTTTTTGCCCTGAACGTGTCCGGCAAGCATCGGTCCGCCGGATACAAATACGGTCGGAACATTGATACGTGCTGCTGCCATTAAAAGTCCAGGAACATTTTTATCACAGTTTGGCACCATGACAAGTGCATCAAACTGATGTGCAAGTGCCATACACTCGGTGGAATCTGCGATCAGATCCCTGGTTACAAGGGAATACTTCATTCCGATATGCCCCATCGCGATTCCGTCACAGACTGCGATCGCCGGAAATACAACCGGTACTCCGCCCGCTTCTGCAACGCCTAATTTTACTGCATTTACGATTTTATCAAGATTCATATGGCCCGGTACAATCTCATTGTAGGAGCTTACGATACCGACCATCGGTTTGTTCATTTCTTCTTCCGTGAAGCCTAATGCATTAAAAAGACTTCTGTGAGGTGCCTGCTGCATCCCTTTTTTTACATTATCGCTTTTCATGTTAAATCAAATCTCCCATTCTAATATCTATATTAAATTCGTTCGCAGATCAGATCTCCCATCTGTGCGGTGCCGACCTGTGTCACTGCGTTTCGTTTATCTTCTTCCTGCGGCATGATGTCGATGGTGCGGTAACCGTCTTTCAACACCTGTTTTACGGCTGCCTCGATGGCATCTGCCTCTTTGTCAAGGTCAAAGGTATAGCGGAGCATCATTGCTGCGCTTAAGATCGTCGCGATCGGGTTTGCGATACCTTTTCCTGCGATATCCGGTGCTGAACCGCCGCTCGGCTCATAGAGACCGAACTTCGTGTCGTTTAAGCTGGCGCTTGACAACATTCCGATGGAACCTGTTACCATGCTCGCCTCATCGGATAAGATATCACCAAACATATTTTCCGTTAAAATAACATCAAACTGTTTCGGATCTTTGACTAACTGCATTGCACAGTTGTCAACTAACATGTGCTCGTAGGTAACTTCCGGGTAATCCTTTGCCACTTCCTCGACCACTTTACGCCAAAGTCTTGAGGAATCCAGCACGTTTGCCTTGTCCACGCTCGTCACTTTTTTGCGGCGTTTCATGGCAATGTCAAATCCTCTCTTTGCGATCCTGCGGATCTCTGTCTCGCTGTATGTCAGGGTATCTGTCGCAGTCATCACACCGTCAACTTCCTCGGTTTTTCGCGCACCGAAGTATAATCCTCCGGTCAGCTCACGCATGATCATCATATCAAATCCATCCCCAATAATATCATCGCGGAGCGGACATGCCTCTTTTAATTCTTCATATAAGTAAGCCGGTCTTAAATTTGCAAATAAATTCAGAGACTTTCTTAATTTTAATAATCCTGCCTCCGGTCTCAATTCCGGTGCTAATTTATACCACGGAGAGGTCGCTGTATTACCGCCGATGGAACCCATAAGCACTGCATCGGACGCTTTTGCTGCTGCGATTGCCTCATCTGTTAACGGCACGCCTGTCGCATCAATCGAACAGCCGCCCATCAAAATCGCTTCATATAGAAAACTGTGACCATACTTTGTTCCGATCTTGTCTAATACTTTTTTTGCCTCTGCCACGATCTCCGGTCCGATTCCGTCACCGGAAATCACGCCAATCTTACATTCCATGCTCTAATCCCTCTTTCTTTTCCCCTGTCAGATATGTGTAACTGATTTTTCGGCTGCCAGAAAGTATCCTGCTTTTCTGCACCATAGAATGCATACTCTGTGAACCTCCTGCTTTGTTATGAATAAAAAGAAAATCAGCGGCTGCTGTGTGCCCGCACTTTATCACATTACTAACAGACAGTATGTATAATGTCTATAATAATGTAATTTGGGAAACATTGCAACCTCTGATTCTATTTTTCTTTTTTATAATATTTATAACTGGGTATTATGAAAGAGCTTTCTTTTCATTACCTGGTTGTATACCATGGTATAGCTTAAGCGCTCATTACGGATAACAGACTGCGGAAGATTCCATCTTTCTGGATCAGTTCATCATAATTGCCGCGTTCGATGATGGCGCCTTTGGAAAATACCAGAATTTCATCATATTGTTTTAAGCTGTCTGCTTTTAACTGGTGTACGATATTTAAGATGGTCGTGTCTGACTGCAGGACGGTCTGTTCGATTTTTGCTGCCATGAGGCTGTCAAGACTGGATGTCGCTTCGTCTAAGATCATGACAGGAGTATTGCGGAGGAATGCCCTGGCTATGGCAATGCGCTGTTTTTCTCCGCCGGAGAGATTGGAACCGGATTCCTGTATGGTAAAATCAAGTCCCTTTTCGTTCAGGTAGTCTCCCATACCGGCACGGATTAATGCCTGTTTGATGTTCTCATCCGAATAGCTTTCATAAAGGGAAACATTGTCCCGCAGTGTGCCGTCTAACACGACGACATTCTGATGAATGAGTGCAATGCTGCGGTAGAGTTCTTTCTTCTGGATATCGCTGATGCTCTGGCTGCCAAAACGGATCTCTCCTTCAAAATGGTTATAATAATGCATCAGCACATACATAAAGGTACTCTTTCCACTTCCGCTGTTTCCGACGATCGCATATTTTTTGCCAGGTTCAAAAGTTACGCTTAAATTATGTAAGACCTCTTCGCCCTCCTCGTAGGAAAAACGTAGATTTTCCACTGAGATTGGCAGTGCTGTTTTTAACTTTTCCCCATGGTCTGCATCTTTCGGCAGGTTTAAGATATCCGTCACCCGCTTTAAAACCGGCTGGCTTGTCTTATAGTCTGCAAGCAGTTTTGAGATCCACTGGATCGGTGTCTGGATATAGTTCATAAGCTGTATGGTTGCGATCAGGATACCGACCGTAACGTAACCTTTTAAAACTAAAATCCCGGCAATTCCCATCATGCACACATCGATCAGGAAACCGACCCCGCCGGAGATGCTTCTTGACATGTTCTGCGTATTGCGAACGGAAAAATGCGTCCTTTCCACTTCCCAGTTACATTTTTCATAATCGGTAAGGATCTCCCGCTCCACATGATAGCTCTTGATGACCTCATAGCCGTTCCAGATGTTTTTCAGTTTTCCGTTGTACCAGTCAAGCACATGGATGTATGATTTCTGGCGCGCTGAAATCTGTTTTCCAAACAAAAACGGCACGATTAACGGCACCGCACAGAGCAGAATCGCCGAAAATGCCAGCCACGGTTCCATCTGGTACAACGTGACCGTCGCGATCAGAAATGTGAGGATCTGGATCACAATGTTTGGCAGACACAGAAAATATTTTTCATCGAGCATACCGATATCATTGTTTAAGATCGATGTATACTCCGCGCTCTTGTGCAGACGGTAACTGTCGAGATCCGTGCTCACAATACTTTTACAGATGTCTTGTCTCACATCCACTAAGACTTTCTGTGAAAACTTCATCTCAAAATAGGAGCCGACATAGCCAAATGCTGCATAACAGACAACGATCACCACCCCTGCAATGCTCGTATGTAACATTTTTTGTGCATCCATGGCGGACACTGCGTCGATCATTTTCTGCATATAGAGTGCAAATAAAACTGCGGCTATGGTTTTTAGGACAGCGAAAAATACCCACGCCATAAGGTGTACTTTGTGCTTTTTGAAATATTCATTCATTGTTATTCTCCTTGCAGTCCGTATTTACTTGCAAATATTTTTCGCACATCTCTATAACATGATTTCCATTAATATTTTTTATTCTATCATAGACCATTTTTGCTATTTGGTATTCATTTTTTTCAATTAATATTGTAAATAATTGAAGAAGCTGCTCCTCATCCAATTTATTAATGTATTTTCTTGCTTGTACTAACTTATAGTTATATGAACATAAAATATTCTCAGACTCTATCGTTCCATTTAATGTGAACCGCGAATTTGAGCATCCACCCAAACACATATCCCCATACTTGCACTCACGACACAGCCCTTTCAAATCATCTCTTTTAAAATTTCTATTCCACAAAAATGAATCCTTAGAAAACCATATATCTCGCAATGATCCATCTCTGATATTTCCCTCTATCATTTTCTCATTTCTAATAGAAGTACATCCAACAATATCTCCATTTTGTAAAATACCAACTGATTTTTTTCCTGCCGAACATCCTGCCCAACAAGTATTCTGTTGCATACAAATTTGTTTTTTGTTGTAATAGCCTATTCCATCTGTCAGATGTATCTCTAATTGTCCTTCTTTCTTTTTATACGCAAAATCAATTATTTGTTCAATCATCCCTGGTTCAACAAATAATGTTTGTTGTTTAAGGAAATTACCCATTGGAAGTGTGATCTGTAGCTGCCAGAAATCAACCCCTATCTCCGAAAAGATATCATACATTTCGTCTAATTCTTCAATATTTTCATTGTTGATAGTAGTGGCTACCATTGTCTGTACACCATGATATTTTAATTTTTTTAACGCCAATAAATCTTTTTCAAAAGATCCCTCTTTTCTTATTTTATCATGAGTCTCTTTTACACCATCAATACTTATTGCACAAATTGCAATTCCAGCCTGTTTTATTTTTTCTACTAAATCATCCTCCACAAACCACCCATTAGAAATTATGTTTGTGTAAATTCCAGCTTTACTTAATTTTTCCGCAATCACATACCAATCTTTTTTTGTAGTTGGTTCTCCTCCTGTAAGTGTAACAAATTTTACTCCCATATTCTAAATCTCTCATGGCATTCCTTCCTTTCATATTTTATATATCAACACTTAATAAGTGCTAATAACTTTTTTACTGTAAATCACCTGTTGCAAAAAGACCATGTCAAAACCGGAAAAAAATTTTTTCTGGTTTTGACATGGTCTTTTTATAATATCTATAACATAATATATTTAAAATCTCAGATATGAGGTACATACATATGAAAAAAATATTACATTCCTTTCTCTTAATATTATGTCTCTTCACAATAAATACCAATCATTCTTTTTCTTTGATTGTTAATTCCTACACGCTTATCGCTGACAAGAGCTACCCTATCATCGATACCTATAGCTTGGATTATTCTATCTTCTCCCCAAACATTGTTTCATAAAGATCAGAAAACACCTTTTTATCTAATTCACCACTTGCTGCGGCGCTTACAAAATATGCCTGCTTATACTTTTTACGGCAATATTCTGCCTTTTCTTCTCCCTCCATTCCACTTTCAATCATCTCATTCATATTCCATGCCATTTCCCCTAAAACAAATGTCATTATCGGTGCATTTGCATATTTTCTCACTTTTGGCAAAATATATTCACACAATTCCATGGAATACCGATAGTTTCCAACTGCCCCATAATACTTTGAAAGATTTGCAGCAATACTAAGTTCTTCGATCTCCCATTCTGCCATATATCCTTCCCGCAGGCTGCGCAGCAGCATTTCACAGATTTTTATACTTTTAGGATACTCATCTATTCTGCCATATGCCACAGCCAGCCGCTTTAAAAGTGTAATCTCCTGTTCCCGGAAAGGATATATCACATCACTGTCAAGAAATTTTTTATACTGTGGTACAACTTCTTCTGCAAGCTCTTCTAATGCTTCCACAAGCTGTTCTGCTGTAATGCGCTGCATATAATAATCCAAAAAAGTACTTTCCCGGCGGATATATCTTTGTGTAGATGCGTCTTTTCCAACAAGTTTTTTCATCTGCTCCATATAAAAGTCTGCTTTTTCAAAATCATGCTTTGCCATAGCATCCTCAAAATATTCTCTTTCCTGTATCAGTTCCATATCCCTGCTGACACACACTGCATAATTTTTTTCTGTGATCTGGTACATTTTCTCCATAAGTTGCCGATATGTATCACTTTTCACTTTATGTTTTCCGTTTTCAATTCTGGAAAGTGTCTCCACAGAACAGACTCCCTCACTCAGTTCTTCCTGTGTCATTCCGTTTGCAATTCTTGAAAGCCGTATCATATCACCAACATTATAATTTCCCATATGGCACCTCTTTCTACACTCTGTCACCCGTCGTTTTTATTTTTTGCACCAGTTCCACATTGTTCATGACAAGTGCCGTATAATAAGCCATCGTAAGTTCCACTTGACATTGTTTTTGATATTCCTGCTGCATGTCCTTGTTTCTCTGCATCAGCTCTTTTAACAGTCCTGCCTTCTTAAAATGCAATTCTGCCAGTCCACGCATCGTTCTGCTTTCTTTTACAAGTGTTAACGCCTGTTCAATGTATTCCAGTTCCTTTTGTGCATCTCCTTTTTCTTCCTGTATGCTGGCAAGTTCTTTCAGAATGGACATTTCAGCCTGTTCCTTGATTTTTTTCGAATCATACTTTCTTGTAAAAAGCAGCATTCTTTTCAATTCTGCCTCTTTCCATGAAATATCTTCCGAAAACTGAATCAGCCCCAAAAAAAGTTTTATCTCCATTTCACTGTATAAATCAGAAGTATTTTTCCTCTTTCCAAAAAAAGGTTTTGTCAAAAGTATCGCCTCATTTAATACAGCCTTGATTTCTTCTTTTGATGCACCACGTTTCTGTAACAGTTCTGCCTTTCCCCAGAGATAATATTGTTCATGAAGCACTTGTTTTTTTGGCATTACACTTTGATAACTCTGTAACAGTTTCTCCGCTGTATCCAGATTTTTCTCTTCTAAATTCCGATGGATATCTTTTCGTAACCGGAACAAGTTGTAATCTTTCTCATTCAATAACAATTCAAATTCAAGAACCTGCTTTCCTATTCTTGACAACAATGTCGCACTGACTAATGAATCCACCTCACGATATCCCTCTTCAATCCGGAACATCGTTGCTGGTGAACAAATTCCTTCACAAACCTGTGTCATGGACAATCCATACTTCTCCCGATAATACGACAATGCAATCCCTACCGTATTTAATTTCATCTTCTGCCCCTCTAAAACTTTTCTGTCAGGCAGCAGAATATAAATTCCATAAATATTCTACTCCTATAAAGAAAAACCTGTTATGTTTTCTCATCCACACATAACAGGCTTTCTGGTACTACACTTATTTCTCCATTGCTTCTTCCGGTTTCTCCACTGCGGAGATTGCAGCTTTCTGCATCGGGATACGGCAGTTCTTGTTATTACCGAATTCAACGATCACGGTATCATCTGCGATATCGATCACGGTGCCGTAAAATCCGCTTGTTGTCAGTACGGTATCGCCGACTGCAAGTTCGGACAGCATTGCATTTTTCTTCTTTGCTTCTTTCTGCTGCGGGCGGATCATGAAAAAGTACATGAAACCAAATAAAACGACTAACCAGATAATCATACCGCCCCAGCCTGCTGCTGTGGATGCGGATGAAGTGGATGCTAAAATTGACATCTTCTCAGTTCCTCCTAAATTTAATAGACATTACAATACATAATACACAAAATAGGCTTTTTAGACAAGCACTTTGCCAAATTTTATGATTAATTTATTTTTAGCCATTCTGTTTTTCTTTCTCGCGGTTGATCTGTCCCATACCGTACAGCTTTTCTTCCTTATAAGAATGGAATCTGCCTTCATCGATGGCATCGCGGATCTCTTCCATCATTGTATTGTAAAAATACAGATTGTGGAGCACGCAGAGTCTCATACCAAGCATTTCTTTTGCTTTTAACAGGTGGCGCACATATGCCCTGCTGTAACGGCGGCAGGTCGGACAGCCGCAGCCTTCCTCGATCGGGCGCATGTCTTTTTCATATTTCTGATTAAAAAGATTGATCTTTCCCTGATTGGTGTATACATGACCGTGACGTCCGTTTCTGGTCGGATATACGCAGTCAAAGAAATCAACGCCGCGCTCTACGCCTTCTAAGATATTTGCCGGAGTACCGACGCCCATCAGATAGGTCGGTTTGTGAAGCGGCAGATAAGGGACTGTCTCGTCTAAAATATGGTACATCTCCTCATGTGTTTCACCGACTGCAAGTCCGCCGACTGCATATCCGTCTAAATCCAGCTCAGCGATACGTTTTGCATGATCGATACGGATATCCGAATAGATAGCGCCCTGATTGATTCCAAATAACATCTGATGACAGTTGACCGTTCCCTCCTCGGAGTTTAGCTGCTGCATTTTTGTTTTACAGCGCTCTAACCATCTGGTTGTACGCGCCACGGAAGCCTCCACATAACTTCTGTCTGCAAGTGCGGGAGCACATTCATCAAACGCCATTGCGATCGTAGAACCAAGGTTCGATTGGATCTGCATGCTCTCTTCCGGTCCCATGAAAATTTTTGCACCGTCAATGTGGGAATGGAAATAAACTCCCTCCTCCTTGATCTTGCGCAGTCCGGCAAGGGAAAATACCTGAAATCCGCCGGAGTCCGTAAGAATCGGACGGTTCCAGGACATGAATTTGTGAAGTCCGCCAACTTCGCGGATCAGCTTGTCTCCGGTGCGGACGTGCAGGTGGTAGGTGTTTGACAGTTCTACCTGACATTTGATCTGCTCTAAGTCCTCGGTGGATACAGCTCCTTTGATGGCAGCAACAGTGCCGACATTCATGAATACCGGGGTTTGTATATCACCGTGGACGGTGTGAAGGATGCCGCGTTTGGCACGGCCTTCCTGTTTTAGTAGTTCGTACATTGTTTATAATCTCCTTTTTCCTTGTTGTTTTTATGTATAAAATGGGGGCGAATTTACTTTTTTGTGGAGTTTCGCTTTGGTTATTTTTACTTGTATGAAAATATCGTCTTGCAGCAGATATTTTCCATATTCTTTGAGCATTATCTGTTTTTACCAGATAACATATCCAGCAGCTCAAAATAATTCTCAAAAGTTTTGCGGCAGCAGGATGGGTTATCTATCACGATTCCATCCACCTTTAAACCTAAGAGGGCAAATGACATTGCAACACGGTGATCTTCATAAGTGGATATGATTCCCGGTGCCGGAGTACCTGGCTTAATCGTTATGGCATCCGGTTCTTCGGTACATATGATCCCGCGCTTTGTCAGTTCCTCTGACATGGCATGAAGGCGGTCACATTCCTGTCCGCGGATATGTCCGATGTGAGTTATATGTACATCGGAGTTACAAAACGGTGCGATCGCAGCAAGGGTAAGTGCCTGATCTGAAAAGTCATTCATATCTATGTCGATTCCTTTTAATTGTCCTTCCTCTGGTCCGGTCACTTCGATTCCATCCGTTTTTTCTGTGACAGTACAGCCCATCTGTGTGAGCACATCTAAAAACTTCATATCTCCCTGGCTGTTATCCGGATGCACATGTTTTACAAGTGCCCTGCCGCCTGTGATCGCGGCTGCTGCATAAAAATAACATGCGGCTGAGACATCCGGTTCAATCTGGTAATGCTTTTTCTGATATATGGCTTTCGGTTCTACACAATAATTTTTTCCGTCATATTTTACTTCCACACCCGCGTCCGCTAACATTTTTCTTGTGATGCGGATATAGGAACCATCTGTTTTCTCACTTGTGATGTGGATGTCTAATCCCTGCTGTACCATCGGAGAGATCAGTAGAAGCGCACTTAAAAACTGGGTACTCTTGCTGATATCAAGATCTAAGCGTAACGGTTTTTGTTCTGCCTGTAACTGATCATTATAAGCATCCTGCTTTGTATCTGCCTGTGACTGGTCTGTATCATGATTCTGCAATACAATATCCTCATTCTCTGCAGTCACATGATCTCTGTCTGCTTTTTGATTTCTCCTGCCACAGATCTGTACCGGCAGATGACCTTCTTTTCCCAGATAAGTGATCTTTGCTCCAACTCCCCTAAGCAGAGAAAACAACTCCTCCATCGGTCTCTTTTTCATCTGCTCCGATGCCTCGATCGTATATTCCCCATCTGAAAATCCAAGCATTGCCGTCAGGAAACGTGCGGCTGTCCCGGCACTTCCGACATTGATCACTGCCTGTTTCTTTGGAATATCCCCACCACAGCCCAAAACAGTAACCTTTTTTTCCTGCTCATTGATATCTACCGTAAATCCCAGTGACACCAGACTCTCCAGAAAGTGTCTCGAATCATCGGAAAATAAAACACCGTCTAACTTCACTTCACCATCCGATAAAGCCGCCATCAAAAGTGCACGGTTCGTCATACTCTTCGATCCCGGCACCTCCACCATCCAGTCGACCGGTTTATCCAGTTTTTTTACCCTGTATTGTTTATCCATATATTTCATCCCTGTAATCTGATTTCCTGTCAATAAACGCTTTTCCCATTTTAACATATTCCTGTTGTCACGAAAAGAGAAATCTTTTATAATGATAAATACCAATAAACATTTTCAGGAGGAATATTTCATGGCTGGTTCATCATTCGGTACAATTTTTAAAATTACAACATGGGGCGAATCCCACGGGAAGGGACTCGGCGTTGTGGTAGATGGATGTCCGGCTGGTCTGCCTCTTGATGAAAATGACATCCAGAAGTTTTTAAACCGCAGGAAACCTGGACAGTCAAAATTCACTACCCCCCGGAAGGAAGATGACGCTGTCGAGATCTTATCCGGTGTATTTGAAGGAAAAACGACCGGAACACCGATTTCCCTTGTCGTATATAATCAGAATCAGAAATCAAAAGATTACAGTGAAATCGCCTCCTATTACCGTCCGGGGCATGCAGATTATACATTTGACCAGAAATACGGTTTTCGTGATTACCGGGGCGGTGGACGTTCCTCCGGCCGTGAAACGATCGGACGCGTTGCAGCCGGTGCGATCGCCGTTAAAATATTAAACCAGCTTGGCATCACATTTTTGACCTACACACGTTCCATCGGACCAATCTGTATCGCAGCGCAGAATTTTGATGCCACACAGATCAATGAAAATCCGCTTTATATGCCGGATGCCGATGCCGCAGAAAATGCAGAAAATTATTTAAATGCCTGCATTGCGGAGCAAAACTCTTCCGGCGGTGTTGTGGAATGTATCATTCAGGGTGTTCCTGCCGGAATCGGTGATCCTGTGTTTGAAAAGTTAAATGCAAATCTTGCAAAAGCGATCATGTCGATCGGTGCGGTAAAGGGATTTGAAATCGGTGACGGTTTTGATGTTGCAAAGGCAACCGGAAAAAATAATAATGACGCTTTCCGGCTCGGTGCTGACGGCAGACCGGTCAAATCCACCAATCACGCCGGCGGTATTTTAGGTGGAATGAGTGATGGAAGTGATATTATACTGCGCGCTGCGATCAAACCTACCCCTTCTATCGCTGCTACCCAGCAGACTGTCAATAAAAACGGTGAAGAAATTGATGTGAGCATCAAAGGACGCCATGATCCGATCATCGTACCGCGCGCCGTGGTCGTTGTGGAGTCCATGGCTGCCATAACATTAGTGGATGCTCTTTTTACAAATATGAGTGCAAAAATGAATAACCTTGAACAGTTTTATAAAAATCTGTAGAAGAATTTTAGTGGCACAGACTGTTACATACAATCTTAGGGCTATCAGGAATTATATTTTAAATTATTCTGACCATCCAAAAAAAACTGTCGGTTCACACCTATATGTTTCAGAAATTTCAGACACATATCAGTGTGAACCGACAGTTTTTGCAGCTGTAATAAAGTACAGCCAATTATTTTTATGTAAGTAAACTAAGTATCATCTGGGCAGTCTCTGTCAGTCCCGTCCCGTTATCCATACTTCTCTTTTGCATATATCGGTGAGCTTCTTCTTCTGTCAGGTTATTGCGCTCCATCAAAAGTGCTTTTGCTTCATTGATCAGATTTATTTCCTCCTCCGACCGTTCCTTTGGCTTCTGCCTTGCTTTCTTCCGCCTGCGTGTGACCTTGTATTCCATCATTTCAACGGTCTGGAGCAACTCATTGATTTTAAGCGGCGTCGACAAGCAGACTAGATTTTCCACATCACGCTCACCACAGTTTCCCGGTGAAGCCACGAGCAGCATTTCAAACTGAGAGGGGAGATAATCATGTAATTCCGTATACATCATGTCCACAAAACGATAACCGCACACCATGATCCCGCCTTCTAACTCATTTGCATTCTGCAAAGCCTGGGCACCTGTTGTGCAGATGACATCCACGTGATGTCCGTTCTGCATCAGGATCTTTTTGATATTACGCGCGGTATCCTGTTTTGGGAATGCAACGATAATATTTGTCAAATCTTTTCCCCTTCATTCCTATCTCAGATTTTATACAGATAATTATTGATTTCCCAATCGGATACCTGTGCACGGTAATCTGCCCATTCCGATTTTTTGGCTTCAATATATTTTTCCGTCGCGTGTCTGCCCAACACATTCTGTAAATATTCGTCCTTTTCAAATTCTGCAAGTGCCTCTCCAAGGTCAGCCGGAAGTTCTTCGATTCCCAGTTTATTTTTCTGGGATAAACGCATCTCAAAAACGTTTTCCGTCACTGCTGCCGGTGGCTCAATCTGATTCCTGATACCATCAAGTCCTGCCTGTAAACATACTGCAAGTGTCAGGTATGGGTTAGCTGCCGAATCCGGGCATCTGAGCTCCACCCTCGTGCCCTCTCCTCTGGTAACCGGAATACGGATCAGCGGACTGCGGTTTGTTACGGACCAGGCAATATAAATCGGTGCTTCATACCCAGGTACCAGGCGCTTATAAGAATTGACCAACGGATTTGTGATCGCCGCCATTCCTTTCATGTGCTTCATCAGACCACCGATAAACCAATATGCTTCTTTGCTTAATCCCAATTCACCGTCCGGGTCATCAAAAATATTTTTTCCATTTTTGGAAAGAGACATATTCACATGCATGCCGGAACCGTTAATGCCAAATTTCGGCTTTGGCATAAAACTTGCAAACATGCCATGACGTTTTGCAATCGTTTTGACTGCCAGTTTAAATGTCATAATATTATCTGCGGTCTTAACCACCTCATCATAACGGAAATCAATCTCATGCTGTGCCGGTGCCACCTCATGATGGGAAGCCTCGATCTCATATCCCATATCCTCTAATGTCAATACCATATCACGTCTTGCATTCTCACCAAGATCGATCGGTCCAAGATCAAAATATCCTGCACGCTCTGTGCTTATCGTTGTCGGCTGCCCATCCTCATCCTGATTGAAAAGGAAAAACTCACATTCCGGTCCGACATCAAAACGATATCCCATCTGCGTTGCATCTTCCACTGCTTTCTTTAATATATAACGCGGATCTCCCTCAAAAGGTTTTCTATCCGATGTATAAACATCACAGATGATCCTTGCAACCTTTCCCTGCTGCGGACGCCATGGGAATATTACAAAAGTGTCAAGATCCGGATACAGATACATATCTGACTCCTCGATCCGGACAAATCCCTCAATGGATGAACCGTCAAACATGCATTCATTATTCAATGCTTTCTCTAACTGGCTGGATGTGATTGCAACATTTTTTAAAGTTCCAAACATATCCGTAAACTGCAGACGGATAAATTCCACATCCTCTTCCTCTACCATATTAAATATATCCTGTTTCGTATATCTGCTCATCTAAAAAATCACTCCTATTCTAATTGACATTTTTTCTGATTATAATACCTTTTACAGATCAGACTTTTCTAAAAACTTCTCTGACAAAACCAGCAGTTTTCATGCTCTTATATAATGCAGCACTTTCTCATAAGCCATCGGTCCGCCGAATAAATCAAGTGCACTGCCGATAGTCACATTCAATCTGTCTTTTCCTAATTCTTTTAATTCCCGAAGATCTTCAAAACTGCCGACACCGCCTGCATAAGTAACCGGAATTTTCCCCCACTCGCCAAGCAGACGAACCAGTTCTTTTTCAATCCCTTTTGCCTTTCCTTCCACATCCACAGCATGAATCAGAAATTCATCACAATAAGAAGAAAGTTCATCCAATAATGTGATACTTACTTTTTCATCGGTAAACTTCTGCCAGCGGTCTGTCACTATATAATAGAAATCATCTTTTTTTCTGCAGCTTAGATCAAGTACAAGATGTTCCCTGCCCACTGCATCTTTTAACCGCGCTAAATTTTCATAATTGATCTTTCCATCCCGGAACACATAAGAAGTGACGATCACATGACTTGCCCCGGCATCTAAAAATTCTTTTGCATTTTCTGCCGTTATGCCACCGCCAATCTGAAGTCCACCCGGATAAGCACCAAGTGCAAGTTCTGCCTGCGCTCTTGTTTCCTTATAATAGGTACTGCTTGCCGGATTCAATAAGATGATATGTCCGCCTTTTATTCCTTCTTTCTGATACAGTTTTGCAAAATACACTGCATCCTGCTCTGCCACATAGTTTTCTGTTGCCTGATCTCCGGCATCCTTTAAACTTCCACCAATGATCTGTTTTACTTTCCCATTGTGGATGTCGATACAGGGACGAAACTCCATAATTTTCCCCCTTTTCTCCCAACCTCTGTTTTTATGACAACTGACCGCACCCTTTATGATCCAGCCTACAGTCATATATTTAGGTAAAAAATGGGCGACGTATGCCTATCGTCTGACCCCGTCGCCTAAAGTCATCTTAACACACCTTGCAGCATTTGTGAATCATAATTTCTATAAGGTTTTTTTGCACATTTTATTATTATTTCTAATAAATTTCCATTTTTTATAAATTCAGGCTTATATCTCATTGACAGAGTATTTTTTTTTTGCTATGATACAGAAACTAATATATCTTTTTCATACAATTCAATAAGAAGAAAGTGAGGAAAATAAAATGGGAACAATTATTGGTGAAGGTATTACTTTTGATGACGTATTATTAGTTCCACAGTATTCAGAAGTTACACCAAACATGATTGATCTGACAACGCATCTTACCAAAAAGGTCGTCTTAAATATTCCTATGATGAGTGCTGCCATGGATACCGTTACAGAACACAGAATGGCCATTGCAATGGCAAGACAGGGCGGTATCGGTATCATCCATAAAAACATGTCAATCCAGGCACAGGCAGACGAGGTAGATAAAGTAAAACGTTCTGAGAACGGCGTTATCACAGATCCATTTTACCTTTCCCCGGATCATACATTACAGGATGCCGAAAATCTGATGCGCAAATTCCGTATCTCCGGTGTGCCGATCTGCGAGGGTGGCAAATTAGTCGGTATCATCACAAACCGTGATTTAAAATTCGAGACAGATTTTACCAAAAAAATCAGTGAAAGCATGACTTCTGAAAATCTGATCACTGCTCCGGAAGGCATTACTTTAGAGGAAGCAAAAAAAATCCTTGCCAAAGCAAGAAAAGAAAAACTTCCGATCGTAGACAAAGATTTCCATTTAAAAGGACTCATCACGATCAAGGATATTGAAAAACAGATCAAATATCCGCTCTCTGCCAAAGATGAATTAGGCCGTCTGCTCTGTGGTGCCGGTGTCGGCATTACTGCAAATATGATGGAGCGTGTGGATGCTTTAGTAAAAGCCCATGTTGATGTGATCGTTGTGGATTCTGCACACGGACATTCCAAAAATATCTTAGAGGCAGTAAAAAAGATCAAAGCTACCTATCCGGATCTTCAGGTTATCGCAGGAAACGTTGCTACCGGTGATGCAACACGCGATCTGATCAAAGCAGGCGCTGACGCTGTCAAAGTTGGTATCGGACCTGGTTCTATCTGTACCACCCGTATCGTTGCAGGTATCGGTGTTCCTCAGGTTTCCGCTATTATGGACTGCTACAATGCAGCCAAAGAATTTGGTGTTCCGATCATTGCTGACGGCGGTATCAAATATTCCGGAGATATGACAAAAGCTCTCGCCGCAGGTGCTAACGTATGTATGATGGGTAGTATGTTTGCAGGATGTGACGAAGCTCCTGGTACATTCGAACTGTATCAGGGAAGAAAATACAAAGTATACCGTGGCATGGGATCACTTGCAGCCATGGAAAATGGCAGCAAAGACCGTTACTTCCAGGAAGGTGCAAAAAAACTCGTTCCGGAAGGCGTGGAAGGACGTGTTGCTTATAAAGGATCTGTAGAAGACACTGTATTCCAGTTAGTCGGTGGTATCCGTTCCGGTATGGGTTACTGTGGCTGCCCAACCATCGAAGACTTAAAAGAAAAGAGTAAATTTGTTAAAATTTCCGCAGCTGCTCTCCGTGAAAGCCATCCGCATGACATTCACATCACGAAAGAAGCTCCGAATTACAGTATTGACGAATAATCCTCTTTCCGATATAATATATGGTAACTTTCAATCATTCCGGCGCTATTTATGCTATAGTGCCGGAAAATTTTATATTTTAATGAGGTGAAATTTCGTGGACGCAAGTGCCATATCACAGATTATTTTTCTAATTATTTTATTGATTCTCTCTGCTTTTTTTTCATCCGCAGAGACAGCTCTTACGACCGTAAATAAAATCCGGATGCGTACACTCGCAGATGACGGAAACAGACGCGCCGAACGGGTACTTCGTATTACAGACGACTCCCACAAGATGCTCAGCGCGATCTTAATCGGCAACAACATCGTCAATCTCTCTGCCTCTTCACTGGCAACCACGCTTGCAATCAAGCTCTGGGGCAGCGTCGGCGCAGGTATTGCAACCGGTATCCTTACATTTCTGATCCTTGTATTTGGTGAGATTTCCCCAAAAACTTTTGCAACACTTTACGCAGATCAGATTTCAATCGCTTATTCCGGTATCATTGATTTTCTTATGAAAATACTGACTCCGGTCATTTTCCTTGTAAACTGGTTTTCCATGGGCTTTTTATTTCTGCTGCATGTAGATCCAAAGGCAAACAACAATCAGATGACAGAGGAAGAACTCCGTACCATCGTGGATGTCAGCAAAGAAAACGGTGTCATCGAATCCGAAGAGCATGAAATGATCAATAACCTGTTTGATTTTGGTGATGCACAGGCAAAAGAGGTCATGGTTCCAAGACCTGATATGACTTTTGCAAATGTAAATAATACTTACGACGAACTGATCGATATTTTTCAGGAAGACAAATTTACCAGACTCCCTGTCTATGAAGACACGACCGACAATGTCATCGGTATCCTAAATATGAAAGATCTGCTTCTCTGTAAGGACAAAGAACATTTTTCTGTACGGGATATCATGCGTGAGCCTTATTTCACTTTTGAGCACAAGAATACAGCAGAATTATTTATGGAGATGCGTAAATCCTCCATCTCCCTTGCCATCGTCCTCGATGAATACGGTGCAACTGCCGGTCTTATCACGCTTGAGGATCTCTTAGAGGAGATTGTGGGTGAGATCCGTGATGAATACGACACGGATGAAGAAGATCCAATCCTGCCTCTTAACGACCGCGAATTTATCGTTTCCGGCTCCACCAATCTGCAGGATCTCTGCGATGAGTTAGATCTTAATTTCAGCTCTGAAGATTATGATACGATCGGCGGATATCTGCTCGGTCTTTTAGATCATCTGCCAGAGAAAAACGAAATCATCATCACCGATGACAATGTCCTTCTCCGTGTCGAACAGATGGACAAAAACCGGATTGAGAAAGTCTACATAAAAAAACCGGATTTTCCACCGGATGAGACGGAAAAACAATAATTTCTTACCATAAAAAAAACGGTCTTTTCTTATCAGATTTAACTGATTTGAAAGACCGGTTTTTTCATTCATAGGAAATTATGTTCTATAATCTTATTCAATATCGCACAGATCTCTTCCTGCTTCCGAACGGAACTGAAATGTGTCCTCTACTCCATGATAAGAAATAGAAAAACTTCCCTCCATATCCAGATATGACTGTGCAGCCGCAATCGCATCTAAAAATTCTGCAATATTTTCCAGAAAACCTTCTGCACATTCCGGCGAGCTGCACTCTTCTTCCTCAATCTTTTCATCAATATACAGACGAAGCGTAAAATCATCCATATCGCTCTCATTGTCCACTTCCGCTTTCTGTAAATAGGAATTGGTGCAATTCTTAAACAGATTTCTTACATAGGATGCCGTAGAAGAAATTCGTGACTGCGAAATATCCTCCGCCTCTAAATATATCTTGTAACTGATTTTTAAACTATTGTCTGCCATTTTTTCTTTCTCCCGTTTTTTATTTATACTTATATCACATTTTGTAAAATGGATCGGTATATCCTTTGCTATTTCTTTGTGGTGACTGCTTTTACCTTAGACCAGCCCGAATAGATTTTTTTTGATTTTCCATTCACTTTTACAGTCTTATAGGTGCGGATGCGTATGTAATATTTCTTTTTTGATTTTAATTTTGAAACATCCAGTTTTGTCTTTTTGGTATTATTGACGTTCTTTGTCACAACCGATTTTTTGAATTTCGCATCCACTGCATACTGGATCTGGTAACCGCTTGTCTGTTTTGCCTGCTTCTTCCACGACACGGTAAATGCCTTTTTCTTTGCTTTCACCCCGGAAATCACAGTACCTTTAGGAACGATCTGGAATGTCTTTTGATATTTTCCACTATACTTGCCTTTCATCACAATGGTGACGGTATAAATACCGGCATTTTTTCGTCCAGACGGTTTCTTTACCTTATAATCCGTTCCTTCTTTTAATTTCTTGCCAGCAGTATTTGTCACTTTTATAGTCGGCATATGTGCCTTTCCATCATAAGCATATGTGGTTTTTGAAAGCTGGATTTTCTTTACGTCCAAATAAGTGCCCACCGTTTCCGTCTTTCCACAGACACTGCACTTACGTTTTATTTTTCCACTTTCTTTGTACTCGTTCCATTGATGCCCGGTTGCGGGGATCACATTCTGTGCCGTCAGCACTTTTCCACAAACACTACAGTGATTTCCCTCTGTCAGTCCGGTTGTCTCACAAGCTGCCTCCACTGCAGCATCCGTAACCGGTACATGTCCTGCAGCCGGGATGACAGTCTGTTCTGTCAGTACTTTTTCACAGACACTGCAATGACTTCCTTCTGTCAGTCCGGTTGTCTCACAAGCTGCCGCTACCGCGTCATCTGTAACCGGTGTATGTCCTGTGGCTGGGATGACAGTCTGCTCAACCAGTACTTTTCCGCAGACACGGCAATGGCTTCCTTCCGTAATACCGGCGGTTTCACAAGCAGCTGCCACCTCAGGATCTATCTCAACTGTATGTCCTGTGGCTGGGATTTCTTCCATATAACTATTTCCGCAGATCGTACAGGTATACTCTCTTGTTCCGGCTTTTTCACAGGCTGCATCTGCAAGTATACTTGCATTGTAATTATGCAGACATTTTGTGACCACAGCACTGTTGTGTTTGCCATCTTCCATGGCAGCTGCTTTTATCACCGGATATTCGGAGCTGTTCCATAAAAAATCCGATTGATATAACATCCGCGTACCGGATGTCACCGGATTACTTTTATCCGTGGTATAATAGATTTCTGCCTCCTTATTATAACAGGACATTCCTATCTTTGATCCACTTGCATTTTCGTTCACAGATATCCATGGGCTGCCAACGCTATCTATTTCTGTTGCAGGCAGATATCCTTCCCAATAGCTTTCCTCCGCATGATGGTTTTTAGAATAACTGCTGGATGTGTCATAATAATCATCATTCCGCAGAAAATAGGTATATCCAACGTTATCGCTTCCGTTATCATCCCAGGTACAGTCGACATTATACCAGCTATTTTCCAACTTTATCTTATTCCACTCATGATCAAAACTAGTCACTGCCACGGTATCAATACCGGTTCCATTGCACATCATCTCAAATGTCTGGGCATATCCTGCACATACCGTCTTATTCGTACATAAAACACTGTATACGGACTGTGAATATTCTGTATTTTCTGTTGCAAAATCGCTATTTACAAGATCATGATTATATTCAACCTTTTGAATGATCAGATCATGTATGGTTTGTACTTTTTCGTCCTCTGTGCTGCATTCATCAATCTGTTTCTGCCAGGTGTCAACCTGCGCTTTTACTTTTTCAGTTTCCTCCATCCGGTCTGCACCCTTGCCAAACGCAGGATAAATACCAAATATCATAGAAACTTTTTTGTTTGAGTATGTAATTGTATAAATCGTCGCATTTAAAAAATAATATTGTGGTTTTGAATACCGAAACATCCGCAATACCTTTTTTTGCTTTTCCTTTTCAAGAGTGCTTCCCGATATCGCCTTCATCCGGTACGTTCCCGTATTCGTTGTCACTGCATCCGTTTCTGTTGTCAGATATTTTGCACATATGGCATCCAGATCATCCCAGTATTTTTTTTCCTCATCCGATAACTGTTCATAAAAATAATCACTTCCATACTTTTCCCAGTCATCGGCAGATATACCTGTCATCCGAAGCAATGACTGTTCCGCAGCGTCATCTTCCTCTACAGACTCATAATCCTCATCATCTGCTTCTTCTGTTTTTTCTTCAAACGAAAAACGACCGACCGGTAATTCTGTATCTGTCAGAATTTCATCCGCATAAATGCTGTTACCATCCCCGGAAAACAAAAATGTCAGACTGCAAAAAACCACCGCCAATATTCCTGTTTTAAATTTTGTTCTTTTCATATGCATCCCTATTCTTACTCGTATCAAATATTGTTTTCATACCGTCCCAGTTTATCATGCAGCATTTTACCCAGACTAAAAACCGCTTCTTTCTCACTGGCACTCCACGTTCATTATACCTTCCTCTCCGTCATCAAACAAGTCTTATCCCTTGTATCTTTTGTATTTTTCCACAATCTTTTCTGTCAGGATTCTTCGATCAACTCCGAAAGCGGCGCAAATGTGTATCCCATTTCTTCCCATTTTGTCAGCAGCTCATCTAAAATCTCGCCGTTCGTCTTTGAAGTGCTGTGCAATAAAACGATCGCTCCTGGATGGATTCTCGTAAGCAGCTTATCAAATGCCTCATCCTTCGTCGGCTGATCATCCACATTCCAGTCCACATAGGCAAGACTCCAGAAAAATGTATGGTATCCAAGTTCTTTTGCCATCTCAAGGTTTTTTGTACTGTATTTTCCCTGTGGCGGGCGGTAATATTTTATCATTTCTTTGCCTGTGACTGTCTGGTACAATGACGCGACATCATCCATCTCTTTCTGAAACGAGGTCATGTCTGATATTGATGACATATCTGGATGATGATAAGTATGATTGCCGACAGCATGCCCTTCTGCCTCCATACGTTTTACAATATCCGGTGCACTCTCAAGAAAATGTCCCACAACAAAAAATGTCGCTTTTGCATTATGCTTTTTTAAAGCATCCAAAATCGGCTCTGTATTTCCATTTTCATAGCCGCAGTCAAATGTCAGATAAATAACATTTTTACTTTTATCTCCCACATACCACGCGTTGTATTTTTTTAATTCATCTGCCGTCACATTGCCGGTCGGCTGGGTTCCCTCCGCTCCAAAGCCCAGTCCCCAGTTATCTGCCTGATTCTGGACAGACACTGTCTCCACTGTTTTTTTCATCTGCTGTTTCTGCAGCGAACCTGCGCCCCAGCCTAAAAAGAACATAAAAACAAACAGTGCCGTCACTTTTAAAATATTCTTTTTGTTATGGTTCATGTTTTTCCCTTCCATCCCGATTATTGATATTGCATAACATCTACGCATCGCTATCATGCATGAATGCTATACTTTACAATATTTCTTTTTGTATTCTATGTGGGAAGGCGCATGTACCATGCCCGGAAATATTGATCCCTGTATAAAAAACAAAGAGCCTGACATTTCTGTCAGACCCTCCGGGTAAATCCATCTTAAAAATAAATGGTTGGATAACGCTTTTTCTCCGGTTTCCATTATTGTAACCTGATATTTTTTTCCTGTTCAGGCTGATTAATCCATATATCGAATTGTTCCTGATATTCCTGCAAACTTTCTGCTACATAATCAGGACATAAATATCCACCGTTTTTACACCTTTTTTAACATTGTATACAACGATAAATAAGAATTTCCTTTGTAATAAGCTAATCCATTATTCCAAACTATAATCCTGTTACTTTTATACATATTATCAATTGCCTTATTCAATTCACCTTTTGCATATCCACAACCTATTACATTCTTATACATAGCCGGATAATCAATAGCATTTTTTAAATTTGAATAACTTGCATATATTTGCCCATTATATCCGCAATCTCTTAAAAATTCAATTAATAAATCTCCATGTTTTATTTTCTTACCATGTACCACTGCATTTTTTTCAATTACATTATCATATTTTTCACTTACATATGTATCTATTATACCAACGCTATCATCACATAAACAAAAAAGTACTGTATACTGACATTTTTATTTTTGTCACATACAGTACTTTTCTTATCTGTATTCTTTTAAAAATTCTCTGTTCAGACTGCAATGCAAATCTTTTCTTTGCCCTTACTCATAGCGCAATGCATCGATGACTTCCATCTTTGAAGCCTTGTTCGCCGGGTAATATCCGAAAAATACACCGGTCAGCATAGAGAAGAACAGTGATAACAGAATTGCTGTTGCAGATGGATGTACCGACATGATAATGTAATTTGCATACTGTGAGTACATATTCTGAATGACAAATCCTGCCGCTTTTCCAAGCAATGCTCCGATTCCCACACCGATCAGGATACCGATGATACCTCCGATCAGACAGAGCATGATCGCCTCTATGACAAACTGCATACGGATGGTACGCCTTTTTGCGCCAAGCGCCATACGGACACCGATCTCTCTCGTACGTTCCGTGATAGACACCAGCATGATATTCATAACACCGACACCACCCACGATCAGTGAAATCGCTGCAATACCGGAAACCGCGATCGTAATCACGTTGAGTACCGTATTGATCATGCCAAGATCAGATGCCATATTGTATGCACTGACGTGGAAATTTTTGTTGTTTGCATATATCTCATCAAAATAAGATAAAACATCCGTTGTTGCCTGATTGACATCTGCAAGAGGATCGATCATAAGATTAAAATAATCATAACCAGTCCTGTCAACCCCCTGCAGTTTAAAACAGGTCTGAAAAGGGATCATCAATTCTGTTACACGGTCTTTTTCCGGTATGGACGTGTCCACTTTTCCAAATAATGCTTGGTTATATACATAAACGCCAACTACAACAAAATCAAAAATTCCGCCATCCGTTGTTGCAACAGAAAGTGTTTCACCGATCGGATCTTTACCTGCAAAGTATCTCTCTGCCATCGTATCTGCAATCAGGCATACTCTCTTTTTCCCCTGATTATCTGCCTTTGTCAGATTTCTTCCGGCATGCATTTCCAGTTTCATATACTCTAAATATTCCGGTGTGATACCATCAATATTGACATTTGCATAATTCTTGGAATCAGCATCATCTTTAATGGTTCCTGAACCAAGATAGTTCTGTGCTGCAACACCTGTTACCTCATCCGGATATTTTTCAATCAATCCATCGATCATATCCTGTGTGACATAATCGCTGTCTGTCATATCCGGCTGTTCCCAGGTAGCCCAGTCTTCATCATTTTCCGGATAACGTGCCTCGACATACGCCTGTACCATATTTCCACCAAGTGAATTCATGGTTGCCGTCAGCGTACTCTGTATGGAACCACCGATCGTCGTGATAATGATCACCGAACTGATACCGATGATGATTCCAAGCATCGTCAGAAGAGAACGCATCTTGTTGCTGGAAATACTCGTGATTGCCTCTTTGATATTTTCCCAAAACATTAATGTTCACCTCCGTTATCCGCCACGATCTGACCATCTAACAGAGTAACGATACGCTCTGTTTCCTGTGCAAGCTCCTGGGAATGTGTGATCAGGACAATTGTTTTCCCCTGTTCCTCATGAAGTTTGTGGAACAGATCCATGACCATATGACCTGTCTTCGAATCGAGTGCTCCTGTCGGCTCATCTGCAAGAATGATCGCCGGATCATTGATCATGGCACGGGCGATCGCAACACGCTGTTTCTGACCACCGGAAAGTTCGTTTGGTCTGTGATCCGCACGGTCTTCCATTCCTACCATTTTGAGCATTTCCATGGCATGTTCTTTACCATTTTTGGAATGTTCCTCTCCATATAGTAATGGAACCATAACATTTTTTAATGCATTGGCTCTCGGAAGGAGATTAAAGTTCTGAAATACAAAACCAATCCTGCGGTTTCTGATCGCACTCCGTACTTCATCCGACATTCCATTGACATCCTGTCCCTCCAGATAATAATTTCCCTGTGTCTGGCGGTCGAGGACTCCTATAATATTCATAAGTGTACTCTTACCGGAACCGGATTCACCGACGATGGAAACAAATTCCCCTTTATTTACGGTAAGATTGATTCCATGTAAAATTTCAAGTTCATTTGGTTTTCCCAAATAATATGTCTTAACGATATTTTCCATTCGGATTACTGGTTCACTCACTACTCATTTCCCTCCACGCTGGTGCTCATACCTTCTGCATCTGAGGTTTCATCTGTAGATGCGCCTGTTCCCATATCCTGCTCGGAATACATCTGTGCCGGTGTAAACTGCTGTCCTTCTGTCACAGTTCCGGAGTAATCATAAATTAATTTATCTCCTTCTGCCAGATCTCCACTGGTTACTTCCGTATAGTAATCTACTTCTTCACCAACTGTGATATTCTTCTTCACCGCTGTAGCAGAACCGTCATCATTTGCCTGTGCTATAAGTACATAAGAATTGCCATCATCATCTGTTTTAACCAGATCATATGGAATTGCTAAAACATTACCTCTTTCTTTGATCATTACTTTTGCTTTTACTTCCATACCAATAAGAAGTTCTGTGTTATCCAAAGAAATCTCCACGGAATATCCTCCCGATGTTGTTGTTTGTCCATCAGATCCTGTAGACTGTCCTTTGACACGAACAACTCTCGTTACGGTTCCGTTAATCGTTTCATCTCCCATTGCATCTGCTGTTACAGTTGCTTTCATCCCCTCTTCGATTTTTAAAATATCGGCTTCTTCCACAGTTGCAACCATTTTTAAAGAACTGGTATCCTCAATTGTTACAAGTGCTGTTTTAGAATCTGCATTGACATCGCCGACAGAAACATTGACCGCCGTCACAACCCCGCCGCAAGGTGCTGTGATGTTACAATCTGCCAACTGTTCTTTTAAATCTGTCAGTTTATCTTTGGATGTCGAATCTGTTGTTTTATATTTGTCCAGTTCTACGGCAAGCTGTGCATCCTCGATCGTACGGTTCGTGGTCTCTAATACTTTCTGGTAATCTTCCTCAGCAGTAGTAACTGCTTTCTGTGCAGCTAACAAAGACTGAAATTCTGCATCCGATTTATCTTCACTCTTATCCCACATAATACTCTGTGCGTTATAAGCATCCTTTGCATCATCAATTGCTTTCTGTGCAGCTGCAAGCTGTGTCTGCTGATCTTCCTGTGCACGACTGACTGTTTCTGCTGTCTGCTGGGAATTGATACTGTTCGTCGCATTTGTGTCAGACATATCTCTTTCAAGGTCAGCAACCTGATCCTTAATTGTAGAAGAATCTAACGTACATAATACGTCACCCTCTTTTACAATATCTCCGACCTGAACATTAACTGCTGTAATCTCTGCTAATGCTTTCGAAGTTACATTATTCTTTGTAATGCCTGATACAGTACCTTTTAAAGAAATCGTATCAGATAAATCTCTTTTCTGTACCGGTTCCACCTCTACCGTATTGACCGCAGTTGCCACCTGGCTCGTCATCTTCTTCACTGCATTTCCAATGACTGCAACTACAATGATTAAAACTACAAGTACAATGATTACTACTTTTTTCTTTCCCTTTTTTGGTTTTGTCTTGTCACCCATTTTAATTTCTCCCTTTTCTTAAATCGATTTACGGTGATTGTATCATTATCCTTTCGCCAAAAAAAGGCACTTAAGCAAATATTAAGAAATCTTAAGTTTTCCATCCGTAAATCTTTCATTTTTGTATTACTGTAATAATACAGTAATCTCATTTGAGTGTCAAGACATTTTATTATTTTGGTATATTTTTATATACCAGAAATCTGGTATTTATTGAAATTTTCCATTTTCCCTCATCTTATCCCGAAAGTAAATCATCATTTCCCTCGTCAGACTAAGACCCTCCGGATCGTCCGGAACATCCTGGAAATCAACCCATTCTGCACATGCAAGTTCTTCTTCATCCAGTCTTATCGCATCTCCCGCATCATCCAGTTCACAAAAATAGCCAAGAAGCAGATTACAGTCAAATCCCCACGGCTGACTTTTGTAATAGCGTATATTTTTTACGGAAAGACCTACTTCTTCCTTCACTTCTCTTGCTACTGTCTCCTCGGCAGTTTCACCAATTTCCGTAAATCCTGCGATCAGTGCATACCGTTTATATTCACGGTTTGCATATTTTGTCATGAGGATCTTTCTGCCGTTTGTCACACCGACGATCACAGCCGGCGCAATTTTCGGGAAAACCATATTGTTACATTCCGGGCAGGAAAGCATTCTGAGCTTTTCGCTATGTACCAGTCTGTGTCCACACCTTCCACAATAGACATTATCGCGGTACCAGACATACAGATGCCATGCGGTCGCTGCAGCAAGTACCTGCTCTTTTGGCTGCATGGTACGCGTTTCAAACATTTTATAATATGCAAATCCCGGCACTTCTATCCCCTCTCCCGGATCTGTCAGAAAATAATCATCCTCCCCGATGGAAAAAAGATAAACACATGCCGGAATTTTCTTTTTCATTTCACAGCAGATTTCCGAAAGTTCTCCATATGTCAGATAACACATTTCTTCTCCATTTTTTACAAAAATACGGTTTTCTTTAAAAATCATAAGAAAACTTTTATCCTGCGGTATTTTTTTTTGATATTCATTACTAAGATGCATTGGGAAAATATCCTGAATCATGTCTGTTCTCCTTTATTTATATTTATTTTAATATCTGTACAAACCTGCATTGCTGCACTATCCATGCAGCCTGTTTCTCAAGACTGGCGGACAAAAAACGGATGATATTTCGCGTTGGAAATACCATCCGGTCTGTCATATTATTTATCCTTTTTTAATATGTTTATGTGTAAACAGATGCTCCTGACAATATTCGTAATTGCCATCACACTTTGAGCAGAAACGGAACTCTAAATTCGGATCATCAAGCTCTGTCCTGCCGCAGATGGCACACTTATGCTTGGTAATACCGGAACCCGGTCTTGGCTCTCTCATCTGGGACTTGAACTGCTGTCTCCTGTGTATTTCATGCGGCGAATACCGTTTAAAATTACGTGTTGAGAAGAAGAAAATGATAAAGTTGAGCAGTGACATAAAAATAGCCACACGCCCTGCCCAGCCACTGACAACAAACTCATAAAGTGTCAGTACCGCATATACAATTGCCATCCATTTCATCTTGATCGGGATAATAAAGTAAAGCATCACCTGCATATCCGGATACATCACTGCGAATGCAAGGAAAATGGACATATTGATATAATTTGTGGAAAATCCCGATGCAATCGAATAAGATATCTGCGCTGCTAACGCCGGCATCTGTGAAATTACAGAAGCATTCATTGCATAATAAATACCGTACAGGACAAATGCACCGATCACAGTAAATATCATACCGCCGAAAATGTAAACATTAAACCGGAAAGTTCCCCAGGTACGTTCAAGTGCCATACCAAGCTGATAATAAAATAATGCCATGATCAATAAGAAGATCAGGTTTGACTCGGTTGGCATAAATACCCATGTTACCAGTCTCCAGATCTGTCCATGTAAAATATGATATGGACTGAGTGTCAGATAGCTTAAAATACCTGGTGATACAGTTCCAAACACATAACCGACCGTATATGCCCCGATCAGCCAGATGATAAGGTTTGGAACTGCATAACGGCCAATTTTTCGTTCTAATTTATTTAACCAGTTCATCGGATAAACCCTAACCTTTCTTTGAAAACACCACTTTTTTCAGTATATCCGTATGCCTGTGCTTTGTCAATCCGGGCGGATTTTATTCATAAAAAGTTTATATTTTTCCCCGATTTGCACATTGTGTTTTGTAATATCATGTCGTATAATGTACTTTGCTTGGCTTTGGCCTGGCATTCTTTTTAATAAGAAGAAACAGCCACTTTATTTATATATTATCCGGATTTTCCGGAGTTACTGACTGGAGGAAATTATGGAAAATAATACGCTTCACAAACTTGGAATTGATATCGGTTCTACTACCGTAAAGGTTGCCGTACTCGATGAGCATGACAACCTGCTTTTTTCCGATTATGAAAGACACTTTGCCAATATCAGAGAAACTCTTTCTGCCCTGATCCAGAAAGCATTTGACCAGCTTGGTGACAGGAAGGTTGCTCCAATGATCACCGGTTCGGGTGGACTTACACTTGCAAAACATTTAGATGTTCCTTTCGTACAGGAAGTTATCTCTGTATCTACTGCCTTACAGCACTATGCTCCGCAGACAGATGTTGCAATCGAGCTTGGTGGTGAGGATGCAAAGATCATCTATTTTGAAGGCGGCAATGTAGAACAGCGTATGAACGGTATCTGTGCCGGCGGTACAGGTTCTTTTATTGACCAGATGGCTTCCCTGATCCAGACGGATGCCTCAGGTCTGAATGAATATGCGAAAAATTACAAAGCAATCTACCCGATTGCAGCCCGCTGCGGTGTTTTTGCCAAAACAGACATCCAGCCTCTGATCAATGAAGGTGCCACAAGAGAAGATCTTTCTGCCTCTATTTTCCAGGCAGTCGTCAACCAGACGATCAGTGGTCTTGCCTGCGGTAAACCGATCCGTGGCCACGTTGCATTCCTTGGTGGTCCGCTCCACTTTTTATCTGAGTTAAAAGCTGCATTTATCCGCACTTTAAACTTAGATGATGAGCATGCGATCACCCCGGACAATTCACACCTTTATGCGGCGATCGGTTCTGCCTTAAACTGTAAACCGGAACAGAACACCACACTTTCTTCCATGCTTGGGAAATTAAACTCTGATATACATATGGAATTCGAAGTGGCACGTCTTGATCCGTTATTCAGGGACCAGGCAGAATATGATACCTTCCGTGCCCGCCATGACGGACACAATGTTAAAACAGGTGACCTTTCCACCTATGAGGGTAACTGTTATCTCGGTATCGACGCCGGTTCCACCACAACTAAAATTGCTCTCGTCGGTGAGGACGGCTCTTTACTGTATTCATTTTACAGCAACAACAACGGAAGTCCTCTTTCCACTGCGATCCGTTCCATTAAAGAGATCTACGAAAAACTCCCGGCAAATGCACATATCGTACACTCCTGTTCTACCGGCTACGGCGAAGCTCTCTTAAAAGCTGCGCTGATGTTAGACGACGGTGAAGTAGAAACAGTAGCCCATTACTATGCAGCAGCATTTTTTGATCCTGAGGTAGACTGTATCTTAGACATCGGTGGTCAGGATATGAAATGTATCAAGATCAAAAATCAGACCGTAGACAGTGTACAGTTAAATGAGGCATGTTCTTCCGGCTGTGGTTCTTTCATCGAGACATTTGCAAAATCCCTGAACTATTCCGTACAGGATTTCGCAAAAGAAGCTCTGTTTGCCAAAAATCCGATTGATCTTGGAACCCGCTGTACCGTATTTATGAATTCAAAAGTAAAACAGGCACAGAAAGAAGGTGCTTCCGTAGCAGATATCTCTGCCGGACTTGCTTACTCAGTCATTAAAAATGCATTATTCAAGGTTATCAAACTCTCCGACGCAAGTGAGCTCGGAAAAAACATCGTCGTACAGGGCGGTACCTTTTATAATGATGCAGTACTCCGCAGTTTTGAAAAGATTTCCGGCTGCGAATGCGTCCGCCCGGATATCGCAGGTATCATGGGTGCTTTCGGTGCTGCTCTCATCGCAAGAGAGCGCCATGAAGCGGACTATCAGACAACAATGCTCTCCATCGACGAGATCAATGCACTGACTTTCGATACCAAACTTGCAAGATGTCAGGGCTGTACCAACCACTGTCTGCTGACGATCAACCGTTTCTCCGGAAACCGTCAGTATATCACCGGAAACCGCTGTGAGCGTGGTGTCGGAGGCGTAAAAAACAAAGAAAATATTCCGAACTTATTTGAATACAAGAATAAACGCTTATTCGACTATCCTTCCCTGAAACCGGAAGAAGCCCCTCGCGGTACGGTAGGTATTCCGAGAGTTTTAAATATGTATGAGAATTTCCCATTCTGGGCTACATTTTTCAAAAAACTTGGTTTTTCTGTTGTGCTGTCCCCACAGTCAACAAGAAAAATTTATGAACTCGGCATCGACTCGATTCCAAGTGAATCTGAGTGTTATCCGGCAAAACTTGCACATGGACATGTGACCTGGCTGATCCATCAGAATGTAGACTTTATTTTCTACCCATGTGTACCTTATGAGCGCAATGAATTTCCGGATTCCAACAACCATTATAACTGCCCGATCGTAACTTCCTACGCAGAGAATATCAAAAACAACGTAGAAGATATCACTTCCGGCAAGGTACGTTTTTATAATCCATTCATGGCATTTACCAGCGAAGAAACTTTATCTTCCCAGCTTGTAAAAACCTTTGGTGCACCGGAATTTGCAATCCCGGAATCTGAGATCCGTGACGCTGTTTCTGAAGGATACAAAGAACTTGCTGTTGTCCGCATGGAAATGCAGAAAAAGGGTGAAGAAGTCTTAGATTATATGGAAAAGACCGGAAAACGCGGTATCGTGTTAGCCGGACGTCCATACCATGTTGACCCTGAGATCAATCATGGTATACCGGAACTGATCAATTCCTACGGCATTGCAGTGCTGACGGAAGATTCCGTTTCCCATCTGCATCAGGTAGAGCGCCCACTGATCGTTATGGATCAGTGGATGTATCATTCCCGTCTGTATGCAGCCGCAAACTTTGTAAAAACCAGGGATGATCTTGATCTGATCCAGTTGAACTCTTTCGGCTGTGGCTTAGATGCCGTTACCACCGATGCAGTCAATGATATTCTTACAAAATCGGGAAAGATCTACACCTGCTTAAAGATCGATGAAGTTAATAACTTAGGTGCTGCGAGAATCCGTATCCGTTCTCTGCTCTCCGCCATTCGTGTCCGTGAGAAGAAACAGACCAAACGGACGACCGTTCCTTCCAACTATAACAGAGTTGTATTTACGGAAGAGATGCGCAAAAATTATACGATCCTCTGTCCGCAGATGTCACCGATCCATTTTGAACTTTTAGAGCCTGCCTTCTGTGCAGCCGGTTATAATCTGGTCGTACCGGATGTTCCAAGCCGTACCTGCGTGGATGTCGGATTAAAATATGTAAACAATGATGCCTGTTATCCGTCGCTGATCGTTGTAGGTCAGCTTATGAGTGCCGTTATGTCCGGCAATTATGATATGAATAAAACTGCCATCCTGATCTCACAGACCGGTGGTGGCTGCCGCGCCAGCAATTATATCGGTTTCATCCGCCGGGCACTTGAAAAAGCAGGATATCCGAATGTACCGGTTATCTCTATCAACTTAAGCGGTCTTGAGAGCAATCCTGGATTTAAGCTGACCCCTTCACTGATCCAGCATGGACTGTATGCGTTAGAGTTTGGCGATATTTTCCTTCGCTGCCTGTACCGCACACGCCCTTACGAAGCAGTAAAAGGCTCTGCAGATGCTCTGCACGAAAAATGGAAAAAAGAAGTTATTTCCTTTGTCACACAGGATAAACTGTTATCCCACCGCAAGTTTAAGCAGATGTGCCGTCAGATCATCCGTGATTTTGACAACCTTGACCGCTTAGACATCAAAAAACCCCGTGTCGGAGTTGTCGGTGAGATCCTTGTAAAATTCCATCCTGCCGCAAATAACGATCTGGTCGGACTGTTAGAGTCCGAAGGTGCAGAAGCTGTCGTACCGGATCTGACTGATTTCCTGCTTTACTGTTTCTATAACACCGGATTTAAAACTGACAACCTTGGCTTCAGCAAAAAATCCAAGAGAATCGGACGTCTTGGCATCAACTTCTTTGAATGGCTCAGAAGTGCCGCCAGAGACGAATTTGAAAAAAGTAAACACTTTGATCCACCTGCCCACATCGATGATCTTGCAAAATATGCAAGAGATATCGTATCGGAAGGTAATCAGACCGGCGAAGGCTGGTTCTTAACCGGTGAGATGATGGAACTGATCCACAGCGGTACGCCAAACATCGTCTGCACACAGCCATTTGCCTGCCTGCCGAACCATGTCGTTGGAAAAGGTGTTATCAAAGAACTCCGTCACCGCTTCCCGGAATCAAATATCGTCGCCATCGACTACGATCCGGGTGCAAGTGAAGTAAACCAGTTGAACCGTATCAAACTGATGCTTTCCACCGCAAATAAAAACCTTGCAAAACAGTCTTTGTAAGCTAAAATAACCTTTTAACTGTTGTTTCTGACAGCCGCCCTTCTGGTGCGGCTGTTTTTCTTTCTAAATGACACGAACATTATTTCCACACAGCATAATATATCCGGTTCTGCTCCACCGGTTGTGAAAAATCTGCCTCATATCCATTGTCATCCTGCCAGCCGGCAAAATCTCTTGTTTCCTCTACCGGGACTGCCGGTGCGGTGATCGTATCTCCTTCCATAATACAATACTGCTTATAACAGGTATCACTATCTGCATCCTTGTAAAACTGTACATAATATTTCTGCACAGCTACAGACTGCAGCCTGTCTGCCAATACAGTCCGGCTGCATGTAACCGTTCCTTTTTTTCCATTTGGGTGTATAAACTCTCTATCTGCTTCAATGGAAAATAGTCCTTTTTCCTTATCAGCTCCCATGATCCGCATTACAATACCCGTCTGGGCATCCATTCCCTTTACGAGCTGTTCCGTTACATCTGCTGTAAATTCTCTGTTATCTGCTACATCATACGTCTGTTTTATCTTTGCATTACAAAGCGTACCCTCTATAGCTGCAGGCAGCTGGTTTTCCAATTCTGCCGCATAATTCATACGGCCAGTTACTGTTAATATTATCAGAATCGTTATTGCTCCAATTGTGATCCCAATTATCATCATTATCATATTTTTCACTTTTCCCACCCTTCATCTGAGTCATGATCTATTTACCGGTATACTTACTGCTGCATATCGGACTCTGTTTTCATGATCTGCAGCCATCACATTTAATTCATACACACCGGACTCCTGAAAATCCAGTTCATTTTCCAGTATTGTTCCATCCGGTGAAATAACTTTTAGCAGGCAGACCTGCAGCTCATTTCCAGCATAATCCCATGCCTTTACAATATCTGTCAATTCATATTGTCCAGTTTCCAGATATCCTGTCTCGACTGTCACAAAATAAGGCGGTGATTTCTGTGATTCCTCACAAAATGTTTCAAAATCTGCCGGACTTTCTGACTGCATCTCCGTATGATCAGATACGATCTTCAAAATCCCCCTGTTACCGTTTTCATCCATCACATCTTGAAAAAGAAGACACAATAATCCAATCAGAATTACTGCCTGAAAAATTGTTTTTCCATACACTTTGATCACTTCATACATATCCATCTCCTCTAACTGCCACAGATACAAATCAAAAACTGCCGCACAAATTCGTAAATAACTCCACCATGCCCCATATTTTCATACCAGAATCCAATAAGAAAAAATGTCCCGGCAATTGCCAGAAATCCGCTTCCAAATTCCTCTATGATGTCTTCCATAGTCTTTTCCTTTCCTTCTTTCAGAAAGATGATACATAATTTAAAACTTCATAAAACATCCGTATCACTGCACTTCCTGCCAATATTCCCAAAAAAGCTCCACCAAATTTTTCCACGATCATCATCATACTAAAATCCATCACCTCGCGATCGCATATGTAATATTTTCTTCAGAAATTCCCAGTATCGGTATGCGGTAATGATATGTTAACGCAACCTGTGATGCATTCATATTCTGCCATGCATCATAGATACATTCTGAAATTGTTAGTTCGTATCCGTCCTGCGCCGCCTTTTTTTTACAGGCATCAATAACAACCGGGTTAAAATTGCTGTTCTCCAGTTCTGCAACCACCTGCGACTTATACTCTTTTGCAGCCGCAATCTGCCCGCCCGCTCCGATCAGACCTGTGCACACAAAAATATTTATCATCAATATAAATAAAATACCAAATGCCCCAATTACCTGCTTCATTTCATCACACCTCCCATACTTCCAAGCATTTGAAACATCATTGTCATTCCGATTGTCAGATCGATCAGCAATTTTACAGTTGCCGCTATAACCGGATATGAAAATATCATTTTCTGACCAAATGCAATTTTCCCATTTCGGATTTCTTCTGCCCTGTTCTGCATCTCATTTACATGTAAGATCAGATGATTTATCTGCGTCACTGCATCCCCGGTTCCCATTTCCGCAACAGCATGTAACATTTTCATGCAATTTTGGGCTTCCGGTACATCAAATTCTCTACAAAAATCTGTATATGCACTTAGTTTTTCCGGTGTTTTTTCTAACCGTTCTTCCAGACATTCAATCTCATATTTTAATACCTGTGGTGCGCTGTTTTTTGATTTTTCAATAGAAATCTGTACATTATTATTCTGCAGCAGCAACGCAAGTTCCATAAACCATCCTGGAAGTGCCAGATAAACAGCCTCCGTCACATCTCTTTTTGCAATCTTAAAACCCACTTTGTGCTGCATAGCAAAAAAAAGTGTAACTGGAAATAACAGTCCGGCAAGCAATATTTTTCCATGCAAAAAAGCTGTAAACATGACACCTGCTACCGGCAATGTCCATAATACGCTTTTTCTTTTTTCCTTTTTTTCATCATAATGATACACAAGCTCGCAGCTTGAGCTGATATCATTTCTCTGCTCCTTTTCCTCTGCTGCCAGCCAGTCATTTGTCAGATTCCTTGAGCTTTTTACAAATACCCATAATAAGAAAAGAAGAAATACAAGTGACGAAACCTGAATGATTTTTACATCAAATATATTAAAACATGTTTTCACCGCAAAAAGATCTTTCATGGAATCTAATACATATAATGCTGTCGCACAGAGAATGACCGATACGATCACAGAAATAATGTTGTCCGTATGGCTTTTTTTCTTTTCTGCCTGAAGCTGATATCCTCTGCGTTTCCACAATTCAATATCCTCTAAAAGAATCAGTGCAGATTCGTTCATTTCTCCCCCATGTTCCTCTGCATTGATAAGAAGTTCGTGGACCATTTTTATCTTTGGACACTGATACTGACTCTCAAGCGGTTCTAATGCCTCTTTAAAAATGTTTTCACCTATGGCAAATTCCCCAAATTCCAGTTTCAGAATCACCTGCTCGATACAGGAACGCATCTTCCCTTCTTCAAATATTTCTCTGGTTTCCTTTAGTGCACTCAATATTTTTCCGCTTTTCTGAAATGCATATAACATCTGCTCCATATATTCCGCAGCATCCGCAAACCGCTTCTGCTCATACATTTTACGGTACATATCAAGCACCAGTATCGGAAGCATTGCTAAAACAGCTGCCAACGCAGCCACAACACCGCCCGTCTTAAGTTGAAAAACGACTCCGACACCAAATACTCCCGCCAATGCCATAAAAATCATCATCGTATGCTCTTTCCACGAAAAATGATATCCATACATATCTACTTTTTTCTGTAGATTTTTCGGATTCCAAAAAGCAAACATCCCCATCATACATCCTCCTCCCTCTTTATCTTCCCTCTCTAAGATACCTGTCAAAGTGTCTGCATACAAAAGGTTCGTCCACACCCGCTTCATTAAATCTTTTCTGAATATCTAACGGTATTTTTCCAGATACCAGCGCTCCATCTTCAACGATCATATAAATCTTATTTTCCGCATTTTCTCTCGAAAAAAAACAAAGCTGGTCAATATAACGCCTTACCTTTCCATCTGAAGATTCGGTTTTGCGGATCAGAACTGCCACATTCACATAACGATAGATGCGGTTCTCCATGCGCTGTGCATCATTAACATTATTCATCATGTTCAATATCCTGTCCGGCAATTTTCTTACATCATCCAGATGTATCGTCGTAAATCCATGAACACCGGTACTCCACTGTTCTAACAGTGAAGTTACTTCCACAGAACGCGCCTCGGAAAGCATCAGCCAGCTTGGGTTCTGACGCAGGGAAGCCTTGATCGCATCTGTATAATCAAATCCCTTTCCAACACGAAGCTCCACCGCATCTGCCCCTGGATTGATATTCGTATAATGAATTTCTAATGAATCTTCTATGGTAATAACACGTTCTTCCTTTCTGATAAACTGCATAAAAAATTTTGCACTTTCTGTCTTACCTGCACCCGGTTCTCCACCAAAAACAAAATTCATCCCCGCATGCACACAATTCAGCAGTAAATGTAATACCTTCTGTTCACAATATTTTTGATCGAGCAGTTCTTTTAAAGTGTTTCTTACAAAACACGGGGATTTACGGATACAGATGCTGATCCCTGATATCGCGGCGGACTCATGGATAATACTGATTCTAAGTTCTTTGGTATCCGCTTCTAATATTTTATTTGCATTATTAAACTGTTTATTGATACAGTTTGAGATACTGTGTGTAAACGTACTGATAAATGCTTCCGGTATCTCCTCATCTGCACAATATCTTCCCTGTTCCAAATCTGTGATCCATAATTTTTTCCCGTTATAATCCACATCCGTCACTTCCGGTCTGCTCAAATACTTCCAGAATATTCCGAACTGTTCCGGTGTAGGTTCAACAATAACTTTTTCACTCATTGTTCTCTCCATTTTTCAGAGGACTTTCCCGCATAAAAGAAAAGTCCTCTTTTTCTTTCATTGCACCAGTAACTTCTCCCCTATAAAATTTTTATGGGCGAAGCGCATTCATATTATTAAAAAAGCCTGTGAGTGTATTCTTAAATTCTGTCGCAACATACCCATCCGACGAAAGTGCTGCCACAATGATCGCCCCCAATGCCAGTAATACGATTACTGCAAGAATTGCATTTCCGTAGTGTTTCATTACCTGTTCCATAATAGAATCCTCCATTTTCAATTTTTTCGATCTGTTTTCTGAGAAGAAACAGATTTGATCCCATTTCTTCAAAAAAAATTTTATTACGTTCTGTTTCTGATTTCTGTTTCCACAGCCTGATAAAGTTATCCATTTTTCCCTGCTGTGACACCCATTCCAGTTCTCCGTTTTGCGGAATATATCCTATCTGCTCCGGTGCAATGCGATATGTATGTACCATATCATTTTTCATCTGCCTTGCATAAAACGCATACCCTTCTATCAGATAAAGAACTTTCTTTTGCTTTCTCGCAAAATCACGTATCATATCCTCCCATTCACTCGGATATGACTGCATACCAGCTACTATAATATCCGCTTTTTTTAAACTGTTCTGTGTCTTTTTGTCTCTTCCATATCCACAATCCGCCAAAAGAATCTTTTCTTTTCCGCCGGAAAAGATACACTGCCAGCCATTTTCCCGCTGTACTAAAACGTTACATGCCGGCCTGCTCTTTGCCAAAAGGCATGCCATTACAGCCATGATTTCTGTTGTATGGAATGACTTGTCCATTCCCCAGAATGCTATTTTTACTGACATACTGCCTCCATTTTCTGATTCGAAAAAAAGTGCAGAATATCCTTCCAACAGCCTCCGTTACGAAATATTGCTCTGTGAAATAAACTGATAACTTTTGATTGTAAAAAGATGGAAATATCTGTCTGATTTCCAATGATACGGCTGGTCATACCGCCGCAAAAATGTCTGACGCTTCGTTCATCCTGTTTCAAAACCGCTCCAATCTCCTCAATGAATAGAACGATCTCAGATGCTTCACGCAAACCCGATAAAAAGATAGTGATATCATACTTCATTTTATTATATTTGTAAATACCTGATTTCAATTTTTTCTTTTCTTTTAACAATATATCATTTATAATTGTGCATGGGTAATACCCATGGAAATCGGATAATATCCGATTGATGCTATCTTTAAATATTTACAATATGATCTGGAGGAGTTCATGAAAGAGTTTGTAATTGTTACCGATACAACCACTGATTTACCAAGAGACTACGTTGAAAAACATCACTTATACATGATGTCCCTTCCTTACACACTAGAGGGTACATCCTACACCTGGGAAAAACCAATGCCTGTCAAAGATTTTTATGATAAAATGCGTGCCGGCTCCCTGCCGACCACCTCACAGGCAAATCCCGAAGAAGCTGCCCTGCTGTATGAATCCATCCTGAAAGATAATGATGTGGATATTCTCCATATTGCATTTTCTTCCGGTCTCAGTGGAAGTTTCAATAGCTGCCGGATCGCGGCAGCAGATGTCTGTGAAAAATATCCGGATCACCGGATCGTAGTTGTTGATTCGCTTGCCGCAACCTTAGGTCAGGGTCTGCTTGTCTATAAAGCAGTCCAGTTAAATGAAGCAGGAAAAAGTTTAGATGAGGTTGCTGCCTGGGTAGAAGAAAATAAATATCATCTCGTACATAATTTTACCGTCGATGATCTTTTCCATCTGCATCGCGGCGGACGGCTTTCTAAAACAGCCGCGATCGTCGGTACGATGATCAATTTAAAACCAGTACTTCATGTCGATGATGAAGGACACCTTGTCATGTTGAGCAAAGTACGCGGACGTAAAAAATCACTGATCGGACTTGTCGACTGCATGGAAAAACAACTCGGTGACTGGAAAGATAAAAATGATATCATCTTCATCAGCCATGGAGACTGCCCGGAAGACGCACAGTTTGTCGCTGATCTGATCAAAGAACGTTTCGGATATGAGAATTTTATGATCGACTATATCGGTGCTACGATCGGTGCACATTCCGGTCCTGGCACGGTTGCACTTTTTTATCTGGGAGATCACCGTTAATCACACTGATCATGTATATAAACTTTACAAACATATGTTTCGGACAAAAAAGGAGCTGTAAAAAAACTTCCCTAACAAAAAAATCTCCCAGACAGTGAGGTCAATGGCATTAAATTAAGAGAATCCCACATCACATGAAATGTGGTGTGGGATTTTTTATGAGAAAAAGTATTGACAACACTAAGATTCTGGTCAGGAATCCTTTTCCCTTCACGCTCTTTCTCCTCCGTTTTCATAAACTTATTCTGTTTAAAATAAATCATAATATTTCATGGTTTCTGCATTCCGATACTCATGTTTTTCATAATATCCGATTAATTTTCCTTCATCTCTAAGCGCCACCATATATACATCTTTATTCTGCTTCTCATTATGAAAAGTATATACAATATTATGGCTTTCATCCGCTGCAAACCAGTCGATCACCTGCTGTATCTTTTCTCCGGATTCCGGATTGTGACAACACAACAGACTTTTTCCTATCAGCTTATCTCCACCATGTTTTGAATAATTCTGTACTGCTGCCGGATTCATATATATGATCTCATGACTGAGATTACATATAACAACCGAAGCCCTGTCCTGATCCACAATGCTTTTAAAATAACTGATATCTATTTTGTCATAATTTTTTGTTTTATCGCTCATTTTATTTCAACACCTTCCTTATCTGTTTGTCTGATGCAACCGGATAAATTTCATGCATATGATCTGCAATCTGCCTCCACGAACCTCCCGGATCATCCTTGTAGCATGATGTCACATAATCGTATCCATATATATGTTCAATCGAAGAATACACAGCAACATCCCATCCATACTCCACACCTTTCTTATTTACCCGCTTTCTGAAATCACAGTTGCAAAGATAAGTCTGCATCATAAGATTTGTGATGGCGCCATCAAATCCCTTTTCCCCATCCTTACCAAAGCCAGCCTGTTTTTTCAGTATATTAGAATATATTTCTGCATCTTCCTTATCCTCAATAAAATTATCCATTATCTTCTTATACTTGTTTGGTGCTTTGCCATCCTCATATAGTGCATCAAAATCATATCCATCACGACGATAATTTGCAAATACAGGCAGCCATTTTTTTGATATAAAACCAGCTTTTCTGTCAAAAAACTTGCCATAAACTATGTCATGTTTTCTTGCAATGACTGCTCTCCACATCCATGGATCTTTTTCGGATACATCACTCCACCAATATTCTGGCACAGTTCTTTCTTCCAGAGAAAAACCTGGAATATCATTTTTGAATAAAGGAAGAAAACCGACCTCATTGATATATTCCATTGCTTCATCTACCGTATGTATACACTCCGGATCATCCCAGTCTACACCGTACATGATCCATTCACCTGATTCATTTCCCATCTTATCTCCATTCTTGTACTGTCCTGTATTTCTCTTTCACAACTTTACAAACCAATTCAAAAATCAGCTACAGGTAAAATTCCTTACGTCTTAAAGATGTATATGGCTTTTTATTGCGGATTCTCCGTGATTCTCTTATGTCAATATCAGTATAAATGATCTGCTCAGTATCATCCGCTTTTTCAATAACTGTTCCTTCCGGTGAGACAACTATGGATTTCCTGTTCAAACATCTCCATTGGTTCCTGTCCGGTATTTACCGTCGGAATCAGGATCAGTTCAGATATTTGAATAACCTTTACCACTCCTGAAATCCGCATAGTTTCGCCGACTCATACACTGGTTTTAATATATTACGCAGTCAACGGTTCATCATACGCTTCCCACCTTGGAAGTTTGTTCCCCCTATAACCGATCATGCGATCCGCTTTCTCTTTGGATTTCTTCTACCGGATAAAATGAGTCCACACATGTTCTTCCGTTTTTGGAAGTCCAAACTGTTCTTTTCCAAGTGCAATGCTCTTCATAAGAAATGTCATATTTCTTGCAAGCACACGCATCGTCTGTTTCCCCTCTTCATCTGCTTCTGCTTCTCCCTGACCTCTTCCATGGATGGAATTCCAGTACTGACTTGATGCGATCGGCATATTTGTTATCGTAAAATATTTATTTAATTCATCAAACGTAGCGGAACATCCACCACGTCTGGCACATACGACACTTGCTCCTACCTTCATAGTTTTATCAAAAGATGTACTGTAAAAAAGTCTGTCTAAAACTGCAATTAAAGTTGCATTTGCTGATGCATAATAAACAGGACTTGCGATTACAAGACCATCCGCCTCTTCAAATTTAGGTGCCAGCTCATTTACCACATCATCAAAAACACATTTTCCAAGTTCCGCACAACGGTTGCAGGCAATACAGCCTCTTACAGCTTTGTTGCCAACCTGTACGATTTCCGCATTTATGCCCTCTTCCTCAAAAACCTTTTTCATTTCACCAAGTGCTATCGATGTATTTCCATTTGTTCTCGGACTTCCGTTAATCATTAATACTTTCACTTCAAATCTTCCCTTCTTTTCGGATTTTCTGCCGGATAATTTCTAAAATAACTTTATCACTTACCTATTATATATGTCAAATTCCCTTAAAATGAAATCAGCAGTTACAATCAGCAGAATTCTCCATCAACTTTTCTTGATTTGTGAAATTGTTAATGTTATCATAAATGAAAACAATGATAACAGGAGATATATTATTATGGAGAATAAAGCATTAGAGATGCACAGACAGTGGAACGGTAAATTAGAGACCGTTGCCAAATCAAAAGTAAAAAGCCGCGAAGATCTCGCGATTGCTTATACACCAGGTGTTGCAGAACCTTGTAAAGTCATTGCCAAAGACCCTGAGGCAGCCTATACATACACCATGAAAGCAAACACCGTTGCTGTTGTTTCCGACGGAAGCGCAGTACTAGGGCTTGGAAATATCGGTGCATACGCAGCAATGCCTGTTATGGAGGGTAAATGTGTATTATTCAAGGAGTTCGGCAATGTCAACGCCGTTCCGATCTGCTTAGACACACAGGATACCGAAGAGATCATCGCTACCGTGAAAAACATTGCACCGGCATTCGGCGGTATCAACTTAGAGGATATCTCCGCACCGCGCTGTTTTGAGATTGAGGAACGTTTAAAAGAAATGCTCGACATTCCGGTATTTCATGACGACCAGCACGGTACTGCCATCGTAGTACTTGCAGGTATCATCAATGCATTAAAGGTGACCGGCAAGAAAAAAGAGGACTGCCGCGTCGTTGTAAACGGTGCTGGATCTGCTGGCGTTGCCATCACAAAATTACTTTTAACATACGGTTTTAAAAATGTGATCATGTGTGACCGTGAGGGCATCATCGGAAAAGATTATCCAAACTTAAACTGGATGCAGCAGAAAATGACCGAAGTAACAAACCTTGCAAATGAGCATGGAACACTTGCCGATGCATTAAAAGGTGCTGATATTTTTGTTGGTGTTTCCGCACCAAACATTGTAACACCGGAGATGGTATCTTCCATGAATCACGATTCCATCCTGTTTGCAATGGCAAACCCGGTACCGGAGATCATGCCGGACGTTGCAAAAGCAGCCGGTGCACGCGTGGTCGGAACCGGAAGAAGTGACTTCCCGAATCAGGTCAACAACGTTGTCGCATTCCCTGGTATCTTCAAAGGCGCCTTAGAGGGACGTGCCACACAGATCACGGAAGAAATGAAACTTGCCGCCGCAGAAGCGATCGCAGGTCTTGTTTCCGAGGATCAGTTATGTGACGAATTTATCATGCCGGAGGCTTTTGACCCGCGTGTCGCAGAAGTTGTAAGCGAAGCTGTCAAATCCCATATCAAATGATGATCTGGGGCGACAAACGGTATCATTCTTTAGATTATGAATTAAAACAGACTTTCGGGGAAAAGGTCTACCGCCTTTCCTTAAACGGCGGTATGACCTGTCCAAACCGCGACGGTACTCTGGGGAATCACGGCTGCATTTTCTGCAGTGCTGGCGGTTCCGGGGATTTTGCTGCCGCGCCTGACTTGTCTGTTCATGCGCAGATTCTTTCCGCCAAAAAGCGTATTCAGGCAAAAACAGACTGTAAAAAGTTCATCGCTTATTTTCAGGCATATACCAATACCTATGCACCGGTAGAATATTTAAGACGGATCTTTACGGAAGCCATTGAAGAACCGGATGTGGTGGCATTGTCCATCGCAACCCGCTGTGACTGTCTGGCTCCGGATATCTTAGATCTGCTTGATAAGTTAAACCACAGGAAACCGGTCTGGATAGAACTTGGTCTTCAGACCATCCACGATACAACACTGCAGGCAATCCGAAGCGGTTTTACCCTCTCTCAGTTTGAGCAGGCAGTAAATGCCCTGCATGAAAGAAACATTCCGGTCATTACCCATCTGATCTTAGGTCTTCCGGGTGAGACAAAAGAGGATATGCTCTGTTCCGTCCGTTATGTTGGCAGTCTTCCGATCACCGGAATAAAACTCCAGCTTCTTCATATATTGAAAGGAACCGATCTTGGGACTGCCTATATGGCACATCCATTTCCACTTTTTACACTGGAAGAATACTGTGACCTGATCGCAGACTGCATTGCACTGCTGCCGCCGGAAATAGTGATCCACCGGCTCACAGGGGATGGTCCGCGCAGTCTTTTGATCGCACCTTTATGGAGTACAGATAAAAAGAGAGTTTTAAACACGATACAGAAATGTCTGCGTGAGCGTGATCTCTGGCAGGGGAAAAATATCTGATTATAAAGAAAGAGGGCATCTAATATTATGGCAGAACCATTCACGATCTATAAACTGACAATTTTAAATATGCTGGATAAAGTGGATTTTCCATTGACAAACACACAGATATCTAATTTCTTTTTAGAGCAGGATTATACGGATTATTTTCGTGTCCAACAGGTATTAAGTGACCTTGAGGATGCCAGCCTGATACATGCAGAATCCACTCACAGCAATACGCAGTATACCATTACTGCTGCCGGAAAAGAAACGCTTGGTTTTTTCAAAGATAAGATCACACCGGCAATCGAACGTGATACCACCACATTCTTAGAAAAAAATAAATTAGAGCTGCGCAGCGTCAACTCCATACTTGCGGACTATTACAAAACACCAAATCAGGATTATGCTGCACGCTGCCAGTTTCGTGTACACGATACCAATCTGATCGACCTGACTCTCACCGTAAAAACAAGGGAACAGGCGCAGGCGATCTGTGATAACTGGAAAAAACAAAATGAAGACGTCTACGCTTATCTGATGGATCTTCTTTTAAAATAATAGATCGGACGCCTGGCAGACTTTCTATTATTACAAATAACAGAACATGATACGCTGACAGCAATGTTATCATCTCTTCTTAACAAATTACTCAGAAATGGAGTTTTTCTATGGCAAAACAATATTTTAAACCCGGCAACATGCTCTACCCGCTGCCTGCCGTCATGGTAAGCTGCCAGTATCCTGCCGGAAAAGAGGATGCGCTCTGCACCAATCCAGCCCTTGCCGGGAAACCGAATATCATCACCGTAGCGTGGGCAGGTACCGTGTGTACCAATCCACCGATGTTATCGATCTCTGTCCGCCCGGAACGCTACTCTTACCACATGATCGAAGAATCCGGCGAATTTGTTGTAAATCTGACAACGGAGCAGTTAGTCCGTGCGACCGATTTCTGCGGTGTCCGCTCCGGAAAAGACATTGATAAATTCAAAGAAATGCATTTGACACCGCTCCCTTCGAAGGAGATTTCTGCACCGGGTATTGCGGAAAGCCCGGTCAACATTGAATGTAAAGTGCGGGAGATCAAACCGCTCGGCAGTCACACCATGTTTCTTGCTGATGTGGTAAATGTCACCGTAGATGATGCATTTTTTGATGAGAAAAATACATTTCACCTCAATGACACCGGACTTGTTACCTACTCCCATGGTGCCTACTTTTTACTCGGCAAAAAACTTGGCACTTTTGGATACAGTGTCGCAAAAAAGAAAGCAAAGAAACGGAAATAACCTCCGTTTCCTTGCTTTTTTATTCTGTAAAGATACTGATACATCTATTACAGCTTATTTTCTCTTACATATATCTGCTGTTTAACAGATCATTTTTTGCAAGCTCAATGGCTTTTTCCACCGTTCCCTGCTCAAATGGATTCATCAGATGTGCGTAGCGCAGTGTCTCTAAATAGCTCATGCTGCCACCACATTTACAGAGATTTAAATAATCTTTCCATGCATCCTCATGATCTTTTCTGTCCTTGGTTTTAAACTCCATCGCTCCCATTGTCGTCAAAGTATAGTTGATATAATAGAATGGATAGAGATAAATATGCAGTTTATGATACCAGTAACCGCCACGGTCAAAGAAATCATCTGCCTCATATTTTCTCCAAGGCATATAAGTTTCTTCCAACTTCTTCCATGCAAGCGTGCGCTCCTTCGGTGTCATATTCGGGTTGCTGTAACAGATATGCTGGAACTCATCTACTGCCACGCCAAACGGTACAAATGTCAGGGCATCCTGCAAGTGTGCAAAACGATATTTATCTGCCTGCTCTCCGAAGAATTTTTCTGCATATGGATAAGCAAATTGTTCCATTGCCATGGAATGAATTTCTGCAATATCCGTTGACTCACTGTAATATGCAGCGATCGGCTGGCTGCGCATTGCCATATATCCTGCAAACGCATGACCTAACTCGTGTGACAGTACCTGCATATCAAAGATCGTCTGATTGAAACAGGAAAATACAAACGGTGCTTTGTAGCGGTCAAGGGATGTCATATATCCGGTGGATGCCTTGCCCGGTTTGTTTTTTAAGTCCATCAGCTCATGGTCGATCATAAAGTCAATGAATTCTCCTGTCTCAGGGCTTAATTCATGATACATTTTTCTCGCCTGATCCACCATGAAATCATCATCCCCTGCCGGAACTGCATTGCCATCCGGGAATACACGTTTTTCATCATAAAACATCAATGTATCCACGCCGAGACGTTTTCTCTGTGCCTCATATAATTTTTCACACAGAGGTACTAACACGGTACGCACCTGCTCACGGAAAGCAGCTACTTCCTCCATGCCGTAATCGGTACGTCCCTGCTGCATATATCCAACCGGGATAAAGTTCTCATAACCAAGATTTTTTCCCATCTGTGTACGGATTTTGATCAGTTCATCCCAGATTTCCTCGAGGCGTTTTTCATTGCCATGATAAAAATCAGAGTAAGCCTTTACAGCAGCCTTTCGTACTTCACGATCCTCATGTTCAAAATACTTCTGTACCCCGTACAGGTTTAACGTTTTTCCGTCAAACGGGATTGCTGCGGTTGCCATCATTTTTTCATATTCCTTGCACAGTCTTGACTCCTGCTGCATCAGTGGGATGTTTTCCTCACAGAATGTCTTTTTCTGCAGATCCATCTGTGCAAAATACTGCTTTCCGTACTCCTTTTCAATATCCCCGCGGAACTTTGATTCCATCAGTGCATCATTCATCGCCAGAAGTTTTGGCATAACTGTCGGCACCATATCATTGATATACGCATCTTCTTTTTCATAAAATTCGTCTGTCGTATCTAAGGTATGGCGGATAGATGCGATCGTGCAGTCCGTCGAAAAATTTTTCGACATCTCCTCCATCTGCTCCATATATCCTTTTAATTCTTCATAGGATGCTGCATTTTTGATTTTTTGTGTGATCTCCTCTGCAAATGCACCTGTTTTTTCAAAATCTGGTCTTTTATATTCCAGTGTGCTGAATTTAAAATCTTCCATGTTTCATTTTGTCCTTTCTTCCTGCATTTCTATATGTTATTGGTCTTTGACCATAACAGACTTTTATTCTGCGCTCTCATTTTTGTCTTTCGCAATGTTTTCTGTCATCTGCTCTTTCACTTCACTTTCAGTTTTCTTCTCATTCTTATGACGGATTTTTTCCCACCATCCAATGATTTTTTCTACCGGCTGTTCCTGTTCTGATTTCTGCCGTGCTGCTTCACGTTCTGCCTTGCGTGCTTCCCGTTTCTTACGCCTTTCTTCTTCCTTTTCTTTGCGCGCTTTTTCTCTCTGTTCCTTCTTCTCGTTTTTCCGCTGCAGTTTTTCAAACGCTTTTTCTTTCAGACGCACTTCCTTTAAAGCCGCCTTCTCCATTTCTTTTATGTAACTGTTTGCCTTTTTGCGGTTGCGCTTATCCACGCGGTATGGATCGTAAGCAAAATAAGATATAGCCCCAAGCATCAGAACAACCACACCAGCGATCACAAAGATTGGAACTAACATATCATATTCCTTAAATTTCAGTTCGTAGCACACAAACACCGTCAGCATCACAGGGTAAAGTAACAGATATAAAATCTTGATCAGTACCTCAAAAAACGCTGCCTGTTTTCTGCCATTTGAAAGAAGCGTACCCTCAATTGCCGTATAAAATGCCATAAAAATACACAGTTCCGAACCAAACCCATGTAAAACACCACACACTGCCACTAAGATCAGCGACAGAAAAAACAGTGCAAACGCCGCTCCCTGATACCATGCATTGCGCCGTTCCTCCATACCCTGAAGCTTATCCTCGCTGATACCGTGCATCCGGTAAACTTCCGTTCTGATATGGCGTTCAAATTCTTCATTTAACTTCTGTTCTTCTTTTGTATTTTTCAGATTTGCTTCCACGGAGTCGATCATCCGATTGATATATTCCTGCTGCTGTCTAATCCGCTTACTGCGAAGCTGCTCTAATTCATTCTGCCTCTTTGCTTCTTCTTCGAGTTTTAAAACTTTTCCGATCCGTGGATTTTTGACTTCCATCTGCGTATAATCCGGTTCCGTTTCCATCTTCACATCTTCGCTCTCTATGATAACCGGATCTTCTACCTGTTCCATAACATTCTCTACATTTACCTTTTCCTTTTCTGTGGCACTCTGTTCTTTTGCTTTTTTCTTTTCCACGGCACTCTGTTCTTTTTCAGTTTCAGTTTTCACGGAACTTTGTTCCTGAAATTCCTCTTCTGCCATACTGCTCTTCTCCTCTGTTTTATTTGATTTCCCAGTATAATTTATTTCAATATTATACAAAAATAAAACCAAAGAAGCAATATACACACTTTCCCTATTGTCTAATAGGATCTGTCTTTCAGGATTGATTTCAGATCCATCGTGTAATCAAAATATCCTTCCTCCACATACTGGACTTTATCGACCTCTTCCCCGTTTTCCATATGCCGGATCGTCTGTTCGACCAAAGGGGCTGTCAGCGGATTGCACTCAAAATCAGCCATGATCTTCTCATCCTGCATCACCGTAAGCGCATCTTTTACTGCATCAAATGAGATCACGATCACATCACCATCTGTTCCCATTTTCTTTCCTGCCGCCTCAAGCGCATCGATCACGCCAAACGTCATATTGTCGTTTTCACTGATCACAACATCGATATCATCGTACTTCTCTAAAAAATCTTCCATGACTTCCTGACCTTTTGCCTGTGTAAAATCGCCCGACTGTTTTTCAAGCATCACCCAGTCTGAGTGTTTTTTTAATATTTTTTCAAAACCGTCCGACCGCCCGATCTGTGCGGAGGAACCTGGCGTCCCCTGCAGTGTGACTAAATGGATCGTCTCATCTTCTCTTCCCTGTTCTTTTAAATAATTTTCAAGCCATTCCCCCGCCTTTATTCCCTCTTCACAAAAATTACTTCCTACCCAGCAGCTGTAAAGGCTTTCATCGCCGACTTCCACGGTACGGTCAGAGAGAATGACAGGGATTCCTGCCTCCTTTGCCTCCTCAAGCACCGCTTCCCATCCCGTTTCCACAACCGGATCTAAAATAATATAGTCCACATCCTGTAGGATAAAGTTGCGGATCGCCTTGACCTGATTTTCCTGTTTCTGCTGTCCATCCTCAAAAATCAGATAATAACCGTTTTCTTCCGTAAAAATATTTTTAAATGACTGCGTATTCGTTGTTCTCCAGTCTGACTCTGAACCGACCTGTGCATAGCCTACCACAATACACCCATCATGACCTGCCATCTCCTCCGTGTCCAGTCCATTCGTGCGCTGCCCTCTTTTTTCTCCACATCCTGCCAGCAAAAATATTGCCCCAAGTACCGTGATTCCTGCTGATACCCACCTTTTGTTTAACATATCTCCTCCGAACCCATAACCTCTGCTTTTCATTATATACCAAAAAGCCGCCGCACATAAATAGAGAATTTTCTCTGTGCGACAGCTTTTTCTTATTCACTTTATTATTTACTGCTCTCTTTCATCTTTGCAAAAATACTCTGTAACACAATAAAGAAACAAAGTAATGCTGCAACTGCGATGCTCGACCAGGAACTTAAGAGCTTACCATTGGTCTTTACCAGAGTTGAGATTGTACCGTTGATCAGTACACCGAAGAAGGAACCAATCACATTTCCAACTCCTCCGGTCAGGAGCGTTCCACCGATAACGGATGATGCAATGGCATCCATCTCTAATCCAAGTGCCTGCTGCACGTTGCCGGACATGGTATTCAAGCAATAGCAGATACCGCCGATCGAACAGAGGAAAGAAGATAACACATAAGCTTTTAATTTTGTCTTTTTCACATCAAGTCCCATCATGGTCGCTGACTGCTCACTGCCGCCAACTGCATAAAGACTTCTTCCGAATTTGGTGTAGCGGAGCATCAGAAATACCACGACTAACACTACCAGTGCCACAACCACGGAAATACGGATAAACGGTACCTGTACCACGCCTTTACCATTGACATAAGATCCAAACGGAAGTTTGATCTTGGCATTTGCAAGTTTTACAAAAAATTCATTGCTGCTGATCGATACCTGATCCGTACAGATCACAGCCGTCATACCTCTTGCGAAGAACATTCCCGCCATCGTCACAATAAATGGCTGGATATTTAAATATCCGACACAGAAACCCTGTACAATTCCAAATACAACGCCGATCAAAAGGACCAGAATACAAAGAACCACTGCGTTCATGTTCCATCTCTCCATTCCGACCGCAAGAAACATACAGTCCATAGCTACAAGAGAACCAACCGAGATGTCGATTCCGCCTGTCAGCATAACACATGTCATTCCACAGGTAATGCATAAGAGTCCCGCATTATTGATCAGTACATTTAAAAATGTCTGCAGGTGTGTAAATCCCTTATTTGCATAAATCGCACATCCGACTGCATACATGACGAAGAATAAAACGATTGTGATGATCAAAAGTACCGTGTTTCCATTCATTTTCTTTTTCTTCATTATGCGACACCTCCTTTTGCCAGCTGTCTTTTTGCAGACATCTTTTTCATATAATCCTTAAACGGAGGCGCCTGGATCGCAACGATGATGATAACAATGACCGCCTTGTATACCGGTGCCTGTTCGGTGGAAACACCCAGCGCATACAGTGTTGTCGTGATCGCCTGGATCGTATATGCACCGATAATAGAACCGGTAAGACGGAACTTTCCGCCGCCAAGACTGTTACCGCCAAGTGCAACTGCAAGAATTGCATCCAGCTCAAAGTTTAATCCGATATTGTTAGAATCTGCAGAACTGATACGGGAAGATGCCACAATTCCGGCAATTCCGGCGCAAAGTCCACAGACAATGTAGCACAGGAAAATAATTCTTTCTGATTTGATACCTGCAATACGGGAAGCCTTTTTGTTGATACCAACACTCTGTACATATAACCCCAGCGCCGTCTTTTTTAGTATCAGGGAAGTGATTATGATACATACGGCTGCCACAACAATCGGTGTCGGGATAAATCCAAGATATCCACCAAAAATTTTAAAGGAATCCTCTCTTACATACACAATCATATTATTACATAATAACAGACCGATCGCTCTTGCTGCCGAGAATAAAATAAGCGTTGCGACCATCGGCTGTACATTCAGATACGATACTAACAATCCGTTAAATGCACCGCAGACACATCCGATCAGGATACCGCCAAGCACTCCGATGATAAGCGGTCTCGCCAGTTCATTCGTGGAGGAAACTCCATAGCCTGCAAGCAGCATACAGCAGAACGACGCTGCCAGTGACATGACCGAACCAACGGAAATATCAGTACCTGCAGAACAGGATACAACCAGAGTCATTCCGATCGCAAGGATCGCGATCTCACTTCCACGGTTTAAGATATCGATAATACGTCCATACAATACTCCGTTTCGAATGGAGATCGTAAAGAAATTAAATGCAAAATTTCCCGATGCAACATCGTAAATGATATTTACCGCCATTACCAATAACATACAAAAGATAGGCAGAAACAGCGGTTTGCTGATCAGTTTCTTTATATTATTCATTTGTGCCACCTCCTGCGATCGCCTGCATTACATGTTCCTGTGTCAGATTATCCGTGATCTCACCAACTTTTTCCCCATCTCTTAATACGACAAGTTTCGAACAGGTTCGAAGCATCTCTTCGATCTCAGAAGAAATAAAGATCAGGCTCTTTCCCTCCTCCGCTAACTGGATCACAAGTTTCTGGATCTCTGTCTTTGTTCCGACATCGATACCACGCGTCGGTTCATCTAAAATTAAAAATTCCGGATCGGTCGCAAGCCAGCGCGCTAAGATCACCTTCTGCTGGTTACCACCGGAGAGCTGTTTAATCAGTGTCTCCCTGTTTGCGGTCTTGATCTGAAGAAGTTCTATGTATTTGTCCGCGATCTCGATCTGCTTACTCATCGGCAGCAGTTTGAATATTCCACGTTTTGCCTGCAGTGCAAGAATAATATTTTCCCTTACCGACAGGTCACCTATGATACCTTCTGCCTTTCTGTCATCCGGCAATAGTCCCATTCCAAGGTTCATGGCATCGATCGGAGCATTGATCTTTACTTCTTTTCCCGCCACTTTCAGCTCTCCGGTCTGATTTTTGTCCGCGCCGTAAATAACACGTGCTAACTCACTTCTACCAGAACCTAAAAGTCCGGTCAATCCGACTACCTCTCCCTTATGGATCTGTAAGTCAAACGGTTTGATTTTTCCTTTATGGCTCAATCCCTTTGCATCGATAAACAGCGGTTCCTTTGAAAAGTCTTTCGCCTGCTCTGTTTTTACGGCCGCAAGATCATCAAAATCTTTTCCCATCATTGCCGCAACCAGACGCACCCTCGGCAGTTCTTCGATTGGATATTCCCCGACTAATTTACCGTTTCTGAGTACTGTGATACGGTCACAGACCGCATAGACCTGCTCTAAAAAATGGGTTACAAACACGATTGCAACTCCCTTTTCTTTCAGCTGACGCATCAGGGTAAATAATTTTTCTACTTCATGGTCATCCAACGATGACGTCGGCTCATCTAAGATAAGTACTTTACATTCCATATCCACCGCTCTCGCGATTGCGATCATCTGCTGCAGGGCAAGTGAATATTCTTCCAGATTCTGCGTTACATCAATTTTTATATCCAGACTGTCCATGATCTTTTCCGATTTTGCGACCATGGTCTTCCAGTCGATCGTTCCAAGTTTTGTTTTCGGTTCCCTTCCAATAAATAAATTCTCTGCAACACTAAGATTCGGGCAAAGATTTACCTCCTGATACACAGTGGAAATGCCCTTTTTCTGTGCATCCAGCGTCGAATGATTGACAACCGGACCATCGATGCCCTCCACATGTATTTCTCCTGCCTCAAATGCATTGATTCCTGTCAGACATTTGATCAGCGTAGATTTTCCGGCACCATTTTCCCCCATCAGTGCCATGATCTCACCTTTGCGTAATGTAAGATCCACATGATCCAATGCTTTTACTCCCGGAAATGTCATGGTTATTCCGCGCATGGTCAATACAACATTACTCTCCATCTTCCTTCACCCTTTCTTTAAAATGGGAGAGACCAGATGGTCTCCCCCGCATTTTATGCCATCAGGTTTGATTAGTACTGGGCATCTACGATTTCTTTTGTGACAACGGTCAGATCCTGATCTTCTCCATTTACATTGATCGTAGAAAGGACATCCTCATTTACGAACCAGTGTTCTGTCATGTATACTTCTTTCTCCGGAGTCTCACCAGCCTGAAGCTGTTTGATAACTTCCTCTACGAACGGAGCTGCAAGCGGGTTACACTCAAAGTCTGCATTGATGTCACCGGACATTACATACTCAAGTCCTGCGGTACATGCATCAAAGGAAACAAGGATCACATCACCATCTACACCGTAGGAGATACCAGCTGCCTTCATTGCATCCATTGCACCGAATGCTTCGTTATCGTTCTGGCATACAACAACATTAAATTTACCTTCATAACTCTTGATGTAGGACTCCATGACTTCCTGTCCGCCTGCCTGTGTGAAATCACCTGTCTGGGAATCTAAGATATTCCATCCATTTGCATCTGCAATCTCTTTAAATCCGTCGGTACGTCCGATCGTTGCGGAAGCTCCGGTAGATCCCTCGATCACAAGTACATTGACATCACTGATGCCCTTTGCATCTGTATATGCTTTTAACCACTCTCCTGCTGCAAGACCTTCTGTCTTGAAGTTAGAACCTACCCATGAAACATATTTATCTGAGTCATCGATCGTACGGTCAATGACGATAACCGGAATTCCTGCTTCCTCGCACTCTGTCAGTACAGTGTCCCATCCGGTTGATACGATCGGATCGATGATGATATAATCAACATCCTGCTCGATAAATCCTCTGACTGCCTCTAACTGTACTGCAGAATCATTATCACAGTCTACAAACTGAAGATCGTATCCATTGTCTGCGGAAAAAACACTTAAACAGGAATCTGTGGAAGCGGTACGCCAGTCAGATTCGTGTCCAACCTGTGCAAAACCAATTGTAACCGTATCACCGCTTGCTGCGGAGCTCTCTGTTCCGGCTGCCTCTGCGCTGTCATCTGTCTGATCTGCAGCAGCTGCATCATCTGTTTTTGCTGCGGCATCATTGGATGCACCCGCATTACCTGTTGACGTGTTTGCGCTGTTTCCGCATCCTGCTAACATTGTTGCCCCTAATGCCATACACATTACCATACTCACCAATTTTCTTTTCATTTCAAAAACCTCCCATAGTTTTTTTAGATTTGGTTTCGTTGCTAACCATGGTCTAATTATAACTGTGAGAGGTTTTTATGAATACCGAATTAAATTTGAATTAAGTATAATTTTTTACTAAATTGTGAACAGCTTTCATATATTTCGGTAAAAAAGTGTATTTTTTTTGGAAAAATGTGTATTTTTTATGAACTGCTTTCTGTTCTTACCGGAATTCTTACCCAGACTTCCGTTTCTTCCCCGTAGGTACTCTGCACTTTCAGTCCATATTCCGTGCCATAATGCAACTGGATGCGTTGATTGACATTAAACAGTCCAAATCCGTCATTTTCTTTTTTCGTATTGCCATCCTCTTTTAACATCGCGCATACTTCTGCAAGTCTCTGTTTATCCATCCCGATCCCGTTATCTTTTACCTTAAAGATCAAGACATCCGCACAACGCTCCGCCGAGACCGTGATATGTCCCTTTCCACGCTTGTTTTTTATGCCATGGTAAAGTGCATTTTCCACTAACGGCTGAAGTGTCAGTTTGATGACCTCATAACCGTAATATTCCTCCGGGATCGCAATCTCATAATCTAAAATGTCCCGGTAGCGGAACTGCTGGATCTCTAAATAGCTGCGGATATGCTCTGTCTCTTCTTTCACGGAGACAAACTCCCTTCCCTTACTCAAAGAAGTCCTGAAAAATGTGGACAGGGAGGACACCATCATTACGACCTCGTCTGTCTTTTTTGACTCGGCAAGCCAGATGATATTATCGAGCGTGTTATATAAGAAATGAGGATTGATCTGCTCCTGCAGCACCCGAAGCTCTGCTGCCCTTAAATTCAACTCCTCCGTATGGATATCTTCCACAAGGTTGCCGATTTTTTCCACCATCTGGTTAAAACTCTTATTTAGCACCTCAATCTCTTCCGGTCCGGTTTTCACCGCCCGGATTCTGAAATCGCCACCCCCGGCAGCCACTGCGGCATCGCACAGCTCCCCGATTGGTTCTGTGATGCCCGTCACGATTTTTCTGCTGACTGCAAATGCACCCACTAAGATCACCAGTAAAATACCGCTCGTGATCGCAATCGCCTGCTCCACATCATTACGGATCCCACCCCGCAGATCCTCCATGTTCATGCTCTCGTAATAAATATAATACTGGATCTGTTCCTGGATCAGCTCCGTCAGCACCCTGATATTTAAGTCCAAACTCTCCATATTTGTCTCATAAGATCCACTGACTAACGCATCTTCCTCAATCTCCTGCACCCTTTTTTCAAGGGTGTCAAGACTCTTTAAAATTCGCGAGAGACGCTGTTTCGCATATGCGGAATCGGCATCCTCTGCCAATTTCCCAAACACCTCTCTCGCCTCTTTGATCATCTTTTGCGGCTTTTGTGTATCGACTAACTCCTCCGCACGTTCCGAATTAACCACGATAATGTACATCACATAGTCGATATCTTCCTTGAATCCGATGTTATATGCATTTGCCTTTGTGATCTTCTCCACAATATGGTCATATTTTGACGATACATTGTTGATCATAAAAAGCAAATATGTGATCATAACCGTTAGTGGGATCACACAGATAAGAAGCAACAGATACAACCTGTTTTTTAATGAAAATTTTTTTCTTACGTTCATAATTTTTCCTGTTCCTGCTCTGGTCTGTCACTCCTGTTTCTGTATTCCCGCGGCGTACACCCCTGTGTCTTTTTAAACAGGTTACTGAAATAATGTGCATCCCGGAAACCGACTTCAAATGCAATCTCCGTGGTCTTAGTCCCGGTCGTCCGCAATAACTGTTTTGCCTTATCCATGCGCACCTTTGTCAGATACTCAACAAACGTCACTCCCGTCTCCTGTCCGAATACAGTGCTGAAATGGCTCGAACTTAAATTTACCTCCGAAGCGACCATATTTAAGGAGATATCCTCATGATTATAGTTATCTTCTATGTAGGCTTTTGCATGTTGGATCAGATTGTCATATCTGCGTTCCATGCCCTGCTCCCGCAGTTCGATCACTGCCCCGAACAGATTTTTGATGTACTCCCTCGCCTGTCCTGCAGTGCCAAGAAAAATTTCCATCTTCTGCGCATCTTTGTACTGTTCCAACAGATTTTCACTGGTATATCCGCTTTTTTCCAACACGGAGACCGCGCTCACATACAGATCCATCAGCACATACTGACGCAGCAGAACCGACTGTAAGCTACCGTTTGAGATTTTCCGGAAATAATCATCCACAAACCCGGATACTTCCTCTTTTCTTCCTGTATACAAAAACTGTTCCACCTGTCTGCGGTCGATCCCGGACACATTGAGTTCCCCAAGATCTAATGTCTCTTTTGTTTCCATCTCATTTTCTATCTTCTTTACCTGTTCCGTGATCTTATTTTTCTCTAAGGAATACCGCTTTGCAAAAAGAAGATTCGCTTCCTCGTAACATTTTTTGATCTCGCTGAACCGTGTGACCGGTATCCCGTATACCGCGGCATAATCGATCTTATTTTCCCCGCAGAGATATATTTCAAGTTCCTGTTCAATGGCATTTTTCAGCTGTTCAAGCGTCACACCATTTTCCTCTTTCAGTACCAGATGATATTCCCCACAGCTTAGTTTTGCGCGGATCACACTCGAACCGTATGCAAAAAACTGTTCCATATGATCTTCAAATGCTTCATCTTTTTCATAAAACGTCTCCGTCCCATCCTCGAAAAAGAGCTGTAACATAAAAACATTGTAGCGCTCCGCTGCCAGTTCGATCTCCTGTTCTCTGGCCTCTTTTAACACCTCCGAAAAGGAGTGCTCACCGGATACGATATGTCGGAACAGTCTTCTTTTTGTAAGTGTTTTCTGTTCTTTTTCGTTTTTTGTCTCTTCCTGTCTGCCTCTCCTGCCGTAAATTTTTTCTGCGATCCGCCTGATTGCTTCTAAAAGCTGTGCACTGGTCACCGGTTTCAGCAGATAGTCTTCCACACCGATCGAGATAGCTTCTTTTGCATAATCAAACTCACCATATCCGCTCAGAATCAGGATACTCGTATCCGGAAGTTCCTGTTTTACGATCCGGCTAAGTTCCAGTCCATCCATAAAAGGCATCCTGATGTCCGTGATCAGGATGTCCGGTTTTAGTTTCTGAATCATCGGATACGCGAGTTCTCCATCACTCGCCTCACCAACAAATTCAAATCCTTCCTCCTGCCATGCAATATTATTTCGTATCCCCTCCCGCATTACAATCTCATCTTCTGCCAGAAAAATTTTCAACATCGTTTCTGTTTCCCCCATCATATCTTCTTCCCGGACTCCCCATCCGCCGGAAAATCTATATGATGAAAATAGCACATTCCATAAAATGTTTCAATAAACAACTTTTGAAAAAGACCGGAGCCGCATGATTTCATATAGTGTCCCAAATCATGTCACTCCGGTCTTTTATTATATTATTTCCATCAACAATTCTTATTTTTCCCTATTGTACCGACAGGTAAGAATATCCCATCAGGCTCTCATCCACCGCATGTGCAACCTCACGTCCTTCACGGATTGCCCACACAACAAGAGACTGTCCTCTGTGCACATCGCCTGCTGCAAATACATTTTTCACACTGGTCGCATATGCCCCCTCTGCCGTTGATACATTTGTTCTTGCATTCAGTTCAACGCCAAACGCATCCGCAACATATTTTTCGGTTCCAAGGAATCCTGCTGCGATCAGAACCATATCTGCATCCAGCTTAGTCTCAGACCCCGGTACCTCTGTCATCATCATACGTCCGGTCTTTTCATCTTTTTTACTCTCTAACTTCACGGTAATAATACCATTTAAATTACCGTTTTTATCTTTTAAAAATTCTTTGACTGTTGTCTGGTAAATACGCGGATCATGCCCGAATACAGCAATTGCTTCCTCCTGACCGTAGTCTGTCTTGCAGACTCTCGGCCACTCCGGCCATGGATTGTTCTCTGCCCTCGTATCCGGTGCTTTCGGCATCATTTCAAGCTGAGTCACGCTCGCACAGCCATGGCGGATGGATGTTCCGACACAGTCGTTTCCGGTATCACCTCCACCGATGATGACCACTTTTTTACCTTTTGCAGAAATATAATTATTATCTTTCAGGTCAGAATCTAAAAGGCTCTTTGTGGTTGCTTTTAAGAAATCCACCGCAAAATAAATGCCCTTCGCATCACGTCCCGGTGCTTTGATATCACGCGGATTTTTTGCACCGCAGGCTAAGATCACGCGGTCATAATCCTTTAACAGCTTGGCAGCTTTTACGTCTTTGCCCACGTTGACTCCTGTGATAAATTCCACACCTTCTTCTTTCATGATATCCACTTTACGGTCGATCACCCATTTTTCCAGTTTCATATTCGGGATACCATACATCAAAAGTCCGCCGACACGGTCGTCACGTTCAAACACCGTCACCTGATGCCCACGCTTATTTAACTGGTCTGCTGCGGCAAGTCCTGCAGGACCGGAACCGATGATTGCAACTTTCTTTCCGGTACGCACTCTCGGCGGTTTTGCTGCTGCATATCCCTTTTCATAAGCATTTTCAATAATGCCGTGCTCGTTTGCCTTACAGGTGACCGGATCTTCCCAGTGACCGCAGGTGCAGGCCGCCTCACAGAGTGCCGGGCACACGCGCGATGTAAATTCCGGGAAGTTGTTGGTTTTCTTTAAACGGTTATATGCCTGTTCCCAGTTTCCGGTATAGACAAGATCATTCCACTCCGGTACCAGATTGTGCAGCGGACATCCGCTTGTCATTCCCATGATGGTCATACCGGACTGGCAGAACGGCACACCGCAGTTCATGCATCTTGCGCCCTGAACCTGCTGTTTTTCCATGGAAAGTGGAATATGAAATTCCTTAAAATTTTTGATGCGCTCCTTCGGCTCGATCGCTTTCGCATCTTCTCTCTCGTAATCTATAAATCCAGTTGGTTTTCCCATTGCTCATATCCTCCATCGTGATGCCCTGCGGCACTTGCCGCAGGAACATCTTGCTTATTTAACCTCTCGTGTTTGCATAAAATGCTTCGATCTGCGCCTGTTCCGAGGATAAACCTTTCTCCTCCATCTGAACGATCGCCATCAGCATCCGGTTATAATCGTATGGAATGACCTTTTTGAATTTCGGCAGATATTCGCTGAAATTGTCAAGGATTGCTTTTCCTTTCTCGGAATTGGTCAATGCCACATGCTCTTTGATCATATCCTTTAATTCCATAACATCATATTTATTGGATATTTCTTCGGAAAATACCATTTCTTTGTTCATTCTTGTATACAGATCGTTGTCCTCGTCGAGCACATATGCGATACCGCCGCTCATACCTGCTGCAAAGTTCTTTCCAGTCTTACCGAGGACTACGACACGACCGCCGGTCATGTATTCACATCCATGGTCGCCGACTCCCTCAACAACTGCGGATGCACCGGAGTTGCGGACACAGAAACGCTCGCCTGCGACACCGCTGATAAATGCTTTTCCGCTGGTTGCACCATAGAGGGCAACGTTACCGATGATGATGTTCTCATCTTTTTTGTATTTCACGCCTGCCGGAGCATAGACAACCAGTTTTCCACCGGAAAGTCCTTTTCCAAAGTAGTCATTGGAATCTCCGACTAACTCTAAGGTCAGTCCTTTCGGGATAAATGCGCCGAAACTCTGTCCGCCTGCGCCGCTGCATTTTACGATAAAGGTATCTTCCGGGAGTCCCTCGCCGCCGTATTTCTTGGTGATCTCGGAACCGAAGATCGTACCGAAGGAACGATCGGTGTTGGTCACTTCCACGTCAATGCTTCTGCGCTGCTGTTTTTCAAGTGCCGGTCCTAACTGTTTTAAGAGCACCGTGATATCTTTTGATTTTTCCAACTCGAAATCATAAACCTGTTTCGGATCAAAGATGACTTTCTTTTTCTGGTCTGCAAACGGGTTGTTTAAGATTTTGGAAAGATCGATCTCTTTCTCCCTGCCGCTTAAATCATCACGAACCTTTAACAGATCGCTTCTGCCGACCATCTCATCGATCGTCTTACAGCCAAGTTTTGCCATGTACTCTCTCAGCTCTGCCGCGATAAAACGCATGAAGTTCTCAACATACTCCGGTTTTCCTGCAAAACGTTTGCGCAGTTCCGGGTTCTGTGTTGCAATACCTGCCGGACAGGTATCCAAGTTACATACACGCATCATGACACAGCCTAAAGTTACAAGCGGTGCGGTCGCAAAACCATATTCTTCTGCGCCGAGCAGTGCTGCGATTGCAACGTCACGTCCGCTCATCAGTTTCCCATCTGTTTCAATGCGGACTTTGTTTCTAAGTCCATTCATGATCAGCGTCTGGTGTGTCTCAGAAAGTCCAAGCTCCCATGGAAGTCCTGCATTGTGGATGGAACTTGCCGGAGCTGCACCGGTACCGCCGTCATAACCGGAGATCAATACAACCTGTGCACCTGCTTTTGCAACACCGGCTGCGACTGTACCAACACCTGCCTCAGATACCAGTTTTACGGTAATTCTCGCATCGCGGTTTGAGTTCTTTAAGTCGAAGATCAGCTGCTCAAGATCCTCGATGGAATAAATATCGTGATGTGGCGGCGGAGAGATCAGAGCCACGCCCGGAGTGGAAAGTCTGGTCTTTGCGATCCACGGATAAACTTTTTTGCCCGGAAGATGTCCGCCTTCACCAGGTTTTGCCCCCTGTGCCATCTTGATCTGGATCTCCTGTGCACTGACTAAATACTGGCTGGTGACACCGAAACGTCCGGATGCAACCTGTTTGATCGCAGAACAGCGGTTGACACTGCTGTTTTTACTTGCGATACGCTCTGCATCCTCACCACCTTCACCGGAGTTGGATTTTCCATGCAGGCGATTCATTGCGATTGCGAGCGTCTCATGTGCCTCCTGTGAAATGGAACCATAGGACATCGCACCTGTTTTAAATCTCTGTACAATGGAGTCAACACTCTCTACTTCCTCAAGCGGTACACCTTTTTTCGGGTAATTGAAATCCATCAGTCCACGCAGTGTGATCTCTCTTTCTTCCTTATTAACCAGATCCGTGTACTGTTTGAACAGCTCATAGTCACCTCGTCTGGTTGCCTCCTGTAACAGATGGATCGTTGCAGGATTGTAAAGATGCGGGTCTGCTCCGCTTCTCATCTTATGGCGTCCGCGGCTCTCTAAAGTCAGATCGGATTCAAGTCCAAGCGGATCGTAGGCTGCAGAATGAAGCTCATTGACATCATTTTCAATATCCTTTAATGTGATACCACCAATACGGCTGACCGTGTTGGTAAAATATTTGTCAATGACATTTTTATCAATACCGATCGCCTCGAAGATCTTAGAACCCTCGTAAGACTGGATCGTGGAAATACCCATCTTGGATGCGATCTTTACGATACCGTTTAAGATTGCATTGTTGTAATCCTGTACGGCTGCATAGTAATCTTTGTCAAGCATATGCTCGTCCACAAGCTGTTTTACCGTATCCTGTACCAGATATGGGTTGATCGCGCACGCACCATAGCCGAGCAGTGTTGCAAAATGATGTACCTCTCTCGGTTCGCCGGACTCTAAGATCATCGCAACCGAAGTTCTCTTTTTCGTTCTTACCAGATGCTGCTGTAAGGCTGAGACAGCAAGCAGTGAAGGAATCGGAACATGGTTCTCATCGATTCCACGGTCAGAAAGGATCAGGATGTTTGCGCCATCTCTGTATGCACGGTCGGCTTCCACAAACAGACGGTCGATTGCCTTTTCAAGGCTTGTGTTTTTATAGTAAATGATCGGGATCACTTCTACTTTAAATCCCGGCACCTTCATGGCTTTGATCTTCATCAGGTCTGTGTTTGTCAGAATCGGGTTATTTACTTTTAGTACCTGGCAGTTCTCTGCCTTCTCCTCTAAGAGGTTACCGTCTTCACCGATATAGACTGTCGTGGATGTTACAACTTTCTCACGGATCGAGTCGATCGGCGGGTTTGTTACCTGTGCAAACAGCTGTTTGAAATAGTTGAATAATGGCTGATGGTCACTTGCAAGTGCAGCAAGCGGTGTATCAATACCCATGGCAGAGGTGCCCTCGCCGCCGTTCTTTGCCATCGGAAGGATTGCTTCACGCAGGGACTCGAATGTATAACCGAAAGCCTTCTGCATTCTCTGGCGCTCTTCCTTGGTGTATTCCGGCACACGCTCGTTCGGGATTTTTAGATCTTCCAGTTTTAAGAGGTTGCGGTCAAGCCATTCACCGTATGGCTGTTTGTTTGCATAAGTTTCTTTCAACTCATCATCGTCGATCACGCGGCCTGCAACGGTATCAACCAGAAGCATTTTACCAGGACGCAGACGCTCTTTTACGAGAATCTTTGTCGGATCGATATCAAGTACACCGACCTCGGAGGAGAGGATCAGATAATCATCATCTGTAATGTAATAACGGGAAGGACGCAGACCGTTGCGGTCAAGCACTGCTCCCATCATATCACCGTCGGAGAACAGAATAGATGCAGGTCCGTCCCAAGGCTCCATCATCGTTGCGTAATACTGATAAAAATCTTTTTTCTTCTGTGACATGATGCGGTTGTTTGCCCATGGCTCCGGGATCATGATCATAACTGCAAGTGGAAGTTCCATGCCGCTCATAACCAGAAATTCCAAGGTATTATCAAGCATTGCGGAGTCGGAACCCTCGGAATTGATAACCGGAAGTACCTTCTGCAGTTCTCCTTTTAAGTGCTCAGACTCCATCGTCTCCTCGCGGGCAAGCATCTTGTCCGCATTACCCTTGATGGTGTTGATCTCACCGTTATGTACGATAAAACGGTTCGGATGCGCTCTCTCCCAGCTTGGATTCGTGTTCGTGGAGAAACGGGAGTGCACGGTTGCGATCGCTGATTCGTAATCTTTATCCTGTAAGTCAGCAAAGAATAAGCGAAGCTGCTCTACTAAGAACATACCTTTGTATACGATGGTTCTGCTGGATAAAGAAACCACATAAGTATCATCGTTGGACTGTTCAAAAACACGTCTTGCCACATACAGTTTGCGGTCAAAATCAAGTCCCTTTGCCACTTCTGCCGGACGTTTGACAAAGCCCTGCATAATATACGGCATACAGTCAACTGCTTTCTGTCCGAGTTTGGTCGGATCGGTTGGAACTTCTCTCCATCCTAAGAACTCCATTCCTTCCTTGTTCACGATGACCTCAAACATTTTCTTCGCCTGGTTGCGTTTTAATTCATCCTGCGGGAAGAAAAACATGCCGACACCGTAGTCTCTCTCCTCTCCAAGCTCGATGCCAAGTGGTTTTGTCACTTTCGAGAAAAACTTATGTGATACCTGAAGCAGAATACCAACACCGTCACCTGTCTTGCCCTCTGCATCTTTACCTGCCCTGTGTTTCAAGTTTTCTACGATCTTTAATGCATTCTCTACCGTTGCATGTGTCTTGATACCTTTGATATTGACAACAGCACCGATACCGCAGTTATCATGCTCAAATCTCGGATCATACATTCCGGTTTCCTTCTTGTAGCTGCCTGTTACAGAAAAACGGTCTAATTTCTGCTCTTTCATCTTCAACTTCCTTTCTCCATCTGCTCGTCTGTCTTTGTCAGAAAAACAGTTGTCTTTTGCTGGATTTGTTATGTATTAATATACAACTTTCGCATCCGTTTGTCTACTATTTTTTTCGTTATATTGTCTGATAATATGTTAATTGTGCATTATTATATATAGTTATCTGTCTTTTTATTTTATTTTTGTTTCAAATCATATTTATACAAACAATTACATAAAAAGAAGATGCAAAAAAATTTCATTAATTTTTCTGCATCTTCGCATTTTTACCAGTTTTATTAAATTGTGTCTAAATTGTATCTGTGTATTTTTTCTGTTTTTGGTAAATCCTACGCTCTTATGTATCGTATCCGCGATTGCCTGCACAATTCCATCTCCCGGATTCGGGATCAGCCGCATGTTCAGTGACATCGCAGCCCCCACTCCGGTCAGAACGATCGCAAGCAGCAGAAACAGGAATCTGCCCACATAACTTCCGGCAAAATGATCCGGATAAACGTCAGACGGATATCCAGTTTCTGAGCATGCATCATGTTTCCTGTTTCGTTTCTCCTGTTTTGTTTTTATTTTTCTGGGCGTTTCCCTCCAGTGTTTTTTCCTCACAACTGTACAGGGCACCATTATCAATGTCAAGTGACAGAAGAAGCGTAGAATCTTTCAGGTAGTGTGTCATTTTTTCCTGCAAAAGTGGGACAACGTCTTCCCTGTGTGTACATTCGTTCCAGTCCGGATGTTCGTCCTTGTCAACTGCAAATTCAACACCATAGGTGTCATCGATCACAATTCCCTTTTCATCATCCACATAAAAGGCTGCGAAATCATATTGTGCAGTCCCTTGCATTTCATAGGTTGTGCTTATCAAAAGATAGTCCAGACCATCCTTTTTCGAAAGACATATCGTTCCATTTCCTGCATGCGACAGGTGAAAGTTTCTGCTGATAAATCTCGGATAACTTTCATATTCTCCATCTTTTGTTCCGCGATAGACTTTCACATAACATCCATATGAACTGTTACTTACAACATCATCTACTGTTGCATCCGGCTCACCGCCATATCCGACTACTGAAACCAGATCTGCAATTCCATCGTGTGTGATGTCTGCAGTCGTTTCAAATACAGGCACCTCATAGGCATCCTTACCCGGATAATCTGAATTATAATAGTTTCCCTCTTCCCCTAACTGACCGATATCGCTGTATGTGGAATAGACATATTCCTGATTCTCCACGACATATTTTTCTGTCTGTGCATCAGGAGCATTTTCTGTTTTCTTCGCGTCTTCTGCTTCTTTCTCATTTTCTTCCAATACTGACGCGTTTGAAGCAGCAGAATTTTCTATTGTTTTTTTACTGCATCCAGCAAAACACTCACTTGCAAATACAACAGTAATCATCGCCATGACTAATTTATTTTTCATTTTCCCCACCTCATAACATACTCTTTTTCGTTTGTATCTTCATCTGTTTCTTCCGCCTGTATCCGGAAATTCTCCCTCTGATAAAAGTAAATTGCATGCACATTCTTTTCGTATACACATAAACGCAATTCGGTTTTTCTGCTTTTTACATAATCCAGCAGATATTTTCCAATTCCCATCGATTGTGCAGATTCTTTCACAAACAATCCCTCGATATAGCAATCATTTATTCCGATAAAACCATCTATCTGACCATTTTTTCCCTCTTCATATACATATACTTCTGCTTCCGGCAGAATCTGTTTTACCATTTCATAATTGCTGGTCCAATATGCCTTCTCTATAAAACTATGTGCCTTAATGTTTGTCTCAAGCCATATCTGCATAACATCAGATATATCCTTTTCTTCCATTTTTCTTATCATAGCTTACTCCCTATTTACTTTTGTCTTTACGCACTGCACAGATATCTTTTTATCCGCTCTCACAAAAAGTTAATTTTCAGAATCATTTACATATGAAACATTGATCTGTATCAGTTGTTCAACCTCTTCTTCATCATATGTTTTTCTAGCAAAAAATGGGACTCATTGGCTGCTCATTTAGCGTCCGTGTCCCATTTTTTTCTCTTACTATTTATTTTCCTGTTTATGCCACTCATTCAAAACCGCCTCCACCTGTGCGATCAACTGCTCCTTATCGGGAATATAGGAAACATAGCACGAAGCAAAAATATTATTAGACAGACCGCCTAGTGCATATTCTGCTGCTATACTGTCCTTGTCCGTACAAAGAATAATGCCAATCGGTGGATTATCATGTTCGTCATTTATTTCTGCGGCATAATAATTCAGATACATATTGAGCTGTCCAGCAGCTTCTGGTGTCAGTTTGGTAGTTTTCAATTCCTTTTTCTGCGAGAGCAAGCACTGTTTTTTTGTTTGTTTTTCCCTCTGATAATAACAGCCTTTCATAGAGAGACGTGGAAATCTGCCACTTTAATTCCCGTATCGACCACCCGGAGTTGATAGCTTCCTTTTCCATATTAGTAAATATCCGCGCACTTTTTCTTCAGTCTCTCTCATCAAATCCCACATTCTTCTTCCACCTCCAGAATCCAACGATTACAACACCAGCCACAACAAGCATCCCCGCCGTAAAGCCAATCCCTTTCGCATCCGCCGCATAGCCAAAGGACAGCCATCCCGTCTCTGCACGCACAACTGCCACGGTATTCGCTGCGATATGTCCTAATACCGGTACATAGAAAAATCCTGTCTTTTCATACAAAAACGCCAGCAGACATCCTAACACTGCCGCATATAAAAACTGTACCAGATTCACATGCACCAGTCCAAAGATCAGTGCAGAACAAATGACTGCAGGATACACACCAATCATAAGTTTTAATCTCTGATAAACCACTCCACGGAACAATAATTCTTCTGCAATCGGGATCAGAAGACAAGAACCAAGGAACTCGTAAACTGCTGTTCCCGCAAAAAATGCCTGATTTGCAGTCTGGAACCCTTCAGATGCCTGGATGAGCGGTGTCATTGCAATAATATTGTTGACTGCAATTCCAAGTGCAGCTACAGATACAACCGTCACTGCAATATTTATAAACTGTTCCCTGCCCATATTAAACTTTCTTTTTCCATAAACGGTATCACGTACGTTCTGGTCTGCCATATAAAATTTTAATATAACCGGGATCGTAACCGCCGCACATACAAGCTGACGCAGCATATACGTCTCATTCGCAGTACCAAGAAGCATCTCCAGTGCAAAATAGCAGAGACTCGATACTACATAATAAAGTCCGATCGGATAAAGGATCTGCCAGATCTGGTAACCTTTTGTCTGTTTCATCGTTTGGTTCCCTTCGTGTCACGTCCTGCAGTACGCAGGCGGTTTAATGCTACCTCTTTGCCTTTTACCTCAACATTGACCGAATCTTCTGCATTCAGCAGATAAATGGCAGTAAGTGCATCGCCTGCACCTAATTTCATGCCACGCACTCCGACCGCTCCCTTTTTCTTTTCCGGGATACTTGAAATATCAATTCTGAGGAAAAAGTCTTTTTCAGACTGCATCACAAGTGTTTCTTCCAGTGTAAGCGCCTGTACAAAGATCAGCTCATCACCTTCGTTTAACTTTGTCGCGGCTGTGGTACGTTTTGCTACATCAAATTCACTTCCATCCACAACTTTTAACATTGCAGATTTTGTTCCAAAAAGAACCTGTGACCGGCTGATTGCAGCAAGATTCGTGATATAGACAAAATTTTCCTCGCTGCTGTTATAATTACTTAAGTTATCGATCGGCGTTCCCTTGTCACGGAATTTACCATAAGGAAGATCTAATACCTTTAACAGATGCATCTGTCCCTTATTTGTAAAAATGCAGATTTTATCCGTATTTTTGCAGGTTAAGATATAGCGGTTTTCCGTATTCGCTGCCTCTTTATTTCTCTCATAAGTTGCAACATCCACAGTTTTTGCATATCCAAAACGATCCATCAGGAATACAACATCCATTTCCTCGATCTTCTTCTCTTCAACAACCGCTTCCTCCAGGTTATCGATCACCGTTTTTCTTGGTTTTTCATACTCTTTCTTAAAATTCTCTAACTCTTTGATGATAACTTTTGCCATAGCTGCACGGCTGCCTAAAATATCCTCATATTTTGCAATATTTTTCAGCGTCTCGTCATGGTCTTTTAAAAGTGCTTCCAGTTCAAGTCCGATCAATTTCTGCAGGCGCATCTCGAGGATCGCTGTAGTCTGTCTTTCTGTAAAACGGAGTTTTGCCGCCTCACGCTTCGACTGTTCGGATTTGAAATTGATGTTATCCGTGATGCCATCCGTCAGACATGCTCTTGCATCCTTTACATTTTTACTTCCACGCAGGATCTCAATGATCAGATCAATGACATCGGTTGCCTTGATAAGACCTTCCTGAATCTCCTTTTTATCACGTTCTTTTGCAAGAAGTGTCTGATACTTGCGTGTTGCAAGTTCATACTGGAAATTCACATGGTGACGGATGATCGGAACGATTCCCATGGTTTCCGGTTTGCCATCCGCTACTGCTAACATATTGACGCCAAATGTATCTTCCAGTTTCGTTTTCTTATAGAGAAGATTCTTTAAATTCTCGATATCCGCACCTTTTTTTAATTCCAGAACAATACGGATTCCTTCTTTCGAAGACTGGTTTGTAATATCAACGATATCAGAAGTTTTCTTTGTCTCAACCAGATTATAGATATCATTTAAAAACTTTCCGATATTCGCACCGATCATGGTATATGGAATCTCGGTGATGACAAGACGGTCTTTTCCGCCTTTTCCCTTTTCCACTTCTACCTTGCCACGGATCTTGATCTTGCCCATACCAGTTGAATAAACAGCCATCAGCTCGTCCTTATTTGCAACGATACCGCCTGTTGGGAAATCCGGTCCCGGTATATACTGCATCATCTGCTCTGTGTTGATATCCGGATCTTTCATATATGCGATCACACCGTCAATGACCTCGCCAAAATTATGTGGCGGAATGCTTGTCGTCATACCGACAGCGATTCCCTCTGCTCCATTCAAAAGCAGATTTGGCACTTTTACAGGAAGTACTTCCGGCTCTTTTTCTGTCTCATCAAAGTTCGGGACAAAATTTACTACATCTTTGTCTAAATCTGCCAGATATGCTTCCTGTGTGATCTTCTGTAAACGTGCCTCGGTATAACGCATTGCAGCGGCACCATCACCTTCGATAGAACCAAAATTACCATGCCCGTCCACAAGCGGCAGACCTTTTTTAAAATCCTGTGCCATTACAACAAGTGCATCATAAATAGAGCTGTCACCGTGCGGATGATATTTACCCATCGTATCACCAACAATACGCGCACATTTACGGTACGGCTTGTCGTAACGGATGCCCAGTTCATACATATCGTAAAGTGTTCTTCTCTGCACCGGCTTCAAGCCGTCCCTCACATCCGGCAGCGCACGCGCAATGATAACACTCATGGCATAATCAATATAAGATTTCTGCATCAGTTCCGAGTATTCTGTGCGGATAATCTGTTCTTCCTGATTCATATCATACTCCATTCTGTCATAATAAGTTTTCGGCTGCTATCCACATTTATCAAATGAACGGCAGTCATTCACCTTGTCAGATATCAAGTGCTGCGTCCTGCGCGTGTTCGTAAATAAACATCTTGCGCGGCGGCACATCATTTCCCATCAAAAGTTCCGTGATATCAGATGCCATACGTCCATCTTCGATCTCGATACGTTTTAAGATCCTCGTTTCCGGATTTAATGTCGTCTCCCAGAGCTGTTCTGCATCCATCTCACCAAGACCTTTATAGCGCTGAAGCGTAAAATTACTCTTATGATTTCTGCGGTAACGCTCTAAGGCAGCATCATCATAGAGGTATTCCTCCTCACCTTTTGCAGGGATTGCTTTGTATAACGGCGGCATCGCCACATAAACATGTCCCTCATAGATCAGTTCCGGCATAAAACGGTAAAACAGTGTCAGAAGCAGCGTAGAAATATGCGCTCCATCCACATCGGCATCCGCCATAATGATGATCTTATCGTAACGCAGCTTTGTGATATCAAAATCATTGCCGTAGCCTTCGGAAAAACCACAGCCAAACGCATTGATCATCGTTTTGATCTCCGCATTTGCAAGCACCTTGTCAATACTTGCCTTCTCTACATTTAAAATCTTACCACGGATCGGTAAGATTGCCTGGAAATTACGGTCACGCGCTGTCTTTGCAGATCCTCCTGCAGAATCTCCCTCGACAATAAAGATCTCACAGATCGACGCATCCCTGCTCTCACAGTTGGCAAGTTTTCCGTTGGAGTCAAAAGAAAACTTCTGTTTTGTCAGAAGATTTGTCTTTGCACGCTCCTCCGTCTTACGGATCTTCGCAGCTTTCTCCGCGCAGGAGATCACAGTCTTTAATACCTCTAAATTCTTATCAAAATAAAGCTGTATCTCATCACCGGTCACTTTTGCCGTGACACGCGACGCATCCTGATTATCCAGTTTTGTCTTGGTCTGTCCTTCAAAACGTGGGTCCGGATGTTTGATGGAAACGATCGCCGTCATACCGTTACGGACATCTGCTCCGGTAAAATTAGAATCCTTTTCTTTTAAAATCCCAAGTTCCCTCGCATAGGAATTGATGACAGTGGTAAATACCGTTTTAAATCCGGTAATATGCGTACCACCTTCTGCATTAAAAATATTGTTACAGAATCCCAGAATATTCTCATGGAACTCATTTGTATACTGAAATGCAGCCTCAACTGTGATTCCATCCTGCTCACCTTTAAAATAGACCACATCGTGAAGTACCTCATTGTTTTTATTCAGATCTTTGACAAAACCAATGATTCCTTCCTCCTCATGATATACGATATGCTCCACTTCCGGCCCGCGTTTATCCTCATAAATGATCGTCAGTGCCGGATTTAAGTATGCTGTTTCATGCATACGGCTCTTTACTTCATCTTCTTTAAATCTTGTCTTTTCAAAAATCTCCGGATCTGGGAGAAAGTTGACTTTTGTGCCTGTTTTTTTCGTTTTTCCAATGGTCGGAAGTAACCCGTTTTCCAATTCGACCACCGGAATACCACGCTCATAACCATCATGATGGATATAGCCATCTCTGCTGATCCAGACATCCATATGTGTCGATAATGCATTTACAACCGAAGAACCGACTCCATGCAGACCACCGCTGGTCTTATAAGCGGAATCATCAAACTTTCCTCCTGCATGCAGTGTCGTATAAACTATACGGGCAGCCGAAACTCCCTTTGCATGCATGCCGACCGGAACACCTCGTCCATTATCCTCCACGGTACAGGAACCATCCGCTTCTAACGTTACATAAATCGTATCGCAGGCTCCCGCAAGATGTTCATCCACCGCATTGTCCACGATCTCGTAGATCAGGTGATTTAAACCTTTCCGTGAAACACTGCCGATATACATTCCCGGTCTTTTTCTTACCGCCTCAAGCCCTTCAAGAACAGAAATACTGCTCTCGTCATAGCCGCCTGTCTTTGCCATTTCTTTCTTCCCTTTCCTGCTAAATCTATTCCTTATTTACCAGATAACCTTTGTATCTGCGTCAAATTTCTATCTCTGATCCGTATCCTGACGTTTCGCATACTGCATATGTGAAATAACCATCAGTGCAAGTTTGAATGTCATCGCATCATCAAATTTACGGATATCAAGTCCAATGATCTTTTCTAACCGCTCCAGACGATACACTAAAGTATTTCTGTGTACATAAAGCTGTCTGGCTGTCTCTGATATATTAAGGTTGTTTTCAAAGAATTTCTGTATCGTTGTTGTTGTCTCTTCATTAAAGATATCCGGTATCTCATCACCGAACACCTCATGAATAAACATTTCACACAGACTCATTGGAAGCTGGTAGATCAGACGTCCGATGCCAAGATAACGATATGCGATCGTCTCCTTTTCCGCATAGAAAATCTTCCCGACCTCAAGCGCCATCTTTGCCTCCTGATAGGATTTTGCAATATCCGGCAGATTATTCACCTGATTACCGTAACCGACTCTTACACGCACCATCGCCTCCGTGTGCATATTATCCACGATCATATCGGCTAACTTCTGTAATTCATCTTCACTTTTGATGTCACGTACATCTTTGATCAGCACAATACTCTGCTCGTCCACTTCTGTCACATAATCGCGCATTTTGGTTGCAAAGAGATTTTTTACAAGTTCCACTGCTGTGGAATCTTTTTTATCTTCCAGATCGATCACATAAACCACACGTTCCGCCTGCTCAATATGAAGTTTCTGTGCCTTATTATACATATCTACGACTAACATATTGCCAAGCAGGATATTCTGCATGAAATTGTTCCGGTCAAACTGTTCCATATATGCCGCCGCAAGATTCCTGATCTGGCAGACTGCTAAACGCCCTACCATATAAGCATCCTCTGCCTGCGACTTTGTCAGCAGAATATATTCCACCTCGCCATCCACGATAACTTTAAAAAAGTGATATCCTGAGAGCATCTGGCTCTCTGCCATGGAATCTGCAAAAGACGTGATCGCATCTTCTAAATCCTCCTCCGGCTCAAAGGTTGCCGCAACCGGTTTTCCTTTTTCTGTATAAAGTGCAAGATCAATTCTCGATATATCTTTTATCTCATCAAGTGCTGTCTGTATTTTATGGTTTGAAATCATAATCTGTTTCCTTTCCGATATCTCCCCTTCGTCTGGTTTACATTCATCATCTGCTTTACAATTTCAGCCTCACTGACGAACAAAAACTGGGTACATCACTGTACCCAGTTTTATTTTAAATGATGTTCTGTTTAATTTTACCGAATTAGTTGGTAATTGTCAATTCTGTTTCTTTGTCGAAAACATGAATCTTCTCAGGATCAATAGCAAGTTTGATGTGATCTCCCATACGTGCTGTTGTTCTTGAATCAACTTTTGCAGTCATGCTTGTGCCTGCTGCTTTGAAGTATAATAATACCTCAGAACCTAATAACTCGTATCCTGTTACATCAGCCTCGAATGCACAGTCTTTGTGTGCTTCGATCTCGATCTCGGAATCACCGATATCCTCTGGTCTGATACCCATAACAACAGTCTTTCCGTTGCATCCTGCATCTGCAAGTTTCTTTGCTTTTGCTGGTGGTAATACGATTGTTGTGTTATCAAATGTAAGAGATACTTTGTCTCCCTCTACTTTACATTTTGTATCGATGAAGTTCATCTGCGGAGAACCAATGAATCCAGCAACGAATAAGTTATTCGGCTCATTGTATAATTTCTGCGGAGAATCAACCTGCATGATAACACCATCTTTTAATACAACGATTCTGGTACCAAGTGTCATAGCCTCGGTCTGATCATGTGTTACATAGATGATAGTTGCTTTTAATCTGTTATGTAAGGAAGCGATCTCAGAACGCATCTGTACACGAAGTTTTGCATCCAGGTTGGATAACGGCTCATCCATAAGGAATACCTTAGGATTACGAACGATAGCACGTCCCATAGCAACACGCTGTCTCTGTCCACCGGATAAAGCCTTTGGCTTACGATCTAACAATTTCTCAAGGTCAAGGATCTTAGCTGCTTCCTCAACTTTTCTCTTGATCTCATCCTTCGGAACTTTTCTTAATTTTAATCCGAATGCCATGTTATCAAAAACTGTCATATGAGGATACAGAGCGTAGTTCTGGAATACCATTGCGATATCTCTGTCTTTTGGCTCAACATCGTTCATGAGCTTTCCGTCGATATAGAACTCACCAGAGGAGATTTCCTCAAGTCCGGCGATCATACGAAGTGTAGTAGATTTACCACATCCGGATGGTCCTACGAAAATGATGAATTCCTGATCTTCTACTTCAAGGTTGAAATCCTTAACAGCTTCAAAACCGTTAGGATAAACTTTGCAAATGTTTTTTAATGATAAACTTGCCATTGGTCTAAATACCTCCTGATATTTGTGTTTCGTTATTTGATAAATATACTATACAAAAAAGATGCAAAAAGCGCCATATGTCTCCTACACAAAGAATTTTTGTTTTTCTTGTAGGATGTCACAGTGCTCTGTGCATCTTTTTCCTTTTTTCGTCAAACTGACGGCTTTTTTATCAAAAACTGTACAGATTGACGGATACAGATGTTCTTCTTTTTTATAAAAAGTTTATTTTATGATCAGGCATAATCATTTTTTACGGATTCGGTGAAGCTGCGGTCTTAATACAAGTTCCGGAATTACGATTCCCTCCCGCTGCTTTAGCACATATTCCACTGCCTCTGCCACTTCTTTCGGGGTGAGATAAGATGCTTTTTCTTCTCCAACTGTAAAATCCGCATTCCGGTACAGATTTGTTTCAGTCATATCCGGGTATATCGCAGTCACTTTAACCCCATATTTTCTTGCCTCTTCAAATAAACTTGCAGAAAATGCTGCAAGTCCTTCCTTAGTTGCAGCATAAGCACATCCATGCGGACTTGGCTGTTTTGCCGTAACAGACGATATATTGATGATATAACCGTTATTTTTCTTCAGTGTCCGTAAAAGCTGCTGTGTAAGGATCAATGGTACTTCTAAGTTCACGCGGACCATTTCCTGTATCTTCTTTGGATTCAGTTCTTCATGAAGTCCATAGTAAGCTGCCCCTGCATTATTGACAAGGATTTTTACTGTGTGTTCCGATGTGATCTGTTTTACGATGGCACACAGTTTGTCCGTGTCAGTCAGATCACAGATGATGGGATGGAATACACCCACATTTTGTTCTGTTTCCACTTTTGAATCAAACCTGCGCCCGATACCAAATACATCATATCCCAGCGCACATAATTTTTCACTGACAGCGCGTCCGATACCGGATGAAGCGCCTGTTACAATAGCTGTCTGTATCATACTATTCCTTTCTCACGACTCCCACCGGAAAATCTTATCTTCCGGCACATATTGCAGAAGTTTACCGGTCAGATAGTGTTCCATCTGTTCTGTCAGCTCTTTTCCATAATGATACACACCGCCATCATTCTGAAATGGAAACTGTACCACCGCAGAATAAGGTTCGCTTTTTCTCATTTTTTTCAAATAATCCTGTGATACACGGAAAGAACCGACACTGACATCAAAGATCTGATCCATCGGTACTTCTTTTGCAACAAGTTTTATCATTTCATCATACTCCTGCTGCCAGTCTGGACAGTATATCATCGGATCAAAACAAAGACGCACCGGAAAGCCTTTCTGAACCGCCCCTGTTACACAGGAAATACGCTGTTTTAACGATGGCGTATTATGCTCATACTGTTCTGTAACACGCTGTGGTGACAATGTAAACGCATAAATAATATTTTCATCCGGAATAAGGCTTTCAAAAGATTTTTCATTCGCTGATTTCGTGCGGATTTCAATTTTAAGCGGATTCGGTGATCTTTTGTTTTCTTCCAGTACAAAATGTTCCCATTCCCTGACGTAACCGGTCACGGAATCGAACGCTAAAAGATCCGTATCATAGGACACACACAGATATACCGGATGCTCTGACAGCATCTGATGTAGTTCTTTAAAAATATCTTCTATATTAACAAAAATTACAATATTAGCCGAAGGGTACATTCCTTTTAAGTAGCAGTATTCACAATCGTAAATACAGTTCATCATGCAGGAAGTATAATAAAACCAGGTATTCCCAAAATTCTGGCACACCGGGGCGCCCTGATAGATCAGACTGCCTGTCTTTTTCGCCAGGATCAGGTTCTGCGCATGGTGCTGTTCCTCATAATCCTGTCTGCGTCTGCAGAATATATCTTTATAATGTCTGATATATACAACTTCTGCATTTTCAAACCTTGTGAGGATCTTCTTTACCCGCGGATGATCTGCTATTTCTTCTTCCACATAAATATGAGAAAAAAACGGATTATAATAATTTTCGTCCAAGTTCTTCAAAACAGCGTTTCCCCTCTCTTTTATCCCTGCAGGGCAATTTCCCGCTCTGATACATTTCGCTGATAACCCCCTGATAGTCAATCCCCGCAAGTGAAGCATATTTTAACTGCTGTTCCACCGAAGCACGCATCACTGCCGAGCAGTGCATATCGGTGCTTAACCGCTGCGCAAATTCTGATACCTCGCTGGCTTTTTTTTCATACTGTGATCTTTTCATTTCGCCAATCTTTACCAGTTCATCCAGATAATGACTGATTTTTGCAACTACACCTTCAACACTTTGTCTTAGCACTTCTGCTGACATATTCTGTACATTTCCATCATCTGTCACAATTTTCAGGAATGACATCTGATGCGGTCCAAAAAAATATGCCCCGGACTGATACACGGCTGATGCTTCCATATCATACAAAAAACTGTCTGATACGCTGTTTTTTGCAGATGTTTCATATTTTTTTATGAATTTCATCCTGTCTTTGACGCAGTAAGCCACTGCTCCTGTTATAATCTCTGCTTCTGTAAAAGGATGTCTGTACAAAATATCCGGATAAAACGTTCGTCCCGTCACATGTTCTGTAATCTTTTTACACAGATATATCTTTTTTTTAGATTGATATCCACTATCATCGGGTACATATACTCCATGTTCTCCACAGGATATCCACGCACAGGTTCCGATATTTACCAGAAAATCCTCCGGTTGTGGAGTTCTCTTTGTGCAGATTCGCATCACCGCAGCCGCTGCCGCATTCATTCCACATCCTGTTACTGTGAGCAGAATATTTTCTTCCTCATCAAAAAAGACAGGGAAACAAGTTTCATCTGTCTTTTTTTTCAGTCCATATTCACGAATCAATGGTTCTGCCTCATGGTACAAGGCACAAAATATATATATCATCTTTTACGCTCTTCCGGTACTGCCGATACCACCACGATTTTCATTGCCTAATGTATCCGTCTCTTCAAAATGAATAACCGGCTGGTGTTTCTGGATACGGAACTGGCAGATGCGGTCATTGACATTGATCTCTGTATCACGCATTGCAAGTGCCGGCATCATCCACACATCATCATCTCCGCAATAACTTTCATCCACGACACCCATATGGTTCGTCTGAATGATTCCAAAATTCTTATAGGTAGAACTTCTCGGTACGATGACCGCCTCATATCCTGCCGGAAGCTGCATGGATACTCCAAGTTTTATCAGCTTAAATTCGCCTTTTTTTAATACAACATGCTCTGCTGACCGAAGATCGATCCAGTCACTTTTTCCGTCAATATAAGTAAGTTTTTCTATCTCATCTGAATGATATTTAATCCTGATTGTCTGCTGTTCCATTTTTACTCCTGTCTATTCTGCCCACTCTAAACTGCTGTGTTCTTCCCTGCGGTCACGCAGCATCAGCTCGCGCACTGCATCTTTTGCCGTTTTATCGTCAAACAGAACATGATTGATCTCCTCAATGATCGGCATATCTACTTCGTATTTTCTTGCAAGCGCAATGGCTGCTTTCGCAGAGTAAACACCCTCAACAACCATCTTTACTTCATCCATCGCCTGCTTCATCGTGTAACCCTGTCCCATCAGCATACCGGCTTTACGGTTTCTTGAATGTTTACTCTCACAGGTTACAATCAGATCACCGATGCCGGTAAGTCCGTTTAACGTCTCAGCATTTGCCCCCATCTTAATTGCAAGTCTGCTGATTTCAAAAATACCGCGTGTGATCAAAGCTGCCTTGGTATTGTCTCCATATCCAAGTCCATCTGCCATTCCTGCTGCAAGCGCGATCACATTTTTCAAAGATCCGCCAAGCTCCATTCCAAGGACATCCGGGCTTGTGTATACACGGAATACTTCGTTCATAAAGATATCCTGCACACCCTCAGCCACAGATTTTTTTCTTGCACCGGCAACCACCGTGGTAGGAAGTCCGATTCCGACCTCCTCAGCATGGCTTGGTCCACACATTACTGCTACATCTGCGGCAGGAATCTCCTGCTCTACAATATCAGAAAGTGTCATAAGCGTGTCTTCCTCAATCCCTTTTGCCACACAGACGATCACCTGTCCCTTTTTCACGAAAGGAGTCATAGATTTCGCTGTGCTTCTTGTAAAAACAGAAGGCACTGCAAGGATCAGATAATCTTTTCCTTCGATCGCTTCTTTTAAATCTGTTGTAAACGTAATATCTTCCGGCAATTTTACTCCCGGAAGTTTATCCACATGCTCATGTTTTTCACGGAGCATCTGTATCTCCTGCTCCACGATTGACCAGACTGTCACATCATTGCCATTTGTATGTAATACCAGAGAAAGTGCTGTACCCCAGCTTCCTGCACCAATAACCGCTGTCTTTGACATGCCGATTCCTCCTAATTTTTTTTCATTCCAAATTTGTTTTCTGTTCCAGTAAGCAGACGCTTAATATTGGCTTTGTGTCTCCATAATGCCATCGCTGTAAAACATGCGCTGACTATGTAAAACTCCGGCAGATATACAGCATCCACATGCAGATATCCCATATGTCCAAAAATAAGCACCTGGATCAGATAACTTGTAACCACAAGAATCGAACCTAACGATACATATCTTGTAATTGCGATCGATCCGATAAAAAGGATCAGACAGATTGGTGCTGCAAGCGGGCATACGGCAAGTATCATACCGGATGTGCACGCGATTCCCTTTCCGCCCTTAAACTTCAGATAAAACGGAAAGTTATGTCCTAAAACTGCTCCAAATCCTGCATAAAGTTCTAATATTTTGACCGCATCCGGATATTTTCCAATAAAAATGAACCGGATCAAGAGCACAGCAAAAATAGCTTTGAACAGATCTCCCAGAAACGTGATAAGACCCGCTTTCCAGCCTAACACACGAAGCGTATTCGTCGTTCCAGCATTGCCGCTTCCCTGTGTCCGAATATCAACGCCATGCTTTTCTCCATAAATATATCCTGTCTGGAATAATCCAAAACAATACCCCACTGCCACTGCTATGATTCTTGCCCCAAGCATTACTGTTCTTCCTTCCTCTCACGAATGATAAATTTTAACGCTGTTCCACGGAATCCAAACGTATCACGGATACGGTTTTCTAAATAACGTGTATAGGAAAAATGCATCAGTTCTTTGTCATTGACAAAAATAACAAACGTAGGCGGTTTTACTGCAACCTGTGTGGTATAGTAGATCTTTAAACGTTTTCCCTTGTCTGAAGGCGGCTGCTGCATTGCCACTGCCTCTGCAACAATTTCATTTAATACACCGGTTGCCACACGCATGCTGTTATTCTCGATGACAAGATCGATCATATCAAACAGTTTATTTAAACGCTGTCCTGATTTTGCAGAGATAAATAAGATCTCCGCATATGGCATAAAACTTAAGATCTGACGGATCTTCTCTGTGTGGCGGTAGATCGTCTTATCGTCTTTTTCAATGGCATCCCATTTATTGACTGCAATGATAATTCCTTTTCCTCTTTCATGGGCAATACCTGCGATCTTTGCATCCTGCTCTGTCACACCCTCAGTCGCATCGATCACAATGATGCATACATCAGCACGTTCCACTGCAGTCACTGCACGGATGATACTGTATCGCTCTATTTCTTCTTTAATCTTATTCTTGCGTCTGAGTCCTGCCGTGTCAATAAACACATATTCTTTTCCATTGTAACGGATATCCGTATCGATCGCATCACGTGTCGTTCCTGCGATATCGGATACGATCACACGATCCTCCTGTGCAAGTTTATTGATCAGGGATGACTTTCCTACATTCGGTTTTCCGATGATTGCAACTTTCGGTCTCTCATCCTCAGCCTCGTCCTTATTATATTCCGGGAAATTTTTAACCACCTCATCAAGCATATCTCCAAGACCTAACATGGAGGATGCTGAGATTGGATATGGATCCCCGATACCCAGATTATAAAACTCATACACATCCGGCATGAATTTTTCAAAGCTGTCCACTTTATTGACAACTAAAACGACCGGCTTTCCCGAACGGCGCAGCATATCTGCCACCTTGGCATCTGAATCCTGAAGCCCCTGTCTTACATCCGTCAGGAAGATGATCACATCCGCAGTTGCGATCGCGATCTCTGCCTGCTCACGCATCTGGGATAAAATAATATCTTTACTGTCCGGCTCAATACCACCGGTATCGATCATGGTAAAATGATAATCCAGCCAGGTCACATCTGCATAAATCCTGTCTCTGGTCACGCCCGGCGTATCTTTTACGATGGAAATCCGCTCGCCTGCAAGCACGTTAAACAACGTTGATTTTCCAACATTCGGGCGACCTACGATTGCCACTACAGGTTTACTCATAATTTTCTGTACTCCTTTTATCTTCAAATCTCATACACTCATGAGCGGTTAAAACAATGCTCTGAACATTATTTTGATTTTACAATATCCTGTGGTTCTTGTAAAGATATTTTCCTCATCGGACTTTTTAGCATGACCCATTCACTTATTCTGCCACACCTGTATTTTTCTGAATCTCCTCAAGCTCATTATAATTGTACAGATGCCAGGTATCATTTATCACACCCATCTTTTTTAACACTCTTATCGTATTCACACACTTTGGGCCAACCTGAATATAACAGCTGCCGGATGCATCACCAACCATAACATTATTATTTCTCATATTCCTGTAATCCATATAATTATAATAATAATCCCATGTCTGGTAACCATTCCCTTTTCCATAATAGGAAAGTGAAAGCGAATTGGTATAGATGCTTTCCTGTTCATCTTTATAAACCGCAGGAAGCTGATAAGCATCAAAATTGCCCTCTTTTACATCCTGTTCAATGGCTTCTTTGAGAATGTTGCTCTCGTCCCTTGAAAACGTATATACATCAGACTCACCCCTGCCATTATAAACAGTCAGATAACCGGAATAATAATCATTTTCCTTATATCCATCGCCCAGAACCTGTTTCATCAGATTATCCTGATCTGCCTCTAAAGCAGCCAGCTTATATGCAACGGATTTTTTATCTTTTAATGCCGTATCGGTAACAGAAACCGGATATCTCCGCTCAAACATAGAGCCATCCTTCATATAATAACGGAATGTTGTATAATAATAATTTTTTTCTTTTTTATATACAGATAAATATTCATCCTTACTGTCAACGCACTGTTGTTGTAACTTCAATATCTCAGGTATCTGTTCTTTTGAAATGTAGATCGGATAATCCATATTCACAAATGCCGCCTCAATCTCAGATGCATCCGGAATACGGCGCTCAATGCCAAATACATCGATACGGAAACATCCTAACAGGATCAGGACTGCTGCTGCAAAACCAATCCATTCCATAATTCTTTTTTTGCACAATACCCGAAAACTTTTCTGCAGAACCATTTCCGCTGCCAGAAAACAGATACTGCCAAAAACAAGCATAAGAATGAAAAGACAGATAAACTCATTCATTTTGATATACTCTAATAACAATGCCGATACTGCAAGTGCGATCAGTCCGCCGCCACATATACCGGACAACCAGCGGAATACCGGTTTTAGAATGGAAATGCTGACCACATCTCCCGCCGTCTCAACCTTATGTCTTTTATATAAAACATATGCAAGAACCGTAATCACAACTGCAGCCACCGCATAAGCCGCTACAATTTTCCCACCACTGATCGTAACACCGACTGCCTGTACATAATCTTTATCATACTCTATGCCCATCGACAGATTACGGAACAGATAGTCAAGCGGAGATAAAATACTCGACGGATTATATGACCATGTATCTGATACCCCATAACAGATCAGACTTGAAATATTCTGTATCATCTTTGTACCGCCGATCCACAGATAATTGACCGCAAGGTAATAAAATGGCATGGCAAAAATATTTCCGGTGAGCATGGCAACAAATACTGCAAGCGAATATGCAAAAAATGATACTCCTGCGATATCTATAAACCAATAAAATACATACTGTATACAGTTAATCTGATTCGCCAGACATACTAACACGCCTGCAATAAAAGCGATCAGCTCCGGGACAAACAGAAACACAAATCCTGACACATAATTTGTGATATAAAGTTCCCGTCTGTCCACCGGCAATGAATGTATCATATTTGCATTGCGTGGATTATATAAATAGGAAAATACTGCAAGTGCAGCCACCGCTGCCGCAACAAAAACAGGTATCACCGATCCCGCATCTGACAGCATGGAACCAACAACATAGTACTGTTTATGTTCAAACGGCATATTTCCAATATAATTATTTTCAACATTCGCATAAATCAATCCGATGCTGACCGGCACCACCATGATCAGATAGCAAAGATATACCACCCAGATCGGCCAGTAATGTGTAAGATTCTTTCGAAATATCGTCATATTAAAAGAGGATGTCTTTGACTTCATAATCAGCACCTCCCATCTCGTAAATAAAGATTTCTTCCAATGTCAGTGGAAGCACATCCACGATCAGCGGATTTGTTTCGGCCAGTGCTCTTTTGGCATCTTCCGGATTTCCCTTTACGATCAATGTATATACACGTCCTGTATTAGACATATGAAGGACTTCAAATTCTTCCGGTAGTTTCGGCACACCGCTCTGACATGCGACCTGGATCTTTGACACATTTCCCTGCAGATCACTTAAGGAACGTTCGATCATGATTTTTCCCTGATGCATGATACCAACATGGTCACAGACATCCTCCAGCTCTCTTAAATTGTGGGATGATACCAGTACTGTCATCTGATTTTCTGCAACTTCTGACATGATAATGCTCCAGATCTGTCTGCGCATGACCGGATCAAGTCCGTCCACAGGTTCATCTAAGATCATAAACTCCGGTTTTGCACAGATTGCAAGCCAGAAAGCAACCTGTTTCTGCATTCCTTTCGACAGTCGTCTGATACTTCTTTTTACGTCGATATTCGGGAAAAACTCCTGCATACGGTAAAAAAGTTTTTCATCAAATGCAGGATAAATTCCCTGATAAAAACGTTTCATTTCCATCGTGTCTGCCTGCATAAAATAAAATATTTCATCCGGAATATAGGAAAATTTTGCTTTTACTTTTTTATTTTCATATACAGGTTCTCCTGCAATTAAAACTTCACCCGCATCCGGTTTATATACCCCTGTAATATGGCGGATCAATGTTGATTTACCCGCTCCGTTTGGTCCGACCAGTCCGTATATCGCACCTTTTTCCACATGCATATCCACACCTTTCAATGCACGAAATCCCTCAAAGGACTTTTCCAAATGACTTACCTGTATCATTGGTCCACCTTCCCTTCTGCCAGATTATCCATACGTTCGACCAATTCCTTTTCCTTTACAGACAAAAAGAATAATTCTTCCACAATCTCATCAAATTCCGTCAATAACTCTTTCGCTCTCGCATCATATACTTCTTTTCGCTCTGCAACAAAAGTTCCTTTTCCAGTGACCGTATAGATATAACCTTCACTTTCCAGATCCCGATAGGCTTTCTGTATCGTGTTCGGGTTAATGGCAAGCTTTGCCGCAAGTTCCCGGACTGATGGCAGTTTTTCATCTGCAGAAAGAGAATTTGATATTACAAGTTTTCTGAGTCCATCCTTGATCTGTTCATAGATCGGTTTGGAATCACGATAATTTAACTGTATCAATCAGATACCCCCTGTCCGTACTAACCGTACTATTTTCTATCATACGGTCACTATAACACGGGGCATCTGCTGATACAATAAAGATAATCCTATGATATTATGAAGATATTATGAAGATTTTATGAAGCCTGCAGCCTGTTATCCTAAAAAAATACAACCTTTTGTCATCTGCGCCTGACTAGCCCAGATATACACGCAGTAACTCAAATGTGTTTTTCACACCATCCTTATGGCTTCTCTCATATCCGTGGGATGCGTATACACCCGCACCGATCAGACCGTGGCGCACATCATAGCCTGCTGTCAGTGCCACATCTGCATCTGAGCCATAGTATGGGTAAACATCCACCGCAAAATCAATATCGTTGTCTTTTGCTGCTTTGATCAGTCCTGTAACAACATCATAATTGTAAGGTCCCCTGCTGTCTTTTGCACAGATAGATACCTGTGTTTCCCTGCAGGAGAGTCCATCTCCCACACAGCCCATATCCACGGAGATCACTTCTGTCACACCCTCCGGGATAGATGCTGCACCGCCATGTCCGACTTCCTCGTAAACTGTGATATGCTGGTATATCATGCGCTCTGTCGTGATATTTTCTTCTTTTAAATATTTTGCATATCCAAGTAAAATACCGACGCTTAATTTGTCATCCAGAAAACGGCTCTTGATATAACCTGTCTTTGTGACCGTAGTGCGCGGATCAAAGCATACAAAATCACCTGCCATGATACCTAATTTCTCTGTTTCTTCTTTAGACGCTGTTTTCTCGTCAAGCACGATCTCCATCTCATCCCAGCTTCGTTTGGTATCACTGTAATCCCCGTTCACATGGACAGAAGCGTTAGAAAGCTGGCAGGTTCCCTCAAAAATACCGGCAAATCTGCTTGCCACACGACAGTTTTCTGCCTCCGCATTGTTGGCATTCATGCCACCGATCGGAGATACCTTTAGTCTTCCGTTTGACTTGATCTCTGTTACGATCGCACCGAGTGTATCAATATGTGCCTCTAACATCACTGCATTGTCTTTCTCTTTACCTCCTAATGCGACAAGAACGCCGCCTTTTACGGTAAGTTCCGGCTCATATCCTAACGCACGGTATTCGTCTAAGACAAAATCTGCCACCTCTTTGGTGTAGCCTGACGGACTGTCGATCGCAAGGATCTTTTTTGTTTCTTCCACGATATAATCAACGTAATTTTTCTTTTCCATTTTTAATCTCCATTTCTGCGCTGTTCTCCAGCGCATCTTAAGTTTGTGCGCCAGCACAAATCTTACGTGTGAAAAATATATTTTTCACACTAATCTCCATTCTTTTCTTTCAGATAAATAAATCCTCCAAGATTTCCCCTTTTTCCATGGCTGGCACGGTGGGAAAATAACAGATCCGGATTACAGCAGGTACAGATATTTGTAACTGCGATCTTTTCCTTTAAAACACCTGCCTCTGTCAGGACGATCTCATTCGCCTTCCAAAGATCAAGCTGATACTTGCCATTTTTCTTATCCAGAAGGATTTCATCCGTATGACCGGGGAATGCTTCCTTAAAAGCATCTGCAACATCCTCACTGACCTCATAGCAATCCTGACATATGGACGGACCGATGGCACAGACTAAATCTTCTGCCTCAGTGCCAAATTCACGCTTCATTGCTGTGATCGTGGCTGCCCCCATTCTTCCAACAGTTCCCTTCCAGCCGGAATGGCTCATTCCGATTGCCCGGTGCACCGTATCCACAAAATATAACGGCACACAGTCCGCATAAAAAGTTGAGAGCACAAGTCCCGGCTCATCTGTGATCAGACCATCGATATCCTTATAATCTCTCTCTTTTACAATACCTTTTCCGGCATCTTCTGCCGTCACTCTTTTTATATTTGTCGTGTGTGTCTGGTCTGTAAAAACAAACTTTGAAATATCTGTTTTCATCGCACCGGCAAGTCTTTTAAAATTTTCCCGTACAGCCGCTTCCTCGTCTCCGCGCGTAAAACTTAAATTCAGGGATTCATAAATTCCTTTACTTACACCACCACATCTTGTGGTAAAACAGTGCTCTACGATTCCGGTCTGCTCAAGCAGAGGATATTTAAGGAGCTGTAGTCCTGCCCCCGCTCCACTTTCACACCATACTTCTTCTAATACAACGTCATTATTTTTCTTTTTAAAATTCACACTGTCATCCTTCCCATTCTAAAGATATCCCTGATACTCAAATGCATTCTTTATGAGTTCCACCTCATCACCAGATACAGCTGCAACATCAAAGCGGCACGGCGTATCCATTCCACAGCCATGTGTCAGCAGATAATAGGATGCGACCTTGCTGATCGTGCGCTGTTTTTTTGGTGTTACTGCCTCTGCCGGACGTCCACACCTGCTGTTTCTACGATATTTCACTTCAATAAACACAAGGTATCCCTGATCTTTTGCAATGATGTCGATTTCTCCCATGCGACAGCGAAAATTATACTGCAGGATCTCATATCCTTTTGTTTGTAAATATTCTCCCGCTGTTTTCTCATATGCAGCCCCCACTGCACGTTTATTTACTTTCTCCGTAGTTTATCCCCCATTGTTCCGCTATTTTATTTTACATTTTCCATCCTGTAAAAACAAGACCTGATCACAGTAATCCTGCCCTGCTTAATTTTGCTTTCATTTTATCCATATCATCTACAAACACCAGAATTTCTGCCACAACATCATAAAGTTCCGGCGGTATCGTATCACCGATCTGAAGTTTTGAGAGAGTTTCTGCCAATTTATTATCCTGATAAAACGGCACATCATTTTCTTTCGCTTTTTCAATGATACGCTCTGCAACTTCTCCTTTTCCCGCTGCTAATATCTTCGGTGCCGCATCACCCGGCTCATATGCTACCGCCACTGCAGTTTTCTGTTTTTTCCCCTGTTCTTTATTTTTTCCATCAAACCACATAACTAACTGCCTCCTGCGCTGCTTATGCACGTACATCAAACGAATATCTGTGAACCGTCCCCATCTGTGGCATATCTTTCTGCAGAAAATCTTCTACAAATTCAACCTTTTTTTCTTCTTTTGACATCGTAATGCTGCAATGATACCCTTTCTGTGCCAGTCTCTTTTCTAACACCGGAAGATGCTTTTCGATCAGATCATAGGACGCATCATCTGCAATATAAAAATTTGTCTTTACATTTTTGTCCTTCATGCGGATAGAAACATCCGTGGAACCTAAATTATCAAGATCTAAATGCAAAAAAGCGGTCAGTTCTGCTTCCGGATCATTCAGATTCTTTTTATTGGTGTACACATAAAGATCCCCGGATGCATTCTGTCCCGACAATTTTAGTGGAAGCTGTACATAAGTATACACCTGATTGATCTGGTTCATAAATTCCACATTGCTGCGGATGTCTGCTGCCGTCTGTACAAAAGAGTTCTGTGTGACTCCTGCAGCTTTCATTACATTTTCCATCTGTTTCATCTGGTGATCTAAACGTTCATAAAGTTCACTGACCTTAGATGTTTCTTTTAACTGTTCTGGTTCAAGCAGCCACTGTTTTTGGGCACGGTTCTTTAAGATCGCAGCAAATTCCTTACTTCCGAACAGTTTGGTCATTCCTGCAAATCCATACTCCCGGTTCTGTCCTAACGCATCCCGGAGTGTATTTAAAAAATCTTCTGCCGTCATGGACTGTTTTAAATTTACTTCCGGTTCTGTCACTGTCTGCGCTAATTCTAATGTCTTCTTCCCCGCATCCTCTCCTGACATTGTATCCACAAACACATCTTCCTCTGCATTCATCTCAAAAAGATCTGTATTGCCGGTCAGCGTCGGGATATTCTGCAGTAAACGTTTTAAATGATCCAGACCATTCTGATCTAAGATCTGCTCTAACGTGTCCGTCTGCATCTGCGTATTTTTTAATGATGCATTTTCTGCTCCTGACTCTGCAGTTCCCATTGAAAGCAGATCTTTTGCAGTCTGCTGCATCTGCGCTTCTCCAGCTGCTGTTTGATTCTGAATCTGATCTGCAGCTGTCTCTGTATTTATGTTGCCACCGGCATTTACTGTTGCGCCTGCTTGTATATTTCCATCTGCATTTATGGCTGTGCCTGTCTGTAGATTGCCATCTGCATTTATAGCTGTGCCTGCCTGTAGATTGCCGTCTGCATTTATGGCTGTGCCTGCCTGTATGTTTTCTCCGGCATTTATGGCTGCTCCTGTCTGATCCTGCTGTAATCCATCCGCAGCCTGTGTGAAACTTTCTCCCTCTCCGTTTAAAATATCTAATACTTTCCCATATAATTCAAAGGACTGCTGCTCTCCTAAATCCGCATCTCCTAAAAGACGTCCGAGCTGATTCATTGCAAGATCCATTTCATCTACGATCGCATGCTGGTCAGCCATATAATTTTCAAACTGTGATGCCATCTCTGTACTGACCGGAAGTCCGATCTTTGTCATCAGAACCGCTGTATTTACATTGACATTTGGATTGCTTCCTATAACTCTTCCCATATCAAGAATACTCTGTTTACTGATCGACATCTGTTCTTTCATCATGGAATCCACCATCGTGATATTCCGCTCTGTCGCCGGAACTCCTGCGGCAGTCAGAGCATTTAACAGGATCGGATTATTGATATTGCCTGCCTGAACATAAGGACGAAGTGCGATCGTTGTCCCATCATTGGAACGAACCTGAAAAAACATAGACTCACCCGGCTGAATGGATACTTTTCCATCGAGTCTTGCTGTTATAGTCTGTCCGTTTCCGAGTGCCAGAATAACTTTGCCATTTTTGACACTGTTAACCGTTCCTTCAAACGTGCTGCCCGGCTCTAGTTCCTGCATGGATGACACAAGTTTCTGTGTTCCCTGTGCACTCATAAGTTCCTCTGTTCCGTTTTTGACATTCTGACTGTACTGCCCCAACATATCTCTGATCTGCATAACAAACCTCATTCCCATGTGCGAAAAATATATTTTCACACTACACCCGATTTCAAACGTTTACTCTATAAAATTATGGATAAAACTCCTGCGGTGGATCGGGGATGCGCCGTATTTCTTTAATGCCGCAATATGCTCCGCCGAACCATATCCTTTGTTTGACGCAAAACCATACTCCGGAAGGATCTGGTCATATTCAACCATCAGTCTGTCCCTCGTCACCTTTGCGATAATACTCGCTGCACCGATGGAAATACTCTTTGCATCTCCTTTTATGATCGGTACCTGCGGAATTGTAACTTCCGGTATCGTCACCGCATCATTTAATAATATATCGGGTGAAGGATTTAATTTACTTATAGCTTCACGCATTGCTTCATAAGTTGCCTGTAAAATATTAATCTCATCGATCCTTTGCGGCGACACCATACCGATCCCTGTTGCGACCGCCTTCTCCATGATCTCATCATAAAGTTCCTCACGTTTTGCCGCTGTAAGTTTTTTAGAATCATTGATATATAGTATATCGCAGTCTTTGGGCAGGATCACCGCACCGGCAACGACCGGACCGGCAAGAGGTCCTCTTCCTACCTCATCTATTCCGCAGATATATGCATACTCACTGTATTTTCGCTCATATTCCTGCAGATTCCAGATTCTTTTTCGCTCTTCCTCTAATTTTTGCAGGCGCTTTTTTGCCTGCTCCACAAGTTTTTTAACGCCGCTTCTCTCATCCGGCTCATAAGAAGCAATAAAAGAAGGCAGCATTGCTTCCGTTGCCGCCTTTAATTCATCTTTGATCTGTCCTATTTTTCGTTCTTCCATCTCTGACACTTCCATTTCTGCTGTCTGTATTTTGTACAATAGCTCACATATTTTACGGGTATCCCTGTGTCAGGAACCATGTTTTAGAAAACCGATTTCTGAAAACGGATAAATACGAAGCCATGCACGTCCTATGATCCTGTTTTTCGCGATCAGTCCGACTTCTTCCATACGGCTATCCATGCTGTTATTCCGGTTATCCCCAAGCACAAAATATTCATCCGCCCCGAGATCTATCCCATCTTTTGCCAGTCCCGGATCACGCATCACTTCTTTTCCGTAAGACTCCATCAGCTTTTCGCCATTGATGTAAATAAATCCATCCTCATCAATCTGTACGTTTTCCCCCGGAAGTCCAATGATCCGCTTGATAAAATATCTGCCGTCTTCCTGTGGAAAAACAATAATATCAAACCTGTCCGGATCATGAAAACGATAGGACAGCTTATCTACGATAAGATTATCCCCATCGGAAAGCGTCGGCTGCATGGAAACACCATTTACAACTGTACGCTGTCCCACAAAGTGAATGATCAGAAACGTGATTCCTGCCACAAGTGCAAAATACAGGATCAGTTCTAACACTGCCCTGATATCCGTCTGTCTCACCCGGCACTGTCCTCCTGCATTTTCGGACGTTCCAGTGTGATCTGTCCTAATTTTCCACTCCGGAATTCATCGATCAGAAGCGCAGCTGCTTTACTGTAGTCTAATTCGTTGCCTTTTGAGATGCACTTTCTGTTTTCTGCGATCTGTCCTAAAATTACCGGTGGTTCTGCATCCTCCTCCACACCATAACGTTCATGAAGTACGGACGGATAATCACTTAACAGTATTTTTATCAGCTCTAACGACAGCTCATCAATATTTAATATTTCATCTTTGATTGCACCGATGAGTGCTAAATAAAGTCCGACTCTCTGATCTTCGAATTTAGGCCAGAGAATCCCCGGTGTATCTAACAGTTCCACGTTTTTGTTGAGTCTGATCCATTGTTTTCCCTTTGTAACACCCGGTTTATTCCCAGTCTTTGCACACGCCTTTCCGGCATAAGAATTGATAAATGTCGATTTACCGACATTAGGAATACCGACAACCATCGCACGTACCGGACGGTTTTTGATTCCTCTTTTCCGGTCACGCTCGATTTTCTCCCTGCAGGCTTCCATCACAACATTTGTAACATCCTTCATCCCTGCCTTGCTTCTTGCATCTAAGCAGACCACAAAATAACCTTTTTCACGGAAAAAATCCGACCACTCGCGGTTTCTTCTCGTATCTGACAGATCTGATTTGTTCATCAGGATCAGTCTTGCCTTATTTTTTCCAAGTTCATCTATATCCGGGTTACGGCTTGCGAGCGGTATTCTTGCATCCACCAGCTCAATAACCAGATCGATCAGTTTTATATCTTCCTGCATCTGACGTTTTGCTTTTGTCATATGCCCTGGATACCATTGAAATTGCATATTTTCCTCCATTTCTCTGCATAAAATCTTATATTCTTATTTTTATAGAAATCCAAGTTCCGAGAACGGCGCGATCCGAAACCAGGCTTTTCCTATGATATAGTCTTTTTTTATATTTCCAATATTTGCATAACGGCTGTCCTCACTGTTATTACGGTTATCTCCCAGAACAAAATATTCATCCGGTCCAAGTGTGATCTCATCCGCCGCAAGTCCTGCATCTTCAATAGATGCAACATCCGTTTCCTCATCAAATGCCTTTCCGTTGACGTATACCGTTCCATTTTTAACCTGTATGGTATCTCCCGGAACACCTATGACACGCTTTACATAGTAATGGGATTTTCCATTTCCATTTGGCAGAAATACGATTATATCATTTGTTTTCGGATCTGTCACTTTATAAACAAAACGGTTTACTAAAATCTGGTCTCCGCCATTTAATGTCTTAGACATTGACTGTCCTACAACACTTGTCCGGAGTCCGATAAAATAAACAAAGGTAAATGCAATAAGTAATGTGAGTGCTATTTCTACTGTCCATGACAAAACTTCTTTTACTACTGTAAAATTGATCTTTTTCTTTCGTTTTCCAAAGTTTAAACCACTTTTTCTTCGTCTTACCACGTCTGTTTTCCTTTCCAAAAAATGTACTTCTATACTTTATCACAAAATGCCACACTTCGTAAACCTTATCCGTGGATAAAATCCCGTTACAGAACAAAGAGTCGCTTGCGACTCTTTCGCGCTCGAGCGATGCTGTTTACAGCTAACTTCTTCTCCGCGAGATGCGCATCCCGCCCGGAGAGCTTTCTGATTCTTAGGACGTAATTTCCTATGAATTAAAAAGCTGCCCCGCTGTGTTTCCACCTGCAGGGCAGTCTTTTTATATTTTACTTGAATTTTTCTCTCTGTTCTTCTAAAAACTCCGGTGTATCAAAATAGTCGATCTTCATTGCATGTTTTACTTCGGCAAGCGTTTTTTCTGCCTCAGCTTTTGCAGTCTCACTGCCTTTCTTTAAGATATCATACACATCATCAATACGGTTTTCGTATTCTTTTCTGCGTGCACGGATCGGAGAAAGCTCTTCCTGCATGACATTATTTAAGAACTTCTTCACTTTGACATCGCCAAGACCACCGCGTGTATAATGATCTTTTAACTCCTGTAAACAGGAATATTCCGGAAGATATTCTGCAAAATGTCCATCATTGCAGAACGCATCCAGATAAGTAAATACTGTATTGCCCTCAAGATTACCCGGATCTTCAATGCGGATATGATTCGGATCAGTATACATGGACATGATCTTTTTCTTTACGTCAGCTTCCGGCTCGGAGAGATAAATACAGTTGCCGAGTGATTTACTCATCTTTGCCTTTCCATCAATACCCGGAAGTCTTAAACATGCCTTGTTTTCCGGCAGTAAGATCTGCGGATCTGTCAGTGTCTCACCGTATACGGCATTAAATTTGTGTACGATCTCCTTTGTCTGCTCAAGCATCGGCATCTGATCTTCGCCAACCGGAACTGTCGTTGCATGGAATGCAGTGATATCAGCAGCCTGACTGATCGGATAACAGAAAAATCCAACCGGAATGCTTGTCTCAAAGTTACGCATCTGAATCTCTGATTTTACGGTCGGATTGCGCTGCAGTCTCGATACCGTAACAAGGTTCATATAATAAAATGTCAGCTCTGTCAGCTCTGTCACATAAGACTGGATAAAGATATTCGACTTCGCCGGATCAATTCCTACAGAAAGATAATCGAGTGCTACTTCCATGATATTGCTGCGCACTTTTGCAGGATTATCTGCATTATCTGTAAGTGCCTGTGCATCTGCGATCATAATAAAGATCTTGTCATATTCTCCGGAATTCTGAAGTTCAACTCTTCGCTTTAAAGAGCCTACATAATGTCCCACATGTAATTTGCCCGTCGGGCGGTCACCTGTTAAAATAATTTTCTGTGCCATAATTTTTCCCCTGTCAAACATATTTCTATATCCATTATACACGTTTTGTTTCCGTGATTCAATTTTTTCTTTTACATATAGGCAATCTCTTCATTTATTCCCCTAAAACCTGACGAATCCGAAAGTGAGCATCTTTCGGATTCACCGGTTTTAACAGAAATCCATCGGCACCTAACTGTTCTGCGAGTTCCTGATCTTCTTTCATATCACTCATGGTAAGTACGATCACAGGTATATTTTTAAAGATTTCGGATCTTTGTCTTTTCCTCAGCACCTCAAATCCATCCATTCCCGGCATCACAATATCCAAAAGAACGACATCGATCTTTCCTTCGCTGTTCTCTACCAGATCAAGACATTCCTGCCCGCATGATGCTTCTGCCACATCATAGATATCTTTTAAATTTTCTTTTAAAATTACTCTCTGAAGTTTTGAATCATCCGCAATCAATACTGTATATTTCACAATGTCACCCTATACATCTTTTCTACTGTATTTTCTTTTATTCTGCCATAGAATGCGCTGTGATTCAACTGTCCTTTTTTCCCACTAAAACCAGTATTTTTATATGGAATAATCAAAAGACTGTCCGACTGCTTTTTCTTCTTTCGTCAGGACAGAATCTACCCTGCTCTCATAAATGACATTATCTATCTTTTTGAGCAATTCTTCCCAGGAGGAAGCGGAAACCGTCACTTTGTCCGCATCTGATGACTTTTCCTTCGAATTCGTCTTATCGGCAGAATCCATTTTCTTATTTTTATCTGCCCTGTCTGCTTTTCTCTCTTCCGCGCGTTTTTCCTGTGTTTTTTTCTGCGCTTTCTTTTTTTCTTCTGCTGCAGCCTCCTTTTTATCAGCGATACGCTCTTTCTGTGCCGCAAGAGATTTATCGACAACTGCAAAAAATGATGCATTTCCGTTGTCATCAAAGGTCATCCCAAAAGAACTGACAGAATCTGCTTTCGATCCTAAACTGTCTTTCATCTGGCTTAACTGGGATATTGCATTACTTAAAATTCCCTCATATTTTGCGCGATACTCCTCATCCTCTGCCATCTTCTCAATCTTGTCTGAATCGATCAGGACAATAAGTTCTTTCGAGCTCTGGTACATCCCCTTTTTACTCTCGGCTTCCTCCTTCTGCTCCGGTGAAACAAGGATAAAATCCATATTGGAATATTTTGCTTTTAACTGTTCATAATATTTTTTTGCTTTATCACTCAGAACCGGATCTCCGATCGTTCTTCCACTTACCCTGCTTTTCTTTGCCGTCTTATCCATCTCTTTTGTGCCATCGGTCTTTTTGTTATTATCCGTTTTCCTGTTGTATTCTGTGCGGTAAGAATAGTCCGCTGCATAAGAATTTAATGCACTGTTGTTACTGATCTCACTCATAATAATCCCCTTTCTTCCGTGAAAAATCTGACTTTTGCCTTCTAATTCCATTTATGGGCTTTTCTCGTTTCTATTATGGTTATCGGCTCATTTACAGATAAATTTATACGAATACTGACTTGACTTTTTGCTAAGAGCAGATACACTTTATATCAGCCAAAACATTATTTATTATAGAAGGAAGTGTTTTAAATGACACAGAATCGGATCATCAAAAATCATATGGATATTCCCTGGCATCAGTTCACAGGAAAGGATAAAGAACTGCCGATCACCCAGGCAGGTCTTACCGAAAAAGCATCCGTGATCGGGCGTACCGGTCTGATGATGCTCTCCTGTGGTACAGGTGCATGGCGGGTACGCAGTTCTATGAATACGCTTGCCTCTCTGCTCGGCATCACCTGTACCGCAGACATTGGTTTAATGTCGATCGAATATACCTGTTTTGACGGAAACGATTGTTTTTCACAGTCTCTCTGTCTGACAAACACCGGTGTCAACACTTCAAAATTAAACAGGTTAGAACGTTTCGTCAATGACTTTGCAGGTGAATGCTGCACAATGTCAGGGGAGCAGATTCATGCTTATTTAGACCAGATCGAACAGATCCATGGTCTTTATTCGCCCTTTGCACTTGGATGTGCTGCTGCTTTTGCATGCAGCGCGTTTACATTTTTGTTAGGCGGCGGACCTGTTGAAATGCTCTGTGCTTTCTTCGGCGCAGGCATCGGAAATTATCTCCGGTGCAAACTCACAAAGCATCATTTTACACTGTTTTTGTGCATCGCTGCTTCCGTCTCAGGTGCCTGTCTGGTTTATGCCGGACTTTTAAAAATCGCAGAGCTTCTGTGGGAGATTTCCATTCAGCATGAAGCAGGCTATATCTGTGCAATGCTTTTTATCATCCCAGGCTTTCCATTTATCACAAGCGGTATCGACCTTGCAAAACTGGATATGCGTTCCGGTTTGGAACGTCTTGCTTATGCGCTGATCATTATTGCCGTCGCCACAATGTTTGCATGGATGGTAGCACTTTTACTGCATTTACAGCCGGTAGATTTTCTTCCATTAAATCTCAGTCTGGCTGAAAAAATCGTATTCCGTCTGCTCGCAAGTTTCTGTGGCGTATTTGGATTTTCCGTCATGTTCAACAGTCCGGCAAAGCTTGCCGCTTCTGCTGCGATCATTGGTGCTATTGCAAACACTTTCCGTCTGGAACTTGTAGATCTCCTGGGAACACCTTCTGCTGCTGCAGCATTTTTAGGTGCACTGACTGCCGGACTTCTTGCATCGCTCTTAAAAAATCATGTCGGTTATCCAAGAATCGCGATCACTGTTCCATCCATTGTCATTATGGTGCCTGGATTGTATCTGTACCGCGCGATCTATAATCTTGGCATTATGTCACTGGATGTGTCAGCTTCCTGGTTTGCCTCTGCGATCCTTATCATCGTATGCCTGCCACTTGGACTGATCTTTGCAAGAATACTGACAGATAAAATGTTCCGGTACTGCAACTGATTATTTCTCAAAATACTTCCAACTGAATTTTGTTGAGACAAATGCTGGTTTGTTGAGACATGCGTCGCCCATCCAAATGGTGTTTCGTAGGCTTGTGAGTGGCGTCTTGCGCAAAGCCGGAGTAATTTTGGTTCCGTTGTACGAAAATAAGAAAAGTCTAGGTATGCCTGAATTAGATTTTCTCGGAGTGACGTGAACGGCAACAACGAGTCATCCATGACTCGATGCCGCCTTGTTCTGCCATCCGTGGCAGAACATCACTGTGTGTAGACAGGCATACCAAGATTTTCTAATTTTCTCCCAAAGTCACAAAATTAACTCCGGCTTTGCGCAAGATGCCAATCGTCAGGTTGTGAACACCATTTGGGTGGGCGGTTCATCTCAAAATCTGGGGGCGTGGGTGTGAATTTTTGATATTCGCACAACTGAAAATATGCTTAAAATCCTAATGTGCTATATCACTGATATTCAGCCTAATGACTTCCCAGAATTTCCATCTACTACATTGTATTACATGAATTATTTCGTAAATTGTCAGACCAAATAACACAGAATATTTTTTCAAATGTGTATGGCAATAAACATAGGCATAATGGGATATATTGAGGTTTTCCAGTATTATCAAACCAATAATAATCTATTAAATATAGTTATTTGGAAATCTTTTTTTAATCAGATTCAGACACAAAACACTAAAAATTTACGTCCCTCAAGGTTGTAAAATGAATTCCCCGACGAAGGGTGGTTCACAACTTAGTGGCTGGCAAATCGCATCAAGCCGGGATCCGTTTTGTGACTTTGGGAAAAAATTAGAAAGTCTTTGTATGCCTGTTCACAATACAGTGTTGTGCTGCCACGGACGGC